>NZ_JADOVD010000001.1:0-370779 GCF_015752245.1 Flavobacterium sp. CG_9.10
TAGCTTCTCTTCTTTGGTAAATTTTCTCTTTTCCATCGTACAAAATTATAGATTTCTATTTATAATTGTGTCCGATTATTTAAGGGGCTGAAACAATATAACCTAATATTGTAATTTTCGCTTGTTTTTATCATAGAATGTAGAGAAATATCTGGGTTATCAGTTGACTTTTACACGGTGGGTTACACTTTTTTTTGAATTTATTTAAATTAAAAAAAGTTGATTGAAACGGATATCAATCAACTTTTTGGAACATTATATTTAATAGTACCCAGAAAGGGTTTCATCAACTATTTTGGACTATTAAACCTAATATTCAATATATTAATTTAGTGAGATTAAAATTGTATATGATTTACGCTGATTAAAATTTCCAGATGTAATATCAATTTTAATGTTTTTTTTATCCTCATATACTTTTACAATATTTATATTGATAAAATTCTCCAATAAATATAATTTGCAAATTGGCAGTTCTCCAAATTCGCATTTAGATAAATACAAATTATTGGAAACTTCACCTGATTCTTCATTTTTTGCGCTTCCTACCTCGTTTTTTGTGATAACGATATTGATTAAATTATCAGTTAAAGCGTAAGATTTAAAATAACTTATATTTCCAATTAAATTATTTAATTCTAAATTGTTTACTTCTTTAGCTTCAAAGTTTTGAGATTTACAACTTAAAACTGTCATTATAGATACTAGTAAAATAATATTTTTCATAATTGTATTTTAAGGATTAATAACTTTGAACTGATACATGAATGTGGTCTTGGTGACCGCCAATAGGCCAATTCAGATTTACAGATCCGTTAGGAAATGTCTTGTGTTTAAAAGAAGGTCCGAAATTCTCTCTGATTGACGGATAGTTATCAAAAGCATCTTGCAGGGCTTTAACTTGAATATTATTACCTAAATTAATCATTTTTGTGCCATTTATTCTACTTATGTCAACCGCAGTGCCTCTTGTATGATTACTTGTAGAGGAATGAGTGCCATTTGTTGTGGCAGCAATATATATTGAGGTTATTTTATTAGAATTTTCTAGGTTGCTATTTGCTAAATTTATTGCAAATTTTATACTATTAACTAAATCTACAGCAACCTCATTGTTTGAATTTTTATTGTCGCTTTGAGTGGTTCCAAAGCTTATTATTAGTGTAGAACCATCGTTCAGAATAATACTCTTTGGAATCAACTGTTTAGGGCCAGAATAATCAATGTTATCGTAATCAGTGTCCCCCATAAATCCGTCAGAAGAATAGCCATAATTATTTACCATTGAATTAATCATTTCTTTAACAAATTGATTAATTGCAGGAACAATAATCCCGTTAAAACTATTTCCAGATAAATAATTAAACATTTCTTGTGCAAAAACACAACTTTCGTCCGACCAATTTTCATCGATTTGATATTGAATAATTTGATTAAAAGCATTCATATTATCTTGATTACTGGCAAAAAAACCTTGTGCTGCATCTCCTAAATTAGTCCAAACATACGACCTCTTTACTGCATTAATATAGTTTGGGTCGTCATATACAGGATTGTCATAAAAATTAGGTGCGTAAGCATAAGGATCCGCTGTGCCTCCGCCATCAGAAGTATTGCCTGGGTCAGACGACCCTCCGCCGCCACTACCTCCTCCGCTGGCACAAGATTCATAAGTTATGGTTGTGCTTGTGCATAAATAACATAAATCACAGATGCCAGTTCTACTGCACTCTCCGCTATTTGTACAGTGATAACTAGTAGTTTCAAAAGTACACATTTCTAAACTAGTAGTTTTTGATGTCAAAGAATTAGCGACGGTTCCTTCATATATCCGTTCTATTTTTTCAAATATTTTTTGTTTAGTATCACTTTTCGGGAATTTCTTTAAGTAAAAAATGGAGGTTTCCCATGAATTGTTGACTTTATGATATACAAGATTATATATTTCATTTGGTTGCGCTACTGTTGTCAATGGGTAAATACGAAAAGTATAAGTCGTTTTATTAGTTTCACTAACGTGTTTTTTTATTGCCAGCGTATCAATTATAAAATCAGAAAAGCGCATGGTTTCTTTAGCTGTATTGTTTTTTTTAGCTGCTGTATTGGATTGCATTTGCTTGGGATTGAGCTTTGTTTCGTTTTTGAATTGAACAAGCGAAATTTTGTCTTTATCAATAGCATTGTGTTGCTCTTTATTTTCAAGGAGTTCTTCCTCTACTTGGCAATTGCTAAACGTTATTGCTAAAACAAAAAGAATAAATTTGCTAATGTAGCTTTGTGCTTTGTGCTTTGTGCTTTGTGCTTTGTTTCATAGTTTTATGATTTAAAGTTAGTGCTATTTTTTTAAATAGTCTTTACCAAAAATATGGATTGTAAATCTTATAAGAAATACCCACTTTTAGTGATATTTTAAAAAAAAATCCCTTTCCAGTCTTTGAACTAAAAAGGGATTGCTATAAATATGATTTTAACATATAAGTCATTTAAGCTTTTGTGAAATAGTAATAAAACTATAAAAAACTTAAATGACTTCCATGTTTTAAAAATAGATTATTACACCTCAAATCCTAATTTATCTCTCACTCTTGCTAAAACGCCATTAGCTACAGCCGAAGCTTTCCCAGCACCAATTTTTAGTAAAGCATCGACCTCAGGAAGGTTATTCATGTAGTAATTGTATTTCTCTCTTTCGGTTTTGAAGGTCTCCGTGATTAATTCAAACAAAGCTTGTTTGGCGTGACCGTAACCGTAATATCCACCAAGGTAATTGGCAGTCATTCTGGCTATTTGTTCTTCATTGGCTAATAATTTATAAATCGCAAATGCATTACACGTTTCCGGATTTTTAGGATCTTCCAGTGGCGTGCTGTCGGTTTCGATGCTCATCACTTGTTTGCGTAAGGACTTATCATCAAGGAAAATATTGATGATATTATTTGCTGATTTACTCATTTTTCCTCCATTGGTACCGGGAATAAGCATGCCGTCTTTTTGTATTATCGCTTCGGGAATTACAAAAGTTTCTCCCATTTGGTGGTTGAAACGAGATGCTACATCGCGAGTGATTTCAAGGTGTTGCAACTGGTCTTTCCCCACGGGAACAAAATTTGCATCGTATAATAAAATATCGGCAGCCATTAGCATTGGATACGAAAACAAACCGGCATTAACATCTTCCAGTCTATCCGCTTTATCCTTGAATGAATGTGCCAATGTCAAACGTTGAAAAGGGAAAAAACAACTCAAATACCAGGATAATTCCGCCGTTTGAGGCACATCCGATTGTCTGTAAAAAACCACTTTATTTACATCTAAACCACAGGCAAGCCAAGCAGCAGCGGTGCTGTAGGTATTTGTTCTTAATGTTTCGCCGTTTTTTATTTGCGTGATCGAGTGCAAATCGGCAATGAAAAGAAACGATTCATTTTTGGGATTATTTGATAAAGCTATTGCGGGAATGATTGCGCCAAGTAAGTTTCCTAAATGTGGTGTTCCTGTACTTTGAACGCCGGTAAGTATTTTTGCCATTGTATTTTTTAACGTTTTACCGCAAAGGTTGCAAAGTTTTTCGCAAAGTTCGCAAAGATTACTATTTTTTTCTAACACTAAAGTTGCCAAATTTAATTCTTTTACCGCTATTTACATCCGATTCCTTACTTTTGGCATTATGAAAGGATTAAAAATTATTTTTTGGACACTGTGGCGCGTATGGTTTTACATTTTAATGGCTATTCCCATTCTCGCTATGTTTCCTTTTTTGGTGCTTTCCATTTTGACCGAAAGCGGATATCCTTACTTTTTTAAGATGGCTCGAATTTGGGCAAAATTCATTCTCTTTGGAATGGGTTTTTATTATAAAGTTGAAAAAAACCAGGAACTGGAATCCCATAAAAGCTATATGATTGTTGCCAATCACACTTCCATGGCCGATATCATGCTGATGCTGGCCACCATTAAAAATCCTTTTGTTTTTGTTGGTAAACACGAGTTGGCCAAGATTCCATTATTTGGATTTTTTTACAAACGAAGCTGTATTTTAGTCGATCGAGGCTGTCCAAAAAGCAGAATGGAAGTTTTTAATCAGGCGCAGAATAGAATTGATAGAGGATTGAGTGTTTGTATTTTCCCAGAAGGCGGCGTGCCGGATGATGAATCGGTATTGTTAGACACTTTTAAAGACGGCGCTTTCAGATTAGCGATTGAACATCAAATACCTATTGTTCCAATTAGTTTTGCCGACAATAAAAAAAGATTTTCCTATACTTTTTTTAGCGGAAGCCCAGGAATTATGAGGGTTAAAATACATTCGCAAGTAGATACCTTTGGTAAAACCGGAAGCAGTAGAAAAGTAATTCGGGAAGAAGTTCGAAATACCATTTACTCTCAATTGCAGGAATTTGAAAAGACCGAAAATGAAAATAAGTTTGCTTTTTAATAAATAGTATATAAAAAAAGAGTCCACCGTAGTGAACTCTTTTTTAGTTTTATGCTTCAGCTAATTCTTTTATTCTTGCTTTTATTTTTAATTCTAATTCGTCTGCTAATTCTGGATTGTCTTTGATTAAAGATTTTACCGCATCACGACCTTGTCCTAATTTGGTTTCACCATAACTAAACCAAGAACCCGCTTTTTTGATGATTTCAAATTCTACAGCAAGATCTAAAATTTCTCCTGTTTTTGAAATTCCTTCACCATACATGATGTCAAATTCAGCGATTTTAAATGGCGGAGCCACTTTGTTTTTCACCACTTTAACTTTGGTTCTGTTTCCAAGTACATTATCACCATCCTTGATTTGTGTAGAACGACGAATATCTAAACGTACTGAAGCGTAAAACTTCAATGCATTTCCTCCAGTTGTAGTTTCTGGATTTCCGAACATTACTCCAATTTTCTCTCTCAATTGATTGATAAAGAAAACAGTACAATTTGTTTTGCTGATGGTACCGGTTAGTTTACGTAATGCTTGAGACATTAAACGAGCATGAAGTCCCATTTTAGAATCTCCCATTTCCCCTTCGATCTCACTTTTTGGAGTCAAAGCAGCAACCGAGTCAATTACTACAATGTCAATTGCACCTGAACGAATCAAGTTTTCGGCAATTTCTAATGCTTGTTCTCCATTATCTGGTTGAGAAATGATTAGATTTTCAATGTCTACTCCTAATTTCTCCGCATAATTTCTGTCGAATGCATGTTCCGCATCAATAAAAGCAGCAATTCCACCTGCTTTTTGAGCTTCAGCAATCGCGTGAAGTGTCAATGTTGTTTTACCAGATGATTCCGGACCGTATATTTCAATAATTCTTCCTCTTGGATAACCACCAACTCCTAAGGCTAAATCAATCCCTAGAGACCCCGAAGAAATAGTTTCTACTTCTACAATGGCTTTGTCTCCCATTTTCATCACCGTACCTTTTCCGTAGGTTTTGTCCAATTTGTCTAGCGTAAGTTGTAACGCTTTTAATTTTGCTTCTTTCTCTGTACTCATCTTCTCTTTTACCTTTTCTTTCATCTATTTGTATTATTTTTTATAATCGTAAGAAACTGGCAGGATGAATATTTCTCCTGAAAATTTCATTTAGAGCAACATATATTTTCGTAAAAATACTTCTTTTTTTGATGTGAATTTTCTCTTTATAAAATATTTTTAAATCCTTAATTTTCATCAAAAGTTAATCAGTTATTCTTTTTTTTACATGAACAACGCTTTCAATTCAGTGGCATCATGAGGGTTTAATTTCCCTGCTAAAACCAAACTGAGTTGTTTGCGGCGCAAAGCAGCGTCAAAACGTTGTTTTTCCAGTTCTGTTTCCGGGATTATTTGAGGAACTTCAACAGGTCTTCCGGTATCATCTACGGCAACGAAAGTATAAATTGCTTCATTGGCTTTGGTGCGGTTTCCAGATTCTCTGTCTTCTACCCAAATATCAATAAAAATTTCCATCGAACTCTTGAAAGCTCTGGAAACTTTGGCTTCGACCGTAACCACACTTCCTAATGGAATGGCTCTATTGAAAGCTACATGATTTACGGAGGCTGTAACCACAATTCTTCTCGAATGTCTTCTTGCTGCGATACTTGCTGCACGATCCATACGAGCTAGAAGTTCGCCACCAAAAAGATTATTTAAAGGATTTGTTTCACTTGGCAAAACTAAATCGGTTAATATTGTTACGGATTCTGAAGGATGTTTTGGTATCATTTTATTTGTCAATGTAATTACTTTTTTTCTGATTTTATTTTTAATTTAACCAATACACAGCCATTATTGCTGGTATGAAATAGATAACTATAGTTCTTGCGCCATCATAATCTTTAGCCAATCGCTGTCCGAATAGTAACATTAGTAAAGTAATGCAAGAAAAAACAGCTCCATAAAAACCAAAAATTCTTCCGTTGTTTACAAATAATTCGATGCAGCCAACCACACATAAAATACCTGAAATCAACTCTAAAATTAATATATTCAATAAGGCTAATGGCACAGCATTTTTCAACGGTGTTTTTGCAAAATGACCTTTTAACCAATCCACATTATCTTTCCAATAAAACAGTTTATCATATCCGGATTGAAGAAAAGTAATAGCTAAGAAAATTAGAATTAAAATCGAAGTAATGTTGTTCATGTTTTTATTTTTTGTGAATTAATCGGGTAAGTTTTATTGATAAATCGGTTAAGATTATTTTTGCATTTCCGTTGCGTTCAATATGATACATCGCATCCGAAAGTTCCTGAAAGATATCATTAATATTATTGCCATTGACAAAAGGGGCGAAATTCTCCATTTTGAATTTCTCGACTTGCGGTTCTATGTAAACTAAACTTTCGGCTTGATAATTCAATAACAAAGCCTGACGGAACATATCAATACAAAAGTGTAAAAACTTCTTTTGAGTCTCTCTTCCCAAACCGGCAATTTGTTCGCTCCACTGAATTAAATCCTGAATTGCTGCCGCATTTCCTTTTGCTCTAAAAGCGGCACGAACCCAATCTACAAACCATTTTTCGAAAAAAACAGATTCGCTATCCGGTTGCAACAATTGTAGTGCTTTGTTGTAATTTCCTTGCGCTTGGTGCGCTATTTTTACGGCCGTTTTAGTTTCAGTATTTTCACGTGAAACTAAGGCTTCGGCAATAACTTTTTCGGGTAAACCATTAAAATGCAAGACTTGGCAACGGGAACGTATGGTTTGAATAAGATCTTCTTCGTTTTCCGAAATCAGTATGAAAACCGTTCTGTCTGTTGGTTCCTCCAGTAATTTCAATAATTTATTGGAAGCGGCGATATTTAATTTATCTGCCATCCAAATGATCATTATTTTGTACCCGCCTTCATAGGATTTCAAAGCCAAAGATTTCAGGATTTCCTGTGCATCGTCGACTCTAATTTCGCCTTGTTTATTTTTAACGCCTAGCATTTGATACCAATCAAACAATCCTCCATAAGGATTTTCAGTTAAAAATTGTCCCCATTCTGTAATGAAATCAATACTTTTTGGCTTTGTTTTTACTTCTTCGGTGCTTACGGTTGGATAAACAAAATGTAAATCGGGGTGCGAAATTTTATTGAATTTCAGATTACAAGCCTCATTTGAACCCGAATTTTCCGAGTTTTGATTGCTGCAAATAATGTATTGGGCATAAGCGATTGCCATAGGTAACGTACCGCTTCCCTCAGGACCCACGAACAGTTGTGCGTGGGGAATTCTTCCCAAATCAGCACTTTTTGTCAAATGACTTTTAATGTGTTCTTGTCCTAAAATTTCTGAAAATTGCATAAAGCAAAGATATAAGAAAATGGTTTAGTCTAAAATTTTCAGCTGTAAAATGATAGTTAAGCATCCGATGTTTTAAATAATAAAAATTTAACTTCCTTTAGAATAAAAAACACTTAAAACATTAAAATGAAACATTATTTATTTATTTACATCGATTTCGTTGCTTAAAACAGAATTTATTTGATTTTTTCAAATTTATTAATAATTTAAAAGTTCTATATTTGTTATTCTTTCAAAAAAAATAAACTAAAAAAAGGCCTAATGAAAACTTTAAACGATTTCAATTTCAAAAATAAAAAAGCTATAATCCGTGTTGATTTTAATGTGCCATTAGATGAGGATTTTAACGTGACTGATGCTACTCGTATCGAAGCGGCAAAACCTACAATCGATGCAATTCTTGCACAAGGCGGAAGCGTAATTTTGATGTCACATTTAGGAAGACCAAAAGGTGTTGAAGGCAAATATTCATTAAAACATATCTTAAAAACGACTTCAGAAGTTCTTGGAGTTCCTGTTCAATTTGCTTCAGATTGTGTTGGTTCGGTAGCCAAAGATGCTGCAGCAAAATTACAGGCTGGAGAAGTTTTATTATTGGAAAATTTGCGTTTTCACAGCGAAGAAGAAGCCGGAGATGTTGCTTTCGCAAAAGAGCTAGCGTCGCTTGGTGATATTTATGTAAATGATGCTTTTGGAACAGCACACAGAGCACATGCATCTACAACTATTATTGCGCAATTCTTTCCTACTGAAAAATGTTTCGGATTATTATTGGCTAAAGAAATTGAAAGCTTGAATAAGGTTTTGAAAAACAGTGAAAAACCAGTCACAGCAGTTCTTGGTGGATCAAAAGTGTCTTCTAAAATTACGGTTATCGAAAATATTTTGGACAAAGTGGATCACATGATTATTGGTGGCGGAATGACCTTTACTTTTGTGAAAGCATTGGGCGGTAAAATTGGAGATTCTATCTGTGAAGATGACAAACAAGAATTGGCATTAGAAATTTTAAGATTGGCTAAGGAAAAAGGAGTTCAAATTCATATTCCGGTTGATGTTGTTGCAGCGAATGCATTTTCAAATGATGCGGAAACGAAAATTGTAGATGTTAATGAAATTCCAGATGGATGGCAAGGACTTGACGCAGGACCAAAATCATTAGCTATGTTCGAAAAAGTAATTATGGAGTCCAAAACCATTCTTTGGAACGGACCATTAGGTGTTTTTGAAATGGAAAAATTTGCAAAAGGAACTATTGCTCTTGGGAATTATATTGCGGCTTCTACAGAAAAAGGAGCGTTTTCTCTAGTTGGTGGTGGCGATTCAGTTGCGGCAGTAAAACAATTTGGTTTAGAAGATAAGATGAGTTATGTTTCTACAGGCGGAGGCGCTATGCTTGAAATGCTGGAAGGTAAAGTATTACCTGGAATTGCGGCTATCTTGGACTAATTGCGACATACTAAAACTACTTTTTGTAGTTTACCTGAAAACCCATAAATAGTGTTACAAGCATTATTTATGGGTTTTTTATTTTTATCCATTGCGAATGCAAAATTTATTTCTAGTAAATTGAAACAGAGCAGGAGGAATAAATGATTGTAAACAGACTGAAAAAATGGAATGATATTCGCTGCAGAAATAGTAAACCTGTAATGAAGCGGATAATAAAAGAAATAGCTATAAATTTGGGTTTTATTTTTTAATTAAATAATAATGAAGAAGGCTCAATTTTTATTTCTTTTTATTTCTTTTATGTTCTTTTCCTGTGCCAAGAAAAGTGATAATTTACCTCGGAAAACTAATGGGAAAATCAACACGATTTCCGTTATTATCGATGATCAATTGTGGAATGGCGAAGTGGGCGACAGCATCCGAAATAAGTTTGCATCACCAGTTATTGGTTTACCACAAGAAGAACCTCTTTTTAACATAAATCAATATCCAATTAAACTTCTGGAAGGATTCATGACGGATAGCAGAGCAATTATAGTGGTTAAAAAAGAAGTAGAAAACAATTTTGAAATAAAAAAAAATCAATATGCATCACCTCAAAATGTGTTTTATATCTCCGGAAAAACAGGGGCAGACATTATAAAATGTATAGAAAAAAATGCTCCGAAAATGCTTCAGTTAATCAAAAAAACAGAAATAGCTGAAAGCCAGAGAATTAATTCTCATTCACTACTCAATCCAAAAGTTATTGCTAACAAATTCCATATTTCACTAAAAATCCCTTCCAACTATGCCTATGTACTTCATAAAAGTAAATTTATGTGGTTGAAAAAGGAAATTAACGGGGGAAACAATAGCCTTTTGATCTATCAGGTTCCTATAAGTTCCATAAAGAAGAATTCAAATTTGATTACCAGTATTATCAAAATGAGAGATTCAATTGGGCAATTATACATTAGTGGTACCGAACCAAAATCTAACATGGTTACGGAAGAAGCCTATGCACCGTATCTTTTCAAGACCACGCTTGATGGGAAAAAAACCTATGAGACTAAAGGAACCTGGGAGTTGAAAAATGATTATATGCAGGGACCATTTATCAATTATGCCATTGTTGACAAGGAAAACAGCAGAATTCTGGTTCTTGAGGGTTTTTGTTATGCGCCTTCCATTGAAAAACGCGATTTGATGCATGAGTTAGAATCCATAATAAAATCGGTTGTTGTTTTGAAAAACTGATTTTTATTTTCTTTAATTTGCAATCTATAAATAGAATAAAAAGCACACGATGTTAAAATGGAGTATAAAGCCTTTTGAGGCACTTTCTGTTCACGAACTATACGATTTGCTGCGATTGCGAAGCGAAATATTTGTAGTGGAACAAAACTGCGTTTATCTCGATCTTGACGGCAAGGATAAAGTGGCGTTGCATCTTTTTGGAGAATTCGAAGGAAAAATCGTAGCTCATGCAAGACTTTTTAAGGCAGGAATCAGTTTTGATAATGCCTCGATTGGTAGAGTGGTTGTAGATGCAAATTACCGTGACCGGAAATGGGGACATGATTTAATGCGTGAAGCTATTGCTGGTGTTTTGCTGCATTTTGGCGAAAGCCAAATTACCATTGGTGCCCAATTATACCTTAAAAAGTTCTATGAAGGTCATGGTTTTGTTCAAACCAGCGAAATGTATTTGGAGGATGACATCCCGCATATTGAGATGAAACGGGAATAATTATATTTTTACAATAAGAAATTCTACTCTTCGGTCAAAAGCATCCCCTTTTCCAACGGGAAATTTATTGCCACAGCCTTTGTAGGTCATTCGAAGGCTGTTAATTTTTTTTGACATTAAATATTTAAAAACATTCCGGGCACGATTCGTCGAAAGTTTTCTTTCCTGTGTGGCTTCGTCTATGGCATCATCGTAATAACTGGGTGTGCAACAGACATGGCCTCTTATTTCAAATTGAAGATTTTGATTTTTTTGCAAAATCAATATGACTTTGTCTAATTCTTTTTTCGAATGTAAAGTAAGCTCACTTCTTCCTAAATCAAAGAAGATATTTTCTAGATAAATACGATCACCAACCTTATGATTTTCTTGAAAAGAGTTAAAAATGCCGTTTCCAAAACTATTCTTTTTTACAAGAAATAAATCAACACGTCTGTTTTTGGAACGAGTTTCTACTAAGTTTTCCACAGCGTCCGTTTGTATAATCACACGTCCCTTACCTTCTATGATCACAATTTTATTTTTATTAAAACCGTTGGAAGTAAGGATGTCTTGAACGGTATTCACCCTGCTCTTGGATAATTTATAATTATAATCGTTGTCCCCTCTATCGTCACAATAACCATAAATTTGAATCGATTCTATCTTGGTCGTATCTGCTTTTTTAGCAAAATCAATGATGGTTTTTATTTGTTCTTCGCTAAGGTTGTATTTGTCAAATTCAAAAAATACCGTTTCAACCGGTTTTTCTTGAGCTTTTAGATAACAACAAAAAAGTAAAAATAATATTTGGAAAAATTTGTTCATTATAATTTCAAAATAGATTTGTATTCTGAATTATTGTCCAAAATGCTAACCGCTTTTTTAACTTCGGTATTGTTTTTTATATAATATTGATATAATCCTTCTTGGTATTGATACCTTTTTATGATTTCATCTAAGATAAGATTCTTGATCTCTTTTTGATTTTTATCCAATAGCAGATCTTCACTTTTTTGCAATGCACTCAACAATTGCTGATATTCTGTAGATATGGATTCGTCTACTTTTTCTTTTTTGGCTATAGCCAAAGTATTTTTCAATGCCAACTCTGTTTCTGTATCAAAAGAGAACTTTTCAGCTTTTAAAAACTGTTTAAAGTCTAAATAATCCGCATCTGAAATCGTTGGAATCTTATCTCCTAAAGTTGGATTTTTATAATAATAATGCGTCACATAATTGAAAATTCCATCATTGCGTATTAATGCGTTGGTGATTGGACTTAGTTTAGTTTCGCTAAGCTCTACATCAGGCTGAATTCCGCCACCATCATAAACAGCTCTTCCTTTTCGTGTTTTGAATGCATTGTAATTTTTTTGCTCGGTTCTAGTGGCTACACCACTTTTGTCTTTATGAGCGTAATCTAGGGCTTGAATACATCTTCCGGAAGGGGTATAATAACGGGCAATGGTTACCTTTAGTTGCGTTCCATAGGTTAATTCTACTGGTCTTTGCACTAATCCTTTTCCAAAACTTCGGCTTCCCAGTACCACGGCACGGTCTAAGTCCTGTAAGGCTCCCGAAACAATTTCTGATGCGGATGCGCTTCTTCCATTGACAATTATAATTAATGGAATTTCGGTATCAATAGGTTCATTGGCAGTTTTATAGGTAGTATTGTGTTTTTCGATTTTCGATTTTGTAGTTACGATGATTTCATTTTTTGGAACAAAGAGATTGCAAATATTCACTGCTTCATTCAAAAGTCCGCCTGGGTTGTCTCTTAAATCCAAGATAATTCTTTGTGCACCCTCCCTTTTTAATTGTTCTAACGCCTCTTTAGTTTCGACGGAAGCTTTTTTATTGAAATGGGATAAGACAATATAACCGGTTTTTGCATCAATTTTCCCGAAAAATGGCACTGATTTTATTTCTACTTCATCCAATACAATTTGGGTCGTGTTGGTTTTTCCTTGTCGAATGTATTTGATGTCAATTTTAGTATTTTTTGCCCCTTTAAAAAGTTGTGAAGCATCTTCTTTGAATGCAGATAAAAGTACATCTCCTATTTGAATAATTTCATCACCGGGCTTGAGTCCAGCTTTATCCGCAGGGAAGTTTTTATAAATTTCTTTTACCGTTAGTTTCTCCTCTTTTCTGGTTAATAAAGCACCAATTCCAGTATATTCTCCTGTGTTATTTATTTTGAATCGTACCACTTCTTGTTCGTTGAAATAAACAGTGTAAGGATCCAAGCTGCCTAACATTCCTTTGATGGCTTTATCCATTAAATCGCCAGGATTTGTCTCGTCAACGTAATTTTTATTCAACTCTTTAAAAAGCGTGGTGAATATTTCTATCTGTTTGGCAATTTCAAAAAAATCGTCTTTGAAACTGGTTCCAATGAATAAAAATGCCGAAGCGACAATAGGAATTATGAATTTTTTTTTGAAAAAGAAGTTCATGGGTTTCGTATAACTAAATTTGTAACCGCTAAAATAACAATAAAACGTCAATATTAATTAAAGTATTGTATATAAAGGTTCTATTGCTTCATTTGATTGAATTGCAAATTATAATTTTTCTAAATCTAGGTTATTTTCTGACAAAGTAGTTTTACTATTTTGTTGCAAAAATTTCTCAAACAATTGAATAGTTTTGGTGTTGATTTCCTCATAAGACAAACGGTCTTTGCTTTGGTAAAACAACATAAAAGCATAGGGTTTATCCAGATTATCCAATAGTAAATGTTTGTTGAGACGATAGGTTTCACGAAGAACGCGTTTAAAATAATTTCGGTCAACCGCTTTTTTAAAATGTTTTTTTGATACCGAAACGCCCATCTTTATATTTTGCCCCGAAGTGTCGGGATTGTCCAAATTACCAGAATAATAGACTAATCGTAAAGGATATTTAGACACTGATTTCCCTTCGGAAAACAATAATCCAATGGTGATTTTACTTTTTAGTTTTTCGTTTTTTGGATAAGTGAAGTTCATTTTTGGATAAAAAAGACATGGATTTTATTCTGCAAAGTTACGATTAAACACGAATTCTATATATTGTTTGTGATTTAAATCCGACTAAAAATATATTTCTTACTTTTGTGGCTAATATTTTAAGAATGCAAAAACTGATTTCCTATCCAATATCCATAATTTATTATTTGTGTTTTGGTCTTATATTGGTCCTGTTTCATCCCATTCAATGGATTTGTTTTACTGTTTTTGGTTATCAGGCTCATAAAAAGAGTGTGGATTATATGAACTTTTTGTTGGTAAAATGCACCAATCTTTTAGGAACAACCTATAAATTTGAAAATATAGATAATATTCCTAAAGATGCCCCTTTGATTTTTGTTTCTAATCATCAAAGTATGTATGATATTATTGCAATGATTTGGTATTTACGTCGTTTTCATTGTAAATTTGTCAGTAAAATGGAATTAGGAAAAGGAATTCCAAGTGTTTCTTATAATTTGAGACACGGGGGTTCGGTCCTTATTGATCGCAAAGACCCCAAACAAGCTATTCCTGCAATCAAAGGATTGGCAGAATATATTGGAAAATACAAACGCTCGGCAGTTATTTTTCCGGAAGGAACCAGAAGCAAAAACGGAGAGCCAAAGTCATTTTCTCAGACTGGATTGAAAATATTATGTAAAAATGCACCATCTGCTTATGTGGTTCCAGTAACGATAAACAACTCTTGGAAAATCGTTAAATATGGATTTTTCCCCTTAGGTTTAGGAAATCACCTTACCTTTGTAATTCATAAACCTTTAGCGGTGAAAGATTATAGTTTTGAGGAACTATCAGAATTAACCGAAAAAACGGTTGTACAAGGAATAAAAATTTAATTTATATATAATGTCAATAAAAAACATTCGATTAGAAGTAATGCAGTTTTTGGAAAAAAACGTGGATAGCTTTGTTGATCAGTATCTAATCCCAGTGGAAAAAATATGGCAACCATCAGATTTCTTGCCTAATTCTGAAAGTGACACCTTTTTTGATGAGGTTAAAGAATTACGTGAAATAGCAAAAGAATTACCATATGATTTCTGGGTAACTTTAGTGGGAGATACAATCACCGAAGAAGCTTTGCCAACCTACGAATCCTGGTTAATGGATGTAGATGGCATTGATAACGTGGAAAGAAATGGATGGTCTAAATGGATCAGACAATGGACTGGTGAGGAAAATCGTCATGGAGATTTGCTTAATAAATACTTGTATTTGTCAGGTCGTGTAAACATGCGCGAAATCGAGATGACTACACAACATCTTATTAATGATGGTTTTGACATTGGAACCGGACGTGATCCTTACAAGAATTTTGTATACACTAGTTTTCAAGAGTTAGCTACTTATGTTTCTCATAATAGAGTGGCGCAAATGGCGAAGAAATATGGAGATAACAAATTGTCTAAAATGTGCAAAATGATTGCTGGTGACGAGATGCGCCATCATCATGCGTATAGCGAATTTGTGACTAGAATTTTTCAAGTGGATCCAAGTGAAATGATGCTTGCTTTTCAATATATGATGAAAGCAAAAATCGTTATGCCTGCGCATTTTCTTAGAGAATCTGGACAAAAAATCAGTACTGCTTTCGAACAGTTTTCTGATTCGGCGCAGCGAATAGGTGTTTATACTGCTTCCGATTATGTTGATATCATGCAAAAATTGGTTGAAAAATGGGAAATTGAAAAAATGTCCGGTTTGACAGATGAAGCGGAGAAAGCCCGTGATTACTTAATGAAATTACCAGGAAGAATGGCTAAAATTTCAGAACGTATGGTAATTCCACAAGAATCCCATATTTTCAAATGGGTAGAACCTGCTTTAGCACGATAGATTTTTAAGTTCTAAATAAAAGAATAAAAAATGTTGAGTTTTGAAGTTATTGTGCTTCAAGATTCAACATTTTTGATTAAGACCAATATTAAAATGATCAAAGAAGATATAATTGACAAGACGATTCTTTTCGTTAAAGAAAAATTAGAAAATGCCGAAGGCGGACACGACTGGTTCCATATTGAAAGAGTGTATAAAAATGCTGTTTTAATTTCTAAAAACGAAGCGTGTGATGCAACAATTGTTCGTTTAGGAGCGCTACTTCATGATATTGCCGACAGTAAATTTCATAATGGAGACGAGACTGTTGGACCCACCGTAGCCCGCGAATTCTTAGAATCAGAAAACGCAGCAGAAGAAACGATAGCACATGTAATAAATATCATTGAAAACATCTCCTACAAAGGCGGTAATTTCGAAAAGAAATTCTCTTCCATTGAGCTGGATATAGTTCAGGACGCGGATCGTTTAGACGCCATTGGCGCCATTGGAATTGCCCGAACGTTTAATTATGGGGGTTTTAAAAACAGAACGATCTACGACCCTAAAATTGCTCCGAAAACGAAGATGTCAAAGGAAGAGTACAAGAATAATGATTCTCCAACGCTCAATCATTTTTACGAAAAGTTGTTACTGCTAAAAGACAAAATGAATACGGTGACCGGAAAACAAATTGCACAAGAAAGACATAAATACATGGAAGGATTCCTGTCGCAATTTTATGCGGAATGGGAAGGGGAGAAATAATATTTTAGATTTCAGATAAACGATTTTAAATTTCAAATGTTTCTTGTTGCTGATTTTTAAATCAAAAATCAGCAATCGTTAATCAAAATTCTTAAATCGAAATTCCCTTTTCTTTCACCTCAATAATTACATCACAAACATTTTTAAAAGTCATAATTTGTTCAATAGTACTTCGCATTCTTTTTTTATTAATTTTAAGGACCAATCCATTTATATTGAGAATTAGATTTTTTTTAGACGAAATGTTTCTTTTTAGATGATGAAGGAAAATAGTGATTCCACATACAATTTTAATAATAATCGCTTAAAAAACAGTAATTTGAGAAAAACAATATTAAATTATTAGAAAAAAAACATTAAATTTGATATTCGTTTTTAGATCGAATTACTCCAAATCTTACTGGCTTGCCCCGCCGAATTTAATTAATGGTCTATATAAATATGTATTTATTAACCTTTAAATATAGTAATTATGGCAAAGCCAGTAACAATCACATTAAGTGTTCAAGCAAATTATCTTTTTGGATTAACTAATCCAACAAAAGCACAGATTAATGAAATATGTGTCTTATCTGATGACAACAACGGTAATTCTCCCAACGGAACTTTACCAGATTTCACCTCCATCGTATTTATAAATAACAATGTGAAATGGGTTGGTGTTACAGGTGATAACGGATATACCATAGCAATCACCAGCATTGTCTTTGACTCAGAAGACGGCGATACCAATTTCTTTACTGCCAAAACCATTCAAGGTTCAGCTGGGAGGTCAGGTAATGTAAATGCCAACGTTAAAAACGATAATAGGTTAGCTGGTTTAGAAGATATTTACCTGATTAATTTCAGCATTTATGATTCACCTTCTAATTATAAATCGTTTAGTATTGATCCAAAATTAGCAATAAATCCGCAATGAAATTGAGATTTTACAAGTGTATTGTAGAAATCTCCGGTGCGTTGTGTTTTCTATTTTTCCTGTCTGAAACTGCTTGGGGACAAGAGCAAAAAGTAGCCGACAGTTTAAAGCTGATTTACGCTAAAGGGAATCTCAAAGGAACTGAAAAGTTAGAACTGTTGAGAAATTTAGCATTTAATGAAGTTGATAATCTGGGACTTTCACTACGATATGCCGACGAACTTATTGCATTATCTAAAGCGGAAAAAAACTATTTATACCTTCACAGAGGATATTATCAAAAAGGAAATAAACACAGACTTGCCGGAGATTTAGATAAGTCTTTGGATGCTTTTATCAAAAGTGAAGAAGCAGCTACAAAAGCAAAATTCGTTGTTGGACAAGGAACAGCGTATTCCGCCATTGCCGATATTTATTCGGTGATGGGTAATGCTAAAAATGCAGATATTTACTATAACCGAGCGATCCAACTATTAAGAAAAACAGATAATGCTATTGCCTTAGCAAGTGCTTTATTAAATGCCGGAGATCAATATTTAAAAAACAAGCAATACAATCGGTCTTTACGCTATTTCAATGAGTCGGGCGCCATTTTCAAAAAAGCGGATTATTTGATTGGCACCGCTTATAGCTTGGGGAATATTGGACTGGTCTATGCAGAAAAAGGCAATCAAAAATTGGCGATGGAATATCTCGGGAAAGCGACGGCCATTTTGGAAAATATGCAAGATTATTATGGAATTTCCGATTATCTAATTCACATGTCGGATATTTATTTGAAACAAAATGATTGGACAAAAGCGTTGAATTATGCCAACCGAAGTTTGGAACTAGCCCAAAAATATGGTTTGAAAGACCAAGCTAGTACGTCCAATCTAAAACTGTCCCAACTCTATGAAAAAGCCGGAAATTCAGCAGAATCTTTAAAATATTACAAGAACCACATCTCTTATCGCGACAGTGTCACCAATCTCAAATCAGTGGAACAAATGGCTGATTTACGGACTAATTATGAAGTTAATCAAAAACAAGTTCAGGTTGATTTACTCAAAAAAGACAAAGAAATTCAGCATCTAAAAGCCAAACGCCAGCGCAATCTTATTTATGCCACAGTTTTCTCTTTTTTCCTTATTTTCTTATTGGCAATCGGATTGTACAGACGCTATAAATTCATTAAAAGAACCAACATTATAATTGAAGAAGAAAAAAACCGTTCAGACAATTTACTACTCAATATTCTTCCTGAGGAAACTGCTCAAGAGCTAAAACAAAATGGTAAAGTGGCCGCAAAACGGTTCGAATCGGTTACAGTATTGTTTACAGATTTCAAAGGATTTACGGAATACGCCAATTATTTATCTCCTGAGAAGTTGGTAGAAAGCGTGGATTACTATTTTTCTATGTTTGATACCATTATGGAAAAATATGGATTGGAAAAAATCAAAACCGTAGGCGATAGCTATATGTGTGCTGGCGGATTACCGTTTCCTACAGCAGACCACGCCCATAAAATGGTGTCGGCCGCTTTTGAAATCGCCGCTTTTGTACACAAATCATTAAAGCATAATCCACAAAATGAAACCCGTTTTGAAATCCGTATCGGTATTAATTCTGGACCAGTGGTTGCTGGAGTTGTAGGAACTAAGAAATTTGCCTACGACATTTGGGGCGATACCGTGAACATTGCTTCTCGCATGGAATCCTGTTCTGAACCTGGAAAAATTAATATCGCTGAAAATACCTTTGAACTCATCAGAGATAGTTTTGACTGTGATTATCGTGGTGAAATTGAAGTAAAAAACAGGGGTATGATGAAAATGTATTTTGTGAATGGGAAGAAAGAGGCGTGCTGATTTGATTTATCAGAACGAGACAGTCTTAATTTGGTTAACAGCGCTACAAACATCATGCTTTACTAATGCATCGAATAGATACATTAGTTGCATTTTTATATGATTCCCTTCGCTTTCATTTCTATAATTACATCCGACGCGTTTTTAAACGTGGGAGCTTGTTCAATGATACTTGCGACTCTTTTCTTATTAAGTTTAAAAGTAATATCGTTCTCAGTCGTAAATAAAAGTGCCGTTAAAAAAGGTTTATTCATAAACGGAGCCAATACCATAAAGGTTTCATCCAATGTATGAAATGATTCTATTTCTTCTGTTTTGGAACGTGCCGTAACCGAAAGCGCAAACACATCATTCTCGAGTAAAACGGGACGAACATAGATGTTTTTTAATTCAGTATCGCCTATGGTCTTTGCCAAAGTTAGCTTTGCGTAGGTTCCATCTTGAATACTTTGTTTTACACTTTCCCAAAAAAGGGCAAATACGGGTTGGTAGGACATGTTTTTTAAAATTAAAATTTGAAACTAGCTCGCAAAATTAGGGTTTGTTGTCCAAAGAATCCATTAATGCAAGAAAAAAAATTGTTTTAGAATTCGATTCAGTTTTTTTGGGATTGTTCCAAAAAACAATATCCTTTTATTACACGGTAATAATGGTGTAATAAAAAGATATTTATAAAAAACATAGTACCATATTAAAAACTATTTCCCAGTAAATACCGCTTTTCTTTTTTCTAAAAAGGCAGTTGTCCCTTCCTTAAAATCTTCAGTTCCAAAACATTTTCCAAAAGCTTTTATTTCCGTTTCAAATCCGTTTTTACCTTCTTTGAAGTTGGCATTGACTGCTTTTATGGCTTTGCCAATAGCGTAAGGGGAGTTTTTCATTATTTTTTGTGCAATACCTATACAAAATTCCAAAAGTTCTACTTGCGGCACCACCTGATTTACCAAGCCAGTTCGGTATCCATCTTCGGCAGATATCATTCCTGCGGTCATAATCATTTCCATTGCACGACCTTTACCAATAAGTTGAGGTAAACGTTGTGTCCCTCCATAACCGGGAATCAATCCCAGTGAAACTTCCGGAAGTCCCATTTTAGCATTATCAGAAGCAACTCTGAAATGACATGACATCGCTAATTCTAAACCGCCACCAAGAGCGAAACCATTAATAGCTGCGATTACGGGAGTTTTTAGATTTTCTATATAATCAAATAATTTTTCTTGCCCTTCAGCAGCTAATTGCATCCCTTCTTCGATAGAATAATTGGCAAATTCTGAGATATCTGCTCCGGCAACAAAAGCTTTTTCACCACTACCAGTTAATATAATAACACGAATTTCATTGTTTTTCCCTAATGTTTTAAAGGCTTTATGCAAGTCAGAAATAGTGCTTGCATTTAAGGCATTTAGTTTTGAAGGACGATTGATGGTAACCGTTGCAATATTATTTTCGGTTGCAATTAAGATATTTTCGTAGTTCATAATTATGATTTTTAGGAGTTAATTATTGGAAGGGAAACTGTAAAAGTAGTCCCTTTTCCAAATTCAGTTTCAAAGGTAATCGTTCCTTTATAATTTTCGATAATGTTTTTAATAATACCGAGACCAAGACCCATTCCGCTGCTTTTAGTGGTGAATTTTGGTTCGAATATGCGACTGATATCTTCCGGTTGAATCCCGATTCCGTTATCCGCAACGGTAATCAAGACGTTGTTCAGCTCTTTTTGTATGGTAACAAGTATTGCTTTGTTTTGTTGATTTTCAGGAATAGCTTGAATGGCATTTTTAACTAAATTGGTAATGATTCGAATGAGTTGGGTTCGGTCTATTTTAGAAATAATTTCAGGCGAATCGCTTTTAAAAACAATATACTCTTCGTTGAAAATATCCAATGCCAAATCAACTACATTAACGACGTTCAATGTTTCATTCTGTTGTGCCGGCATGGAAGCAAAATTAGAAAAAGCTGACGCAACGGCACTCATCGTATCAATTTGTTGGATTAACGTCTCCGAGTAATCTTTCATTTTCTGCTTTATATCGGTATCATTTGGGTCAAATTTTCTTTGAAAACTTTGCACCGTCAATCGCATTGGCGTCAGCGGATTCTTGATCTCATGGGCGACTTGTTTTGCCATTTCGCGCCAAGCCTCTTCACGTTCGCTTTGCGCTAGTTTTACAGCGCTTTTTTCCAGTTTATCTACCATTCCGTTGTATGCTTCTATCAACAGATTTATTTCTTTGCTGCTGGCTTCTAATACAATTTTTTCGTTTTTTTGATTCAAACTGGTTTCGCTCAACTTGTCTGAAATCGTTTTCAAAGATTTAGTGATATAAGTCGAAAGAAAATAAGCCAAAGCAAAAGCCACAATTAACATAAAGGAATACACTTGGCCTAAGCGAATCAGGAAACTGTTTAATTCATTTTCGTAAAAACCATTATCTTCCACATAAGGCAAATTCAAAACCCCGAGAGGTTTGAATTTATCATCTTTTATCTGGCTGTAAGACGATCGATTCTTTATTCCATCTATAGTTTTAATGTCAACATATCTTTTTTCAATGGAAGACCGAACTAATTTCAGAATATATTTTGGGACGGGAGGCGACACTTTATCTACTGAAAAAGATTCCTTAGAGGATTTCAACAGTTTTCCGTCGAGACTGTAAATATTGATTTCAATACCATGAATTTGCGCTAGTTCGTGGATTTTATCTTTAAAAATTAATCCTAAGTTTTCCGTTTTCAAAGGATACGTTGTGGTAGAAAGCACGTAATTGATGTGTTCTTTTATCGCATCTTCTTTTTTTTCTAAGCGTTCTTGGTGGTATTCTTTGGCTTCGTTTTTAAATTGTATAATCGAAATTGAAGCTAATAAAACGGACGCCATAATAATCAATACAATCATGGAAAGGAAAATCCTGATTCGTAAGGAAAGCATCGACATTTTAAAGTTCTCTAGCATTTTTTTTAGTTTACAGTCTCCGTCTCAGTAGTCAGTTACAGATTGGAAGCTGCGACTGCGACTGATAACTATTTTTTTTCTCGAATGCGTTTATAAAATTTAAATCCGAGCATAATTAGAATCGAAAAAAGAAAAATTCCAACTACTCCATAAATCCAGTTTACAGCATTTTTTAAAATCACCAAAAACACCACTGCAAAAAGTATAATTGTGGCTCCTTCATTCCACAAACGCATAAAATTTGTCGTGTATTTCACTTCATCATTTTGCAATTGTTTGAATATTTGTTGGCATTTTCCATGATATAAATACAGAACAAATACAAAGCCAAGTTTCACGTGCATCCAAGGCATTTTTAACCAAGCTTGCCCTAAATCAGTAAATAACAACATCCAAAAAGCAAATATACTTGCTAAAATTGCCGATGGCCAAGTGATAATATACCATAGACGATACGTCATTATTTTGTACTGCTTTTGCAAAATTTCTTTCTCCGGAGATGGTTTTTGTGCAGCTTCAATTTGATAAACAAACAAGCGAACAATATAAAATAACCCGGCAAACCAAGTAATAACAAAGATGAGGTGTAGAGATTTAAGGTAATTATAATATTCCATCGGTAGTTTTAATCAATTTTATATTCATTTCTTTTTTTAGATAATAGCCAGTTAATATTGTTGACAAAACATCGGCTATGGGGAATGCAATCCATACTCCAAAAATACCTAAAAAATTTGGTAGTATCAGCACTAGTGGAATCAGGAAAAATCCTTGCTTACTTAAGGTCAAAAGCAATGCTTTTTTTGCTTTTCCGGCGGCTTGAAAGTAGGCTGCACCAATTAACTGAACGGCAATAATTGGAGAAGCAGCAAAAACCCAACGAAGTGCATCAGGTGTTTCTGCAATTACTTCTGGGTCAATAGTAAAAATCGCAACTATAGGTTTAGCAAAAACTAAAATAACGATGAAAATTAATGTAGCTAAAAGCGCGGAGTATTTTATCGAAAGCTGTACCGTTTCTTTAACTCGTTCATAATTTCCGGCGCCATAATTAAAGCCAGCAATGGGTAGAAAACCCTGGGTAATTCCCAGAATTGGAAACAAAGCAAACATCAACATCCGACTGATAATTCCATAAATAGCCACCGAATGTTCGCCTCCATACGTATATAAAGTATGATTCAGGATAATGGCTAAAATACTCACGACGCCCTGCCTCGAAAAAGTGACAATGCTCAATTCAGTGATTTCCTTTATAATTGGCATTTTAAACTTAAAATGTCTCGCTCTTAGTGTCAGTTCACTTTTAAAGACAAAAAACCAAAGCACAAAAAGAAAACACATGAAATAAGAAATTGCCGAAGCCATTGCCGACCCAAACATTCCCAAATTCATGAATTTTATAAAAACAATATCTAAGGCAATATTTGCAAAAGCGGGAATAATCATGGCAATCATAGCAAATTTCGCTTTGCCTTCGGCCCTGATAATATTGTTTCCCATCATACAAAGCGCCAAAAAAGGTACTGAAATGATGATGGGAAAAAAGAATTCTCTTGCAGGTTTCATGATGGCTCCTTTTGCGCCAAAAAGCACCAACATTTCAGTACTAAAGAAAAGGCCAAACACGACAAAAACAAACGACAATAAAAAAGTCATCATGATTTGATTGGCAAAAGTGTCTATTGCTTTTTCGCTATTTTTAGCGCCCAAAGCTCGCGAAAGTACAGAGCCGCCACCTACTCCAATCGCCATTCCTAAAGAAGAAATCAAAAAGGTAATAGGCAGAACAACCGTTACCGCAGCGATTGCTAAGGAACCAATCCATTGCCCAACAAATATAGTGTCCACCAGAATATTAACCGACATAAATAAAATGCCAATAGAAGACGGAACCGCTTGTTTTATCAAGAGTTTTTTGATGTCTTGTGTTCCTAATTCTTCGGCAGAAACATTCATTTAAGCGTTTGCTTTTTTAGAACCAATCGCTTCTTCTTTTGAGTCTAATGGCAGAGCCCAATCGTTAATCCAATTACTTACGGTTTTGCACCAATCATCACCATCATTTAAACATGGAATGGCTAGAAATTCTTCGCCTCCATGAACTTTAAATTCGTGATTGGCTTCCATGGCAATTTCTTCTAATGTCTCTAAACAATCCGAAACAAAAGCCGGTGTTACAACTGCCAATTTTTTAATTCCCTTTTCAGGCATTTTATTCACTTCAACATCCGTGTAAGGCGTAAGCCATTTGTCTCCTGCCAATCGGGATTGAAATGTCTGACTGTATTTTCCTTCGGGTATTCCCAATAGTTTTACAACTTGTTTGGTCGTTTCGTAACATTGGTGACGGTAGCAAAATTCATGCGCTGGTGAGGGCGTGTTGCAACAAGAACCATCAATTTTACAATGTGATTTGGTGATATCCGTTTTACGAATGTGTCGCTCCGGAATTCCGTGGTAGGAGAATAATAAATGGTCGTAATCATAACCTTCCAAATGACTTTTTATAGAATCAGCAAGGTTTTTTAAATAATCCGGTTTGTTGTAAAATGCAGGAACAATCGTGAATTTCATTTCTGGGAAATACTTTTTGCGGTGTTCTTCAGCTAGTTCTAAAATGGTAGTTGTAGACGCCATCGCATGTTGAGGATACAAGGGAAAAAGCATCACTTCATTCACGCCTTTATCATGCAGTTCTTGTAAACCAGATAATAGAGATGGATTTCCATAACGCATGGCCAATGAAACAGGAACGTCAACGAGTTGTTTCACTTTTGCGTGCATTCTTTTTGATATAACGACAAGTGGTGAACCTTCGTCCCACCATATTTTGGCGTAAGCCGCAGCTGATTTTTTAGGTCTGGTTTGCAAAATAATTCCGCGAACTAACAATGCTCTCAACAAAAACGGAACGTCAATTACGTATTTGTCCATTAAAAATTCATCTAAATAAGGTTTTACATCTTTTGGAGTTGGACTTTCCGGGGAACCTAAATTGACTAATAATACACCTTTCATGTTGCTTTTTTTTTATTGCTATAAAAGTAATCAAACTTACTTTTTGATAAATTGCGGTTAACTATTTTTTATTTATTGTTTAATATAAGAAATCAATACCAATCTACATATTTGGATTAATGGACATTAAATATTTCTTTGGCGTGGTGGCAAATTTCTTTTTGAATGCAGCAATAAAATGACTTCCGGTGCTATATCCAATTTTCAATCCCACTTCATTTACATTATAAGAACCGCTATCCAGTAATTTTCGGGCAAAATCCATTTTGTAATCAAACAGAAAACCATAAACGGTATCGCCATAAATTTGTTTGAAACCCATTTTCAGTTTCTTTAGATTCAAACCGATTTCATCAGCCAATTCCTGTAATCCGGGTGGTTCGGCCATATTGGCAATGATGATTTCTTTGGCTTTTTTAATCTTCATTACATTGTCTTCATCTATTAAAAACGGACATTGTTCTGCATTTGGATCTTCGGTTCGGTTGAAATACAAACTCAATAATTCGTATCCTTTTCCTTTGTAATAGAGGTTTTTTATCGACGGATGCAGGCTGTAATGAAACAATTGAGATAAAACAATAGCCATCGACGGGCTAATATTTCCCTCGTTGTAATATTTTTTATCCTTGTTGTCTGCACTTAAAAAGGTGATATAATCGGCTTCTGTCGAAAATAAGGCGTGAAATTTTTTGATGGAAATAATAACGGAAATTACCCAAGAATTAGGCGCTAATTCCAGATTTAAAGGTAATTCTTTCTGAGGATTGTATAAAAGCAACGATTTTTCTTCTTTTAGTTCCAAAGCGTAATTCCCTTGATTGAAGATGAATTTTGCATTTCCTTTCAATCCAAAATGAAACTGAATCAATCCGCTGCTTACTTCGCGTTGGGCTTGAAAGGCTTCAGTGCTATCATTCTGAAAACGAATTAGGGTAAAGTCATCTTCAATTTTTATAATTTCCTGAGAACCCATAGCGATGTTTTTTTAAATTAAAAATGATATTTAGCAAATCACTTAATTTAGAAACGCTCTAAATAAGGCGATAAAAAATACCTGTTTCTGCTACAAAAATAAGGGTTTTTATAATAAAACAACGTTTTAAAACCAAAAAATCACGTAGCGACACAAAAAGAACTTCTAGCGTTATTTTTATAAATAGTATAGTGATAATTTTGTTCCACTTTCTGGAAAAGTGCAAATATGGAAAACAATAACACATCAAAGCATCATTATTTTTACGCAGTTGGATTGAGCTATAAAAAAGCAGATGCTGAGATTAGAGGTAAGTTTAGTTTAGATGCCGCGGCAAAAACGCGTTTACTGGAACAAGCTAAGACCGAAGGAATAGAGAGTTTAATAGTTACTTCAACCTGCAACCGTACTGAAATCTATGGTTTTGCAGAACACCCTTTTCAATTAATAAAACTAATTTGTGAAAACAGTCAAGGTTCTGTGGAAGCATTTCAAAAAGTTGGTTTTGTTTATAAAAATCAAGAAGCAATCAGTCACATGTTTCGAGTAGGAACAGGTTTAGACAGTCAAATTCTGGGTGATTTCGAAATCATTTCTCAAATAAAAACCAGTTTTATCCAATCAAAATCTTTCGGATTAGCCAATACTTTTTTGGAGAGATTGGTCAATGCTGTAATCCAAGCCAGCAAAAAGATAAAAACAGATACGGAGATTAGTTCTGGTGCCACTTCGGTTTCTTTTGCTTCTGTTCAGTATATTATCAAGAATGTGGAAGATATTGGTAATAAAAATATTCTATTGTTTGGAACTGGAAAAATTGGTAGAAATACGTGTGAAAATTTGGTAAAACATACTAAAAACGAGCACATTACTTTAATCAACAGAACCAAAGATAAAGCCGAAAAATTAGCCGGAAAACTGAATTTAATTGTAAAAGATTATTCAGAACTGCATCTGGAATTACAAAAAGCAGATGTTGTAGTCGTTGCTACCGGAGCACAAAACCCTACGGTTGACAAAGCAATTCTGAATTTGAAAAAACCATTGTTGATTTTGGATTTGTCTATTCCAAAAAATGTCAATGAGGACGTGATGGATATAGAAGGAGTGACGTTAATTCACATGGATTATTTGTCTCAAATGACAGATGAAACTTTAGAAAATAGAAAAAAACACATTCCCGCTGCGGAAGCGATTATTGAAGAAATAAAAGAAGAATTTATTACTTGGACGAAAGGCAGAAAATTTGCTCCGACAATCCATGCTTTGAAAGCAAAATTGAATGCTATAAAAATTTCAGAATTGGATTTCCAAAGCAAAAAGCTTCTAAATTTCAATGAAGAACAAGCTGAAATTATCAGCAATAGAATTATCCAAAAAATAACAACTCACTTTGCCAATCATTTGAAAGATGACGATACTATGGTGGACGAAAGTATCGAATGGATTGAAAAAGTCTTCAAGATTGGCGCTACAGCGAAATAATTTCAATTTAAACTTTAATCTTTTGAACCATTAAGAAATTAAGGGTACTAAGAGGTTAACTTTGAAAAGTAGCATTAAATAGGGTGTAAATTGATAAAAATCAAAGCTAGTGTAGCATTTAGTAAATTAGTATTTTAAAAGGCTAGACACTAAATAAAAATTAAATGAATCTTAATTTCTTAATGGTTTTTAATTTTAAAGGAACTTTTTTGAATTCAAAATATAAAAATGGCAGAAAAAGTTATTAGAATAGGAACTCGCGATAGTGAACTCGCGCTTTGGCAAGCCCACAACGTCGAAAAAAGACTCAACGATTTAGGATATAAAACCGAAATTATAGCTGTTAAATCTACTGGAGATATCATTCTTGACAAACCACTTTATGAATTAGGAATTACAGGAATTTTCACCAAAACACTTGATATTGCTATGATTAACGGTCAGGTCGATATTGCTGTACATTCGATGAAAGATGTCCCTACGGCTTTGCCAATAGGGATTGTACAGGCAGCAGTTTTAGAGAGAGCAAGCACCTTAGATATTTTAGTACATAATGGCAATCTTGATTTTCTTAATGAATCAGGAACTATTGCTACAGGAAGTTTGCGTCGTCAGGCACAATGGTTAAATAAATACCCTACTCATAAAGTAGTTGACTTACGCGGAAACGTAAATTTGCGTATGAAAAAGTTGAAGGAGGGAGACTGGAACGGAGCTATTTTTGCGGCTGCTGGTTTAGAAAGAATCAACTTAAAACCGGAGAATTACATTAATTTAGACTGGATGATTCCCGCACCCGCTCAAGGAGCTATGCTCGTTGTTGCTATGCAAGATGATGCGTTTACATTAGACGCTTTATCTCAGTTAAATAATATTGAAACCGAAATCGTAACGTATATAGAACGTCAGTTTCTAAAAACTTTAGAAGGTGGTTGTACGGCGCCTATTGGAGCTTTGGCAATCTATAATGAAGAGGAAGATAACATTCATTTTCAGGGAGTTTTATTTTCGCTTGACGGAAAAGAAAAAATTGAAGTGGACAAAATTGTTCCTATCGAAGAATGGAAAAAATTAGGTTTCTATGCTGCTCAGAAAGTCTTAAATAATGGCGGAACAAAATTGATGACGGAAATTAAAAATAACTTAAAGAAATAATGAGTCAAACAAGCATTTTATCAACCAAAACATTGTCAGACGAGCAAAGGCAAGCATTTCTTGCGGCTAATTTTGATCTTTTAGAACAAGATTTTATCGAAATTAAAAACAACCTTTTTGAACTGAACACCATAAATACTAATTTGATTTTCAGTAGCCAAAATGCGGTTTTGAGTTTAATGGAACAAAACGGTTGGGAAGCTCTTAAAACCAAAAGTGTGTTTTGTGTAGGTATTAAAACCAAAGATTTACTGGAACTTAACGGTTTTAAAGTAGATGTTTACATGGATTACGCCTCAGAATTAGCGGAAATCATCACCTTAATTTACAACAAGGAAAGCTATACTTTTTTAAGCGGAAACTTACGTAAGGAAACATTACCGCAAGCCTTAAAAAACGAGGGAATAACTTTTAATGAAATCGAAGTGTATCAAACCAAGTTGGCACCTTTTAAAATATCTGACCAAGAAAAATTTGATGGGATTCTATTTTTTAGCCCATCTGGTGTGGAGAGTTATTTGACAAACAATAAAATCAAAAATGAAATTTGCTTTTGCGTGGGTAATACTACAGCCAAAACATTAGAATTAAATAAAGTTAAAAACATTGTAATTGCCGAAACACCAACCATCGAAGAGGTGATCGAGGAAGTTATA
Organism: Flavobacterium sp. CG_9.10; assembly: GCF_015752245.1. Taxonomy (NCBI): domain Bacteria; kingdom Pseudomonadati; phylum Bacteroidota; class Flavobacteriia; order Flavobacteriales; family Flavobacteriaceae; genus Flavobacterium; species Flavobacterium sp. CG_9.10. The sequence goes on from NZ_JADOVD010000001.1 coordinate 29,583, forward strand.
GAATATTATAAAACGGAGGGCATCTAGCAATCTGCTAAAAATTAAATACATGATCAAGAACGACTTATTTTTAAGAGCATTAAAAGGAGAAACAGTACAACGTCCGCCAGTTTGGATGATGCGTCAAGCAGGAAGATATTTGCCGGAATTCATCGCTTTGCGCGACAAATATGATTTTTTTACGCGTTGTCAAACGCCAGAATTAGCGGCTGAAATTACAGTTCAACCTATTCGCAGAATTGCTCCCGATGCAGCGATTTTGTTTTCGGATATCTTGGTGATTCCTCAAGCAATGGGAATTGATGTTGAGATGAAACCTAATTTTGGTCCGTATTTACCAAATCCTATTCGTACGATTCAGGATGTGGAGAAAGTAATCGTTCCAGATGTAAATGAAACATTAGGTTACGTTTTTGACGCTATCAAATTGACTAAAGAAATGTTGAATGATGAGGTGCCATTAATTGGTTTCGCAGGTTCTCCTTGGACAATTATGTGTTATGCAGTGGAAGGAAAAGGGTCGAAAAGTTTTGATATGGCTAAAGGATTTTGTTTCCAATATCCAGAAGCAGCGCATGTTTTATTGCAAAAAATCACCGATACCACCATTTTATACCTAAAAGAAAAAGTAAAAGCAGGCGTAAACGCCGTTCAAATTTTTGACTCTTGGGGCGGCATGCTTTCTCCAGTTGATTATCAGGAATTCTCTTGGAAATACATCAACCAAATCATTGAAGCTTTAGCAGATGACGCTCCGGTAATTGTTTTCGGAAAAGGATGTTGGTTTGCATTAGGCGAAATGGGAAAAAGTAGAGCTTCTGCATTAGGAGTGGATTGGACTTGTTCGCCAAGAAATGCCAGATATTTGTCAGGTGGAAATATTACGTTACAAGGTAATTTTGATCCATCAAGATTGTTGTCGCCAATTCCAGTAATTAAGAAAATGGTACACGAAATGATTGACGAATTCGGGAAAGACAAATACATCGTGAATTTAGGTCACGGAATTTTACCAAATATCCCCGTGGATCACGCCAAAGCGTTTATTGATGCGGTGAAGGAATATAATTTTTAGTTTTGATATCCTGCAAGGTTTATTTTAACCTTGTAGGTATTTTTTAAGAGGTAAGAGTTATACAAAATCATACCTACAAGGTTTTGGAAACCTTGCAGGAAACCCAAAACGACAAGATTAGTGGAGCTAGAAGTTTTAGAAAAAGATAATTATTATCACATTTATAACAGAGGTATAAATGGGACAGCTATTTTTTTCAATGAAGAAAATAAGAACTTCTTTCTAAAACAATTGAGCAAGTATTTAGTAGATAAAATTTCAATGATTGCTTATTGTTTAATGGACAATCATTTTCATTTGGTGATTAAAGTAAATGAAGATGGTGAAGTTGTAACGCAAGGATTTTCTAATTTCTTTAATTCCTACGTCAAGTCAATTAACAAACAAAATGACAGAACAGGAAGTCTTTTTGAAAAACATTTCAAGAGAATTAGACTGGAAAATGAATGGTATTTACGTAATTTAATTATTTACGTTCATTTAAATCCAAAACATCATTTGGATTTAAAATTTGAAGAATTTAAATTTTCATCCTATCAATCTTTTTTATCCCAAAAGGAAACTAAATTACAAAGAGAAGAAGTTTTAAATTTATTTGGAGGAATTCAAAATTTTATTTTTTGTCATAATCAAAAAAGTGATTTGTTGACGGAGAAATATACTTTTGAATGATTTTAAATATTCGGATTGTTATCTACGTAAGGATTTCGGTTTGATATCTTGCAGGTTTTTTTTTTAACTTTGTAGATGTTTTTTAAGAGTTAAGACTTATGCAAAATCATACCTACAAGGTTTTAAAAACCTTGCAGGAGAATAAAAACAAAAAATGCTAAACAAAGGATTACGAGATCAAGAAAGTGAACGAATAGACAATGTGCTAAAGACGTTGCTTTCTTTGGTTTATGTACCCAAAAAAGCTACTGATGAAGATATAATCAATATCGAAAACCAACTCAAAGCTTTAGGTTTAAATATTGAAAGTTTAATCGAAATCGAACCACATAATTTAATCGAACTTTTAGGAAGATTACATTTTGATTGGAATCAACGGGAACAATTCGCTGGTTTTTTGATTGCTTTTTCAAAAGATAATCCGTTTGATTTAAAGGAGAAAGCGATTTCAATTTACGAGCATATTCAATCTGAAAGCAAGACATTTTCTTTTGGAATATTTAATAAAATAGCTTTGGCGAAAGCCAATTCCTAGAATAAATGAGAATCACAGAAAACTTCATTATTGACAAATTGAAACCAACAGATGCAAATCAATTGTATCATTTTATGCTTGACAATAATGAAAGATTATGTAGGTTTTTCCCGCTTACCCTTTCGGGGAATTCAACGGTAGAAAAATCGATAGCCTACATTGCACTTAAGGAGAAAGAAATTCAGGAGAAAACAAATTTCACCTTTGCAATTAGAGAAGTGGATTCTCAAAAAATTGCTGGATTGATTATCATAAAAAAGATTGATTGGGTGAATAGAACAGGAGAATTGGCCTATTGTATCGGAAAAAATTTTGAAGGAAAAGGGTTGGTTTCAAAAACAGTTAAAGCAATTTCAAATTTCGCTTTCAATGAGTTGGATTTGAAAATACTTCAAATTATAGCTCATAAAACGAACCTTGCAAGTGTGAAAGTTGCCAAAAACGCTAACTTTAGTTGGGTGAAAACGTTGCTAAATGAATTCACGCCAACCAATGAAGCTCCATTAGATATGGAATTATATGAATTAACAAGATGAAAAATAAATTTTACTCTTACATACAAAACCTTCAAGACCAAATCGTCGCAGGACTAGAAGCAGTTGAAGGTCAAGCCAAATTCCGTGAAGACCTTTGGGAACGTCCGGAAGGCGGCGGTGGAAGAACCCGAGTAATAGAAAACGGAAAAGTTTTTGAAAAAGGCGGAGTTAATATTTCAGCAGTTCACGGAAAATTACCTGAGGCTATGCAGAAAATGTTCAACGTAGGCGAAGCAGATTTTTTTGCCTGCGGATTGAGTTTGGTTATGCATCCCAAAAGTCCAATGGTGCCAACGGTTCATGCCAATTGGCGTTATTTCGAAATGTACGATGATAACGGAAATGTGATTCAACAATGGTTTGGTGGCGGACAGGATTTAACACCCTATTATCTGTTTGAGGAAGATGCAATTCATTTTCATCAAACCTGTAAAACCGCTTGCGACAAGCATAATCAGGAGTTTTATCCAAAATATAAGAAACAATGTGATGCCTATTTCTGGAACGCACATCGCAATGAAGCTCGCGGAATTGGTGGATTGTTTTTCGATTATTGTAAAGCAACGGACGCTATAAGTATGGAAAATTGGTTTAACTTTGTTTCTGAAGTGGGAAATAGTTTCCTGGAAGCCTATGTTCCCATTGTTGAAAAAAGAAAAGAGTTGTCCTATACTCCAGAACAAAGAACTTGGCAGGAAATCCGTCGTGGTCGTTATGTCGAATTCAATTTGGTTCACGACAAAGGCACTTTATTTGGACTAAAAACTAACGGAAGAATCGAAAGTATCCTAATGAGTTTACCGCCGCATGTGCAATGGGTATACGACCATCACGCAGAAGCCGGAAGTGAAGAAGAAAAATTAGTAAACGTATTAGAAAATCCGATTGATTGGATTTAAGATTGTTGATTAACGATTTGTGATTGCAGATGTGACGCAATTCTTAACTAATGAAATTATAAAAAAATATATAACAAGATTGAAGAGTAATGATTGGTTCGCCAGTTCGCCTTTAAGGCTCGGGTAACGATTTGTGATTTCAGAAGTACAGGAGAACAAATCAAAAATCAAAATTCGTTAATCAAAAATCAAAAATCATATGTTCCCATTACAAAGAGGTAGAAGATTACGCGTCAATGAATCCATTAGAAGTTTAGTTCGTGAAACCAGTTTAAGTCCATCGGATTTTATGTTTCCGATGTTTATTGCAGAAGGTGAAAATGTACAAGTGGAAATTTCTTCGATGCCGGGGATTTTTCGTCGCTCCATTGATTTGACGGTCGAAGAAGTAAAAGAAATATATGCATTGGGTATTCGTGCCGTGAACATTTATGTAAAAGTCAGTGAAAATTTAAAAGACAATACAGGGAAAGAAGCTTGGAATAAAGATGGATTGATGCAGCAAGCAATTCGCGCTATCAAAACCGCTTGTCCGGAAATGATTGTAATGCCTGATGTGGCTTTAGATCCGTATTCTATTTATGGTCATGACGGAATTATTGCAAACGGAGATGTAGAGAATGATTCAACTAATGAAGCTTTGGTAAAAATGGCCGTTTCTCATGCTCAGGCTGGTGCCGATTTTGTCGCGCCAAGTGATATGATGGACGGACGAGTTTTACGTTTGCGACAAGGTCTGGATGCAGCCGGTTTTCACAATGTGGGAATCATGAGCTATTCGGCTAAATATGCATCCGCTTTTTACGGACCGTTTCGTGATGCTTTAGATAGCGCGCCAGTGGATTCAACGGATATCCCAAAAGACAAGAAAACCTACCAAATGGATTATGCGAACCGCATCGAGGCCATTAAAGAAGCGTTGTGGGATGTAGAAGAAGGTGCTGATATGGTGATGGTGAAACCAGGAATTGCGTATTTAGACATCGTTCGCGAGGTTAAAAATGCCGTGAATGTTCCCGTAACCGTTTTTCATGTTTCGGGGGAATATGCGATGATTAAAGCCGCTGCCGAAAGAGGCTGGCTTGACCATGATAAAATTATGATGGAACAATTAATGTGTATCAAACGCGCGGGAGCAAGCTTAATTTCGACTTATTTTGCCAAAGAAGCTGCGATACTTTTAAATAAATAACCCATGAAAAAATTATTATTTTTAGCAGCAGTTTTAGTACTGCTGTCTTGCAAAAAAGAAAATCAAGAATCTTTTGGAAAATCAGAAAATCAATCAGAGAATAAATCTGAGGAGTCAGCCGAAAACATAGCTAAATCACCAGAAGCACTAGGGAAAGAAATTTTTGAAGGAAAAGGAAATTGTGTCGCCTGTCATCAAGTGAACAACAAACTAATTGGTCCGAGCGTTCAAGATATTGCAAAAATATATAAAGAAAAGAATGGCAATATTATCGCTTTCCTGAAAGAGGATGCTGCGCCATTGGTTGACCCAAGTCAATACGAAGTGATGAAAACTAATTTCGCACTTACTGAAGAGATGTCTGACGAGGAATTAAAAGGATTGGAAGCCTATTTTTACAGCAATTTGAAATAATTTAGGCTGAACTTGTTTCAGTATTAGGAGCTATTTCCTGCTGTCCGTTATATCTTTTCTTGTCTCGTCTCGTCTTATGGGACGAGACGAGACAAGAAAAGGATGCCACTTCCATCAGGGCTAAAAAACAACAACCATTCGTCTCAGCGAATGGTTTTTTTATATCCATTATTTTCTTCTTTGTGAACTTTGCGAAAACTTTATGTACTTTGCAGTTCATTTTTATTTTATGGAAACAGCTTACATCAAAACACCTTTAGGAATTGCTACAATCATTGGTGACGAAAATGGGATTTCGGTAATTTCAGTTTCTGATGAAGGAGAAATTTCAAGCACAATTCCAACAATTTTAAAGGATGTCGTTTCGCAACTCAATGAGTATTTCGAAGGGAAAAGAAACGATTTCGATTTTAAATTAAATCCAAAAGGAACTGATTTTCAACAAAAAATATGGAAAGCATTATTGGAGATTCCATACGGGAAAACCAGAACGTATCTAGAACAGTCCAAAATTTTAGGGGATGTCAAAGCCATCCGAGCTGTAGCTTCGGCCAATGGGAAAAATCCTTTGTGGATTGTGGTTCCCTGTCATCGAGTAATAGGAACTGATGGTTCATTGACGGGTTATGCAGGAGGTTTGTGGCGCAAGAAATGGTTATTGGAACACGAAAACCCAACGATACAACAAAGTTTGTTTTAGTAGCAACACAGATTTATACGAATTATCATATTTTACTTATATTTGGAATATATATATTTCATACTGCATTTAGTAGGTTTACTAAATGGGTGGTAATTTGTGAAATCTCTGTTTAAAAAAGAAAGCAATGATAGAAAAAATAAACCTCAATAACATTCTCTTCCTCGATATAGAAACCGTTCCGGAATCCGAAGATTTCAACGCATTAGATTCTGAGATGAAACAGCTGTGGGAAAACAAAACCCAATACCAGCGCAAAGAGGAATATACGCCGGAGGATTTTTATGATCGCGCGGGAATTTGGGCCGAGTTTGGTAAAATTGTCTGCATTTCGGTGGGTTATTTTGTTATCAAAAGTGATATTAGAAACTTTAGAGTTACTTCGTTTTTTGGAGAAGAAAAGAAAATTCTTCAGGATTTCAATAATTTATTAAACACTCATTTTAACCAACCACAGCATGTTTTGTGCGGTCATAACGCAAAAGAATTTGATATTCCATTCATCGCTCGACGCATGATTATTAACCAAATTGCTATTCCCAACAAGTTAAACCTATTTGGAAAAAAACCTTGGGAGATTCCACATTTGGATACTTTGGAATTGTGGAAATTTGGAGATTACAAGCATTATACTTCTTTAAAATTAATGTGTAAAGTACTGGGAATTCCTTCGCCAAAAGGCGATATCGATGGCAGTCAGGTGGGACATGTTTTTTATGTGGAAAAAGACATTGACAGAATTGTCACCTATTGTGAAAAAGATACCATTGCCGTAGCACAAATTTTCCTTCGTTTGCGACGAGAAGATTTGTTGATTGATGAGGAAATTATTCATATTTAAAAACAATTTTAATGGCGGTAAAGATCCCAATATCAAAAATCAAAACTCGTTCATGAAATTGATTTTGGTCATTGCGGTTGACTTTTGGTATTACAATTGTTATTGATTTATTACATTTACAAAAATTATAGATTATGGTATTAAGTAGATTCTGGTTAGCTATTTTTATTTCTTCAATTATCTTTATAATAGTCAGTTTGTTTACTGCTAATACATATACCATAGATTATGTTTTGAATGGAAAAAAGGACGATCCAGTTCTAATTTCTGAGAAATACGCGGAACAACTTCCTACTTTTATTAAAGACAGCATCAAAAAAGCACCAGATCAAACCATGATTATCAATCGGGATACGCTAAATGCTGACACGACTTATGTTTATAAAAATAAAACCGTAAAAATTTTCAGTGGCGTTCAAAAATCTGATGGGTTATTGCCAACTTGTAAAAACACTTTACTCGATTTAATACTGCCGCTTATGGCTTATTTGGCTTTTTTCTGTGGACTGATGGAACTTTTAATCATTTCCGGAGCATCTGGAAAATTAGCTAAAGCATTGAGTCCGGTTTTTGTAAAAGTATTTCCGAGTATTCCAAAAGACCATCCTTCCATCTCCTACATGACCTTAAACTTTGCCGCTAATTTCTTGGGATTAGATTCTGCTGCGACTCCATTTGGACTAAAAGCCATGGAAAGTTTACAAGAAATAAACCCCGATAAAGACAAAGCCAGTGATGCGCAGATCATGTTTATGTGTTTGCATGCTTCTGGTTTAACGTTAATAGCTACTTCTATTATTGGGTATCGAGCTGCCGCCAATGCAACTAATCCTGCCGATGTAATGCTGCCTTGTATTATTACTTCTTTTATTGGTACGATTGCCGCTTTTTTAATTGTTGGAATCAAACAAAAAATTAATTTCAAAAGTGCTTCTTTGGTTGTCACCTTGATGGTATTAATCGCTGCAATTGTTGGTTTATTGATGTACGTGAATCATTTGGATTTAATTGGAAAAAACTATTTCACCTCTAATCTTTCCGGGTTGATATTGGTTGGAATTATCGCTTTTACGTTGATTTTTTCATTCATTCATGAGAAGAAATTTGCTGAAGCAAGCACCACCGTCTTTGAATCCTTTGTAGTAGGAGCTAATAATGGAGTTAAAACCGGGGTTACTATTTTTCCTTATGTTTTGGGAATGTTAGTGGCCATTTCTCTATTTAGAAATAGCGGTTTATTTGAAATTATCAGTAATGGGATTTCCTTTGTCTTTTCTAATATTGGTGTGAGTAAAGAGATTACCGATGCTTTGCCAGTAGCGATGCTTCGTCCTTTTAGTTCTGCGGGATCGAGAGGATTTTTGATTGATTCTATGAATACTTTTGGAGCCGATTCCTTAACAGGTCGATTGAGCAGTATTTTTCAATGTAGCGCCGAAAGTACTTTTTATGTAATTGCGGTTTATTTTGGTTCTGTAAACATCAAAAACACCCGTTACGCTTTAGGAACAATGCTTTTGGTAGATTTAATTTGCGTTATCACCGCTATTTTTGTGGCGAGTTGGTTTTTTTAACCTGTACTTTAAATCATAAAAAGGCGGCTTAAGACGAGATTAAAAGAATAGTTTTAACTTGTTGGGTATACTTATCAAAAACGTCAGTTCGAGTGTTTTTTGTGCAATGAAATGAAGCGAAAAATGAATCGAGAACCGTTTTTGATAATAAATTTTCTTGTTCTCGATAAGATTTTCTTCCCGAGGCTTAGGGAGTAAACCACTCAGACTGTCGAAAATTTATCATTAAAAACTAATTACACCCAACAGGTTAGTTTTATAGTTAGATAGTTTCTTAAAATAACTCCATAAAAAAAGCCTCACAATCAAGTGAGGCTTTCCTTTTAATGTATTTAGAACAGGATTATTTCTTAATAAAAGATTTAACAACAGTATCTTGACCATTGTTCAATTCGAAGAAATAGATTCCTTTACTTAGGTTGCTTACATTGATTTCTCCACCAGAAGTTTTCCCAGTTTGAATTTGGAATCCTAGAGAATTGAAGATTTTGTATGAGCTCACTTTGTTTTCTTTAACAGAAACATTCAATACTTCAGAAGTTGGATTTGGATACAATACAAATGCTTCATTAGTAATTTCAGTTTTTGCTGTTTTAGAAAGCGCTGTTTTAGCGGTTGATACATAAGCTGTTCCAACACCTACTGCATAAAATGCATTAGTTGTTGCTATTACCTCAAGAGAACCTGCTCCGTACAAATCGATAGCTGCTTGAATTCCATAAGTTCTTGCATTTGCGTAAGTAGAGCTTGATGTCATGTAAATGCTTTCCATACGGTAAGTTATTTTAGCTGCTTTATCTATTCCAATTCCAGTTATGCTATAAGAACTTCCTTTATCATTTGTTCCTGTTTTACCTTCGGTTAAGATATAAAACCAGTGGTTTAAGACACCGCTATTGTTGTGAACACCACATTGATCATTGTTTGAAGTTGGTCTGCATTTTGTTTGACTAGTCCAATTTATCCCGCCGTAAGTATCCGGTTGTCCTTCCGTTTTTGGGTTACTCATAGAACGTAATGACAAATGTCCTGCTCTTCTTTCGATGTCTTCACCGATTAACCATCTTTGTTTATTAGGTGCTGCATAATATTCGATACATGCTCCCCAAATATCTGAAAGAGCTTCATTCATGGCTCCTGATTCGTTTTTGTATGCTAAGTTTGCTGTGTTTGAACATACAGCGTGACCTATTTCGTGTCCTGCTACATCAATTGATGTTAAGATGTCAAATCCGCCAGTTCCAGAACCATCACCGTAAGTCATCACACTTCCATTCCAGTATGCATTATTGTAAGCGGAGCTATAGTGAACGTAGCTTTTTATAGCTGCTCCAGCGTTGTTGTAACTGTTTCTTCCGTGAATAAGAGAAAAGTAGTCATACGTTTTTTCAGCTCCCCAATGTGCGTCTAATGCTCCATTGTCTTTGTTTACATTGTTGTATTCAGCGGCGGTCCAGTTGTTGTCTACATCGGTAAAATTAACCGCTGCAGTGTAGCTAGTTCCCTTTTTCATGTTGTAAGTCATAACTCCGCTTCCACGAGTTGCGTCAGACAAAATGTATGATGCTCCGCTAAGAGAAGTTTGAATAGATTGTGTTCCGCTGTAACGTGTGTCAGCATTTGCCAATACAAAAGCCGTAGCCAAATTTTTATTTTCTGATTTCTTGTCAACTGATGGTTTTGATCCGTTGCTGAATTCGCCTAAATGTTTGATTGTAGCGTTGTATAATAAAGTTGCTCCGGTTACCGCATCAACATAAATATCTCCACGGCTTACTGGATTTGTAGCGTAGATGTCAAATTTGTATGCTAAACGAAGTTGCTCTGTTTTTTTACCGTTGTTATCTTCATCTTCAAGTGGAAGTAACACTAGTTCTCCTGCAGGTTTTTGATAATCGTTTATTTTAGCTTCTGCTGGTGAATCCCAAAGATATTGAGAAGCTCCAATTTGTTGCAATGCACGACTAAATGCTTGTTCTTTTGATAAAGAAGGACGTGTATTAACATTGTCTAATTGATAGAATTCTCCGCTCATTGATTCTAGTTTCCCAGATTTTGAGTGAAGGGTATAAGTAGAAAATTCTACTTTTACTCCTTGGTGAAACAATTGAAATTTTTCATGTGAAAATCCAAATTTGTCTGTTTCTGATTTAGTTTTAGAAAAACTAGAATTGTTTTTTAAACCTAATTGTTCTGTGAATGCGATTTGAGAATCTGTAGATTTATAAGTTGATTTCTCATTAAAAGTGATTAAGGAAGGTTTTCCTCTTTCGTCATTGAATTTTTGTTTTACATTTTTGCTGCCATCTTGAGCGCTTGCTTCAAATGCAAAGAAAGAAACGGATGCAAACAGCGCAATTTTTCCAAGTAATTTTGTTTTCATTGGTTGGGGTTTTTGGTTAGTATTTATTTATTAAGACAATTAAATTTATTTTGCCAAAATTAACAAAAAACACATACGATGTTATATAAAATGGTTTTTATTTTTTATTTATCGCAATATAATAAGAATTACAATAGATGAATCCCCATAAAGGTATAAAGGATATGACATTTATATATAAAAAAAGGGGTCGTCTTTTTTTAAGACAACCCCTTTTTTTATTTAGTAATTAAGAAAAATTAATTTTTAATAAATTTCTTAGTTATTCTTTTTTGGCCGTCGTTTACTTCTAAAAGATAAACTCCTGCGCCTAATTTGCTAACATTGATTGCGTTTTCAGAAATTTTACCTTGCTCAACTTGTTGACCTAAGTAATTGATAACTCTAAAAGAAGCATTTCTGTTATCTGCCATTTTAACATTTAAGAATTCATTAGCCGGGTTTGGAGACATCGTGTAATCAAAAATGTTATTCTCAGTACCCAAATCTCCTGCAAAACTGGTGTTAAATGCTGCGATAGCCGCACCTCCAATATTTACAGTATAATCTTCTACTTCTCCATAAGAAAAAGTTTCACAAGCCGTTTGAGCTGCATTATATTTCATAGAAACTCTCATTCTTGTTGCTCCTGCTAAAGCAGTTGTTGGAACTGTAAAAGTACTAGTTAGGTTAGCGCTACTTGAAGAAGATCCAGAAACGATTTGTTCAGTTGTTTCAAAAATACCGTTTTTGTTATAATCAATCCAGATTTTCCAATACTCAGTGTAAGCTGAGCCGCTAAAACCAGCGCTAAACAAGATAGTGTTCGCTCCATAAGGCACATTTCCTGTCAAAGATGTAAAGTTTCCGTATCCTGCATTTGCACCACTTGTATTAGCAATTCCTCCTAGACCAACGTAGTCGATGTATTCAGACGTTGCATTGGTTCCTTTAGAAACGCAATACGTAGTTGTAGTTCCTGATGTTGTTACATTTACTACGTTACTTGCAGCAGATAAATTACCGGCAGCATCTTTTGCTTTTACAGAGAAAGTGTAAGCAGTAGCAGCTGTTAATCCCGAAACAGCATAGGTGGTTCCTGTAACAGTGGCTTTTAAAGTGGTCCCTTGATAAACATTATATCCTGTAACTGCTACATTATCAGTAGAAGCTGTCCAAGATAAGTTTGTTGTTGTTGAAGTAGTTCCTGAAGCTGCTAAACCAGCTGGTGTAGATGGTGCAATAGTATCAGCTGAGCCAGCATAAGCAGCACCAACTCCTACGGCATAAAATGCGTTTGTAGTAGCAATTACCTCAGCAGAACCAGCTCCGTATAAGTCGACTGCTGATTGGATAGCATATGTTCTTGCATTAGCATATGTAGAACTTGCGGTCAAGTAAACACTTTCTAAACGATAGGCTATTTTTTCCGCTTTGGCTATTGTAATTCCAGTTACGTTAAATGCGCTTCCGATATCATTTGTCCCTGATTTACCAATAGATAAAATATAAAACCAGTGATTTAATACGCCACTATTTGTATGTACTCCACCTGAATCGGCAGTTCCTGTATACCAATATGTACCTTTGTAGGTATCTGGTTGTCCTTCAGCATTAGGATTGCTCATAGAACGTAGAGACAAATGTCCTGTTCTTCTTTCGATATCTTCACCAATTAACCAAGTTGATTTGGTTGGTGCTGCTGAAAACTCAATACAAGCTCCCCAGATATCTGAAAATCCTTCATTCATTGCACCCGATTCATTTAAGTAAGTTAAGTTGGCTGTATTGCTACAAACGGCGTGACCAATTTCGTGACCAGCAACATCTAAAGCTGTCAATATGTCAAATCCGCCGGTTCCACTTCCGTCTCCATAAGTCATTACAGATCCATTCCAAAATGCATTATTGTTATCCGGATAGCCGGCTGCAATTAGATTATAATGGATATAACTTTTTATTTTTGCTCCAGCATTATCAAAGCTATTTCGCCCATGTACCGTCGACCAATAATCGTAGGTTTTTTCTGCGCCCCAATGTCCATCTAAAGCTCCGTTGTCTTTATTTGTATTATTAAATTCCGTAGCGGTCCAGTTATTATCAGCATCTGTAAAATTAGTTGTAGGATAGGTAGCTGTTCTAGCCGAATTATAAGTTTGAACTCCTAAACCACGGGTCGCATCAGATAAAATATAAGATGAACCACTTAATGTAGTTTGAATGGATTGAGTTCCACTATAACGTGTTGCAGCATTAGCAGCAACGAAAGCAACAGTGCTCGCTTTTTCTTTTGACATTTCGGCAGAAGTTGCATGGCTGCCGTTGCTATATTCACCAAGATGTTTGATAATAGCATTGTAGAGTAATACCTCGCCTGTAACAGCATCAATATATACGTCGCCACGACTTACAGGTAGTGAAGCATAAATATCAAATTTATACGCTAAACGTAAGTTGTTGTCTTTTAATTTTGAAGTTGGACCTTCTAACACAGGAAGTAAAACTAACTCTCCAGTTGGTTTTTGGTAGTTCATTACTGCAGCATCTTCTTTTGAATCCCAAAGATATTTTTTAGCGCCAATTTTTTTCAATGCGCGGCCAAAAGCTTGTTCTTTTGACAAAGTAGGTTGAGTGTTGACTTTATCTAACGAAAAGAACTCTCCGCTCATTGATTCTAGTTTTCCAGATTTGGAGTGCAGTGTGTAGGTAGAAAATTCAACTTTTATTCCTTGATGATACAATTGGAATTTTTCATGAGAAAATCCTAATTTGTCTGTTTCGGATTTAGTTTTAGAAAAATTTGAATTGTCCTTTAATCCCAACTGTTCTACTAATGCTTTTTGAGAATCTGAAGATTTGTAGGTAGATTTTTCATTAAAAACTATTAATGAAGGTTTTCCTCTTTCATCAGTAATTTTTTGTTTTACATTTTTGGCGGCATCTTGTGCATTTGCTTCTAATGCAAAAAAAGAAACGGATGCGAACAACGCGATTTTTCCGAGTAATTTTGTTTTCATTTGTTTGGGGTTTTGGTTAGTTGTCGAAATAAAAATATTTAAACATGTCGGCGAATTTAACTAAAAAATAACATACTAATCATCATTTGTTTAAATTATTTAAATTAAATGCATGAGAAGCACAAAACACGTAGAAAATTATATCTTTTTAAGATTCGTCAGTAATCAGAAATAGGATTAAATTGAAGGCAAAAAAAATGCATCCATTTATAGGATGCATTTTTAGTATTGTAGATTCAAAAAAGAAGTTAATTTTAATCAATAACCATTTCAAGAATTTCGCCATCAATAATTAAAGTGGCTTCGGTTGAAGCTATAATATGTTCCACCGATACTCCGGGAGCACGTTCCAATAGTTTAAATCCATTTGGAGTTATTTCCATCACGGCTAACTCTGTAACTACTTTTTTAACGCAACCAACTCCTGTTAACGGGAGACTACATTTTTTTAGGATTTTTGACTCTCCAGCTTTGTTGACATGCATCATGGCAACAATAATATTTTCGGCAGAAGCCACTAAATCCATGGCGCCTCCCATTCCTTTAACCATTTTACCCGGAATTTTCCAGTTGGCGATATCCCCATTTTCTGAAACTTCCATCGCTCCAAGAATGGTTAAATCAACATGCTGTCCACGTATCATTCCAAAACTGAATGCGGAATCAAAAAAACTCGCTCCAGGCAAAGTAGTTATGGTTTGTTTTCCGGCATTGATTAAATCAGCATCTTCATCGCCCTCAAAAGGGAATGGTCCCATACCAAGAATTCCGTTTTCGCTTTGAAACTCAACGTCAATTCCTTCTGGAATATAATTAGCCACTAAAGTTGGAATTCCGATTCCAAGATTCACGTAATAGTTGTGTTTTAATTCTTTTGCAATTCGTTGTGCAATTTGATTTTTGTCTAAAGCCATTTCTTAATGTATCAATTTATGAATGTAACAATATATCAATTTTGAGAATTATTACTTATTATTTTTACTAGTGCTTAGGATTTTGTAAACTATTAATCCTAATTCATTAATTTGAATTTTTAGGCTTTCATCAAAAGGATACGAGGATGCTTTTTCACAAAGCAAAAGCCAGTATTTTGTTTCCTCTAGTTCTTTGGCAGCAATTTTAATTTTATGAATAAAATCCGCTCTGCTTTCTGCATTTTGTGCTTCATGAATATTAGCGCCTATACTTGTTCCTGACTTTAATAGTTGATTGGCAATAATAAATTTGCGTTTATTTTCTAATATTTCACAAAAAGCTATAATACCTAATGCAAAATCAATGGATTTAGTAACAACAATATTCTCTTTATCCATTTTCTATTAATTGTGATATTGAAAAATTGTTTAATTGTTTAATTTTTTGCACGAACCGTTCTTTGTTCAATTCTTTTTTCATATTTCACACCTTGAAAAATTCTATTTACAAGTATTCCCGGAATATGAATTTCATTTGGATCTAAACTTCCTGCAGGCAACAATTCTTCTACTTCTGCGATAGTGATTTTTGCAGCTCCAGCCATACATGGATTGAAGTTTCTTGCTGTTCCTTTGAAAATTAGGTTTCCGGCTTCGTCGCCTTTCCAAGCTTTCACAATAGCAAAGTCAGCTTCAAAAGCATGTTCCATGACATGCATTTTTCCATTAAATTCCCGAACTTCTTTCCCAACTGCCACTTCTGTACCAAAACCTGCAGGAGTAAAAAAAGCAGGAATTCCAGCTTGAGCCGCACGACAACGTTCCGCTAATGTTCCTTGAGGGATTAGGTCAACTTCGAGTTCTCCCGAAAGCATTTGGCGTTCAAATTCGGCATTTTCTCCTACGTAAGAAGAAATCATCTTCTTGATTTGGCGTTTTTGTAATAATAAACCAAGACCAAAATCATCGACACCGGCATTGTTGGAAATACAGGTTAGATTATTGGTTTCTTTTTTTACTAATTCGGCTATGCAGTTTTCTGGAATACCGCATAATCCAAAACCCCCCAGCATGATGGTCATGCCGTTTTCAACTCCTTGAAGTGCTTCTTTAACGTTATTTACTTTTTTGTTGATCATATGATTAGTTGCTAATTCACAAATTTTAGTTTTACTAAAAAACTTGAGTCATTAAGATTATTAAAGTCATAATGGTTACCGAAATTTAAGTTTGGAAACGAATAACCTAGCCCTGATAGCAGTGAAAATCCTTTTCCTTTTTTATTCAAAAAGGAAAAGATTGAAACGAATAGCAGGATTAGCTCCAAATAAACTTTCTACAATTCGAATTCTCCTGTATCTTGTTGTATATCAGTAGTGTCTTTTACTTTTGGGGCAGAATAACAATCTACCTTTATGGAAAGATTAGGCGGCCTGTTAAAATTTTCTTTGGAAACCTTAAGACCTGAATCTGCATAACAAAGTTTCATAAAATACGCCCAAACCGGCAATGCGGCAGTTGCACCTTGTCCATAAGTAATGCTTTTGAAGCGGGCCGAACGATCTTCACAGCCTACCCAAACACCGGTCACAAGATTAGGAACCATTCCCATAAACCAACCATCGGATTGGTTTTGTGTTGTTCCTGTTTTACCTGCTATTGGATTTCGGAACTGATATGGATAACCAGTCCAGCGATTGTCTCCGTCTCCTCCATAAGTGGTACGTAAACGGTCACCAGAACCTCCCTCGGTAACACCTTCAAGTAATTTTATTACTGCAAATGCAATATCTTTATTTAAAACATCATGAGACTCAGGAATAGGTTCGTAGATGATGGTACCACTTTTATCTTCGATGCGGCTTAGAAATTGTGGTTTCGTATATACCCCTTGGTTAGCGAAAGTACTGTAAGCAGCAACCATATCTTCAACGGTGATTTCAACGGCTCCCAATGCAATGGATGGTTGTAAAGGAATTTCAGATTTCACTCCTAGTTTATGGGTCAATTCTACCACTGCTTCAGGACCTACTTTATCCATCAATTTTGCTGAAATGGTGTTGATAGAGTTGGCTAAAGCTCTTTTTAAAGTTACCATTCCTCGGTATCGGTTGTCAGAATTTTTTGGAGTCCAAGATTCCGTCACGTGATGACGTCCAACAGGAATTGTAAATGGTGAATCTATAATGGAATCACAAGGTGACATATTCAATTGTTCGATGGCTGTAGCATAAACAAATGGTTTGAAAGTTGAACCTACTTGTCTCGCACCTTGTCCTACGTGATCGTACTGAAAATATTTGTAGTTAATTCCCCCAACCCAGGCTTTTATGTTACCCGTTTGTGGTTCCATGGCCATCAATCCAGACTGTAAAAAATGTTTGTAATAACGGATCGAATCCAAAGGAGTCATGATAGTATCTCTTTCTCCTTTCCAAGAAAAGACCGTCATTTTTGTTTTTTCGTTGAACGATTTTACAATTTCATCATCGCTTTTATCTTGTGATTTCATAACTTCCCAACGGTGTGACGATTTCATTGCCTGATTCAGAATTCGTTCCGTTTCTTTAGTAGAAATATTTACAAAAGGAGCGTTTTTATTTCTTTTTGCTTCAATGAAAAATTGCTGTTGAAGGTTTGCCATGTGTGCTGCAACCGCTTCTTCAGCATGCAATTGCATTCTGGAATCTATGGTAGTGTATATTTTTAGACCGTCTTTATAAATATCATAATCAGAACCATCCGGTTTTTTATTTTCTTCTACCCATTTTTTCATGTAATCGCGCAGGTATTCTCTAAAATAAGTAGCCGTTCCGTCTTTATGGGTTTCTAATTTAAAATGCAAGACGATAGGTAAACTTTGTAATTTTACTTTTTGATCTTCGGTAATGATTTTTCCTTTTTCCATTTGCAAAAGCACCACGTTTCTGCGATTTTTTACTCCTTCTGGATTTCTAACAGGATTGTATAAACCGGAGTTTTTGAACATTCCAACTAACATTGCCGACTCGTCAATGGTTAAATCCTTTGGTTCTTTTGAAAAATAAGTTTTTGCAGCGGAGCTAACCCCTACAGAATTGTTTCCAAAATCATAAACATTGCAATACATTGCGATTATTTCGTTTTTGGTGTATTGTCTTTCTAGTCTAATGGCAATAATCCATTCTTTTACTTTTTGTACAATTCTAAAAGGTAAAAACTTCGAACCTTCACCGTGAAACAATTGCTTGGCAAGTTGCTGGGTTAATGTACTCGCTCCACCGCTTGTTCCTACACTTGCAATTGCTCTCAAAGTCCCTCTTCCATCTATACCGGAATGCTCATAAAAACGCGCATCTTCTGTTGCCACCAATGCTTGAACCAGGTTTTTAGGTAAATCAGCATACTTTAATTGAGACCTGTTTTTTTCAAAATATTTCCCCAAAACCACTCCATCAGAAGAGATGATTTCTGTGGCTAAATTGGAATCTGGATTCTCTAAATCTTCAAAAGAAGGCATCGAACCTAAAAGTCCCCATGAGGCGAATAAGAAAAATAATGCGATAGAACCTAAGGCATAAAAGAAAATTTTCCAAAATTTCTTTTTATAATAGGTTGCATCTCTCTCTATGTTTTTAGCCTGATTGTTGTTTTTCTTGATAGCCATAATAATATTTTAATCTTTTTTTTCTATTCTAAAACCAACTTCTGTAATTCCATCTAAAAGCTTTACGCCGGGAACTTTTCCAGTTTCTCGAACGGCTTGTTTTATATGAACTTTATACTTTCCTTTAAATTGTTCATTTTCCTTGTAAACGAGTTTACTTTCTTTTATGTCCGAAAACCCATCACCCAGCAAAGACCCGTCTGGATTTGCCATTTGGTATTCAAGCGTATCCACTTTTGTAAAACCATTTTGTTTTTCGATGGAAACAATTAAAAACAGATTGTTGTATTTATAATTTTTGTTGTCTCTCAAATTGACAAATAAATTATATCGTTTTGTTGAATCTAATACCGGCAAATCGAAAGTAACAATACTGTCTTTATGCCAAGCACTTCCAACAGATTTGTACTCGTCAAAAACTCTTTTTTTGTCGCATGAAGAAGAGAGGATTACAACCAAAAGAAGTAAAGCGCTATTTTTTATCCACATTTTTAGTAATAATTATAGGTTTTCTTGGCTCGGCGGGTTTTTTGTCAACAGGATTTTGTCTGTTGTTATTGTTGGGTTTATTATTTGCAGGCTTAATGGTATTGTTATTATTATTCGAAGGATTAATAGTATTGTTATTATTTGCTACAATTATATTTTCCCCACCCGGTTTGCGTTTTTTGTTTTGTTTTTTCTTTGCTTTTGGTTGGTCAAAACGAGTTAAACTCTCTTGCCCCATAGCATTGTTGAAGTTTTTCTCTGGCTCCACAACAAGTTCTATGGCAAAATCCTCCAAAGAGGAAACTTTGTTTTTCAACTTGTTTTCAGCAATAATTTCTTTGACTTGTTCGATTTTCAACACATGCCAATTCGCAAAATTGTTAGTATAAGCAAACCACATTAGTCCTTTGAAAATATCTTGTTTTTGGCAAATGGCATCTCCTTTTTCAGTCACCAATTTTGTTTCAAAATCAGGAAAACCTTTCAAAGCATCCATATAAGTATCTAGTTCATAGTTCAAGCAGCATTTTAATTTACCGCATTGTCCAGCTAGTTTTTGTGGATTCAATGACAATTGTTGGTAACGGGCTGCTGAGGTATTTACACTTCTAAAATCCGTTAGCCAAGTAGAACAGCATAATTCTCTTCCGCAAGAACCAATTCCTCCTAAACGTGCTGCTTCCTGACGGAAACCAACTTGTTTCATCTCGATTCTGGTACTGAATTCTTTTGCGAAATCTTTAATTAAAGCACGAAAGTCAATTCGGTCATTTGCCGTATAATAAAAAGTAGCTTTGGAACCATCTCCTTGAAATTCAATGTCAGAAATTTTCATTTCTAGTTTTTGAGCAATCGCTAATTCACGCGCTCTAACTTTCATTGGTTCTTCTTTATCTCGAGCAGTCGACCAGATATCGATATCTTTTTGGGATGCTTTTCTGTAGATTTTTGGAACTTCGTTGCTCGTAGGATTTACTCCTTTTTTCTTCATTTGAATCCGAACCAATTCGCCCGTAAGAGTAACAATTCCTATATCATGTCCAGGAGAAGCAACCGTAGCTACAATGTCTCCCATACTTAAAGTTAACTTTTCCGTATTGCGGTAAAACTCTTTTCTTCCGTTTTTAAAACGTACTTCAACACAGTCGAAAGGCGCTTCACCATTAGGCAAACTCATATTAGAAAGCCAGTCGAAAACCGTTAATTTGTTGCAGCTATCGGTGCCGCAAGTCCCATTATTTTTACAACCCTTAGGTGCACCACCATCAGAAGTTGAACAACTTGTACATGCCATAATTTTATATGTAGTGTTGCGATAATTGCAACTTAAGTTCTTAAAAAGATTAATGTGTAAAGATAGCATTTTTTAGTTTTAAGTTACAATGATTGAAAATGCCAAATAATCATAAATTTTTTATAAAAAAAACCCATTACGATTGAATCCGTAATGGGTTGATTTCTAATTTTTAACTCCTGTTTACACGTACTTTTAACTGATTTGTTCTTACAAATTTTGAAAATTATCATGAATTAAAATTTTGGTAATTGTTTACTTTTATGCTTCTAAAATTTTATACAATTTGTCCGATAATCGAATTCTAAACGGTAATTTGAAAGTACACGTATCACCTGGAAACGCTTTTTCTGAAGCGACTTCATTAACAAACATAGCATCGATAATCATTTCCTGTTCTCCAGTTGTGGAACCTTTGATTAATATTTTGTCGCCAATTTTGATTTCGTCATCTTCAATAAGAAACTGTGCAATACTTGGTTTTGGAAAAAAGTGAGTTCCCTTCCCGATGTATATTTTCTTGATTTTAGGTTCTTTTTTTATGGCTTTTTTCGGTTTCTCTGCAACAAAAACGCCATGAGTTTCTTCATTATTTTTGAAAGTCAACACGTCTGATTTTCCTTTTTTGAAAATCATATTGCCATTTTTAATACCTCTGCGAATGGCTTTTTGTTCGTCTTCCGGAAGATGAATTACAGCAATACATTCCTGAGAACAACAGCCTTCCATTGCGGTTTTACATTCCTCGCATTGGATGAAAAGCAAATGACAACCTTCATTTACGCAATTGGTATGCACATCACAAGGTTTGCCGCATTGGTGGCATTGAGACACAATATCGTCTGTGATTCTTTCGCCCAAGCGGTGATCAAAAACAAAGTTTTTACCTATGAATTTACTTTCTAAACCTTCAGCTTTTACTTGTCTCGTGTATTCGATAATTCCACCTTCAAGTTGATATATATTTTCAAAACCTTTGTGTTTAAAATAGGCGCTGGCTTTCTCGCATCGAATTCCTCCGGTGCAATACATCAACAATTTTTTGTCTTGTTTGTGTTCCGAAAGTTGTTCTTCTATGATAGGTAAGCTTTCACGAAAAGTGTCTACATCTGGCTTTATGGCTTTGGTAAAATGACCGATTTCGCTTTCGTAGTGATTCCGCATATCAACCACAATGGTGTCAGGATCTTCTAGTAGTTCGTTGAATTCCTTAGCTTTTAAGTGAATTCCAATATTAGTCACGTCAAAAGTTTCGTCAACCAAACCATCAGCAACAATTTTGTCGCGAACCTTTACGGTAAGTTTTAAGAAGGAATGATCGTCATGTTCCACGGCAATATTCAACCGAATGCCTTTCATGAAATCGTAGGCTTCAATAGAATCTTTAAACGCATAGAAATTATCTGCGGGAAGTGATAATTGGGCATTGATTCCCTCACTGGCTACATATATTCGACCTAGAACCTCGAGAGGATTCCACGCCAGAAATAATTCGTTACGAAATTGTGTTGGATTTTGAATTTGCGCATAAGCATAGAAAGACAAAGTTAATCTTTGCTTTCCGGCATCATCGATCATGATGGCTCTTTCTTCTGCGCTTAAGGTGTTATACAGTTGCATGCTATAAACAGTTTTAAGTTGAGAAAATTATTTTTGCAAAAGTAGAAAAAAAGTAGCTGAGTTGCAAAGTTGTCGATAGTCTAAATTTTTAGCCCTGATGGGAGGGAAAATCCTATGCTTTTTAGCATAGATTGGAATGACAGCAGGATTAGCTCCAAATAAAAAAAGTAATTATTGGTTGGAAAAAGTCATTTAGAACCCGTGGTGAATTTGAGTAAATCGTTTCTTTTTCTTGTTGATTTTCTCTAAGATAATATCTTACAATTCTATTTGAAAAGTAAATATAATTGATTAACTTTCAAATGTGTAAGTTTATTTTTGCTGCCCTTTTCAGATGTTGAATTTAAAAATTTTGAGCTATGAAAATCTCCTTTGAAAAGCGAATATTCCTTGGGTTCGTGATTAACTTACTTGTCGTTTTTGTATCAGGTTGGATTTTTGTTTCACGGCTGAACAACGAAAAAAATAAAGAAATGAATTCCAGATTGGATTGGATTGAACTTTCCTTATTTGTTCTCTCTTTTGTTTTATTAATTATCGTGTATTTTATTATTCGTGCGCAATTGAACGCCAAAAACATATCACAGAATTTACTTCTTGAAAACAAACAGCTTTTGCAGTCCATAATTGACAATACCACTAGTCCTATTTTTATAAAAAAAATAAATGGCGAGTACATATTGATTAATAAACAATTCGAGTCTTTATTTAAGATTTCTAATGAGGAAATAATAGGCAAAACAGATTATGATTTTCTTCCCGCGACTGTAGCTGATGCTTATCGAAATTCCGATTTTGAAGCTGTCAAAGCGCTCAAAGAATTAAAAACAGAGGAAACGATTCAACAGCAAGATGGCTTACACACTTACATCGCCGTAAAATTCCCTTTATTCGATTCAAAAGGAAGGGTATATGCTCTTGGAGGAATTTTTACTGATATTTCGGATAGAAAACAACTAGATGAATCATTTAAAGCGGCGGATAAATTCTTCAATATGTCCTTAGACATGATGATTATTGCGTCCAAGGATAAATTTATAAAAATAAACACCGCAGTCAGTAAAATTTTGGGCTATTCGGAAGAAGAATTGTTGAGCCAGCCTTTTCTTGCGTATGTGTATCCTGATGATATTGAATCTACCAAAAATGAGGTGGTTAAACTGCAAGCAGGGGCTCCATCCATAAAATTTGAAAACCGATATATCTGTAAAGATGGATCGATTAAATGGATTTTGTGGTCAGTGTATCCTGATGTTGCAAGTGGGCTTTTATATGCTGTTGCCCGTGACATTACCGCATTAAAGGAAAGTGAAAAATCGTTAATGGAAGCCGAAAATTTTTTTAAGATGTCCTATGAATTGCTTGTTGTTGCCAAGGGCGATTATTTTATAAAAGTAAATCCGGCTTTCACAAGAACTCTTGGCTTTGACCAAAATGACATGAATAAAAAGACGTTTCTGTCTTTTACTCATCCGGATGATTTAAAATCTTCTATTGCGGCAGTCGAAAGATTGAAGAAAGGGGAGCCTATGTTGAATTTTAGAGCTAGGGCAATTTGTAAAGATGGATCTTATAAATGGTTGGAATGGTCCGGTACAATAGATATGCAGACGGGAATAATGTATGCTGTTGCTAGAGATGTAACCGAAAAAATTCAAAATGAAGAAACCTTGAAAATAGCGAATATGTTTTTTAATATGGCATTCGACATTCTTACAGTAGCCAAGGGTGAACATTTTATTAAAATTAATCAAGCTTTCACTAAAACACTCGGGTATAATCAAGAGGATATGGACCGATTGAAATTTATGGATTTAATTCACCCTGATGACAGGAAATATGCTGACGAGGTGTTGACAAAACACCTCACAGGATCACCGGTTGTCAATTTTAGAACTCGATTTATTTGTAAAGACGGATCCTATAAATGGCTGGACTGGAATAGCAATATGGATGTGCAGCAAGGTGTTTTCTATTCTGTGGCGCGGGATGTTACAGAACTAGTTAAATTAGAAGAAGAAGAGAAAACAGCGATAGATGATCTTTATGAAAATGAGGAGAAATTAAGATTAATAGTGGAAAATATTGGAGAAGGTGTTATTGTTGCCAATGCAGATAAAAAAATAGTTTTGGCTAATGATATGGCCAATGAAATTTTTGGAATCGAAGAAGATGAAAAAATATCATCTCATTTGACGGACCATTTCGAATTGTACTTTCCTGATGAAAAAACGATATTTCCTTCTCAAAATTTACCAATGGAGCGTGCGTTGAACGGTGAAATAACAGATGATGTTGAAGTCGTTCTTTGGAATCCGGTTGCGCAGGAAAAAAAACGGGTTCTTATTAGTGGCAGACCCCTAGTTGATCAAAACAATAAAGTAGTTGCGGCAGTTGTGACCATTAAGGACATCAGTAAATACAAACAACTGGAACAAGAATTGAAAGAAACAGAGTTGAAATACCGGCAATTAATCGGTTTTAGAAAAGGGGGCGATACGGCTGTTTGATTTTTATAAAAAATCTTAAAAGCAGATATAAAAAAACCATCAACATAAGCTGATGGTTTTAGTTTGATTTTTACTGGATTAACAGTATTCGTTGAAAGCGTCTTTTAGATTCTCAGCAATCAATTCAGCTGGGCGACCTTCAATGTGATGACGCTCTAACATATGAACTAATTCACCGTCTTTAAACAATGCGATACTTGGAGATGATGGAGGAAAAGGAAACATAAATCCTCTAGCGGCATCTACAGCTTCTTTATCAACACCAGCAAAAACCGTTACCATATGGTCAGGTTTTTTAGCGTTTTCCAAACTCATTTTTGCTCCCGGACGTGCATTCCTTGCCGCACAACCGCAAACCGAATTAACCACTACAAGAGTAGTTCCTTCAGATTTTATTGCGTTTTCAACTGATTCAGCCGTATGTAATTCTTGAAAACCTGCGTCAGATAGTTCAGCACGCATTGGTTTTACCATTTCTTCTGGATACATATTTTTTATTTTAAAATTTATAATCTCAAGTTGCAAAGTTACAAAGTTTAAAACCAACAAATTTATTTGAACTATAAAGTTTTGTTACAGTTGGATTGTTTTTTATTTTTTGAAAACAACATGAAAAATAGCTTTAATAAATAACATTTTAGGGCATTTTAAAATTACTTTAATATCTTCTATAAAAGTGGTTTCCTCGTCTAAGAATTTAAAAATTAAGGTTGGATTCCCTTTTTTGAACATGGAGGAAAAAATAGAAGAGCCCAATTCATTTTTACGATCTAAAATATCTAAAAGTAATAAGTCGTAGAACCAGAATTTGGTTTTTTTATGAAACTTCGTGAAGTCAGTTTCCGTTTGAAGGAATGAAACCAATTCAGTGGATTTTTTATCAGAGTTTTTGAAAGTGTATCCGGTACTCGCTTTAGTCCAACCACCGGAAGTACCAATATTAATGACGTTTTTGGTGTTGAGTTTCCAAAAAGGATAACATGTCATAGGAATACTACCTTGTTCTTTTTCCATGATTTCGTAATTGTTAATCCCTAGTTTTTCAATGTATTTTTTGATTTCGTTTTCGTATTCTGACTTTTCTAAATGCTTGTGCGAAAAGAGCGTGTATTCCAATAAAGCTTCGGTCTTCGACGTTGGCAAAACATACATAAAACGGGTGTTCCCTTTTTGTTCAACCGAAAAATCCATGAATGTCGCTTCTTCAGGATTAAAAACAGCTTGTTCACTTTTTATAAACCAACCAATAAAATGCTGTTGCAAAACAGGATATTTGGACTGATTTTCAACTTTTTGTTTGTTGTAAATACTGTTAAATAATTTGGAACAGGAAAAACTTTCAGAATCAGTTTCTATCAGAATTAAATTGTCGGATTCTTCAATTTCGGTTACTTTTTGGTGGATGAAAGTGATGTTTCCTTGTTTCGAAATCAAATCAAATACTTGTGTGTAAAAATCCAAGCCCTTCACCATGTTGTATTTATACGGTTTTAAATCCAAATCACGCTTGAAATTTTCATTGGCAAACAAAGCCACATCCCATTTTTTGGATATAGATTTCTCCCAAATCACTTCTTCTTTTGTCCAAAAACACCAAGTTCTGTCGTTGGCTTTTTTAGTGTTTTCATCCAATAACAAAATACTTTTATCATAAAATTTACCGGATTGCACCATTTTATATACAGTCATCAAAGCAGATAAACCGGTTCCCGTGAAAATAAAATCGAAGTGTTTCATTTAGATTGATTGCAATTTTCATCAAAAATAGTCAATTTATAAAGAATTAAAATCAGATTTTGAATCGAAGAGAATAACCTAAAGCAAAATAATATTTTGGCGATGTTTTAGAAAAACCAATGCCACCGGAAATATCCAATTGATGGTTTGGGTTAAATAGATAAGTTAATCCAGCGTCGCATCGATGGTCTGGTTTTTCAATTTGCGGAACAAAACCGTATAACTCAAAATAGCCTCCTATTTTTTCCGTGAACGAATAACCGCTTGTCAGGGTGTAAATAAAGGTTGGTTCTGCTGTTTCGCCATTCCATTCAGCACCTATATTGTAACTTAATGATTGTTTGTCGGACAGGGTGTGTTGCATGGTGAATCGAAATTCAGGAGCATAAAAAGGGGTTTTAAAACTTTTTGAAGCAAACTTTGGGATTGAAATATGCGCGATAAAAGATGTCGTTGGAATAATTCCTTTTTCTTCGAAAAGTCGAGTTTTGAAACCTATGAAAACGGGAGTTAAACCAGAAGTCTTTTCGGAATTGACTTTGTCAATGACATATTCAGTGATTAATCGCAACTCAAAGTGATCATTTATTCCAAAACGAGTCAAGATTGTTGGCGCGACAATCTCATTAGAATTAGCATTAGTTTTTTCGTAAGAAAAGCCATTTTCCATTTGGAAATAATTCTTTGGAACTATAAAGGGACACTCGGTTTGATCAGGTCTATCCGTTTGAATGGAAGGCAAATCTTGCGAAAATGCAATGTTGAAAAAAAGCAACATTTTGATTAATAGTAGTTTATGAATTTTCATTATGTATAAATAAATATTTAGA
The DNA here is from genome assembly GCF_015752245.1 of Flavobacterium sp. CG_9.10. Classification (NCBI taxonomy): domain Bacteria; kingdom Pseudomonadati; phylum Bacteroidota; class Flavobacteriia; order Flavobacteriales; family Flavobacteriaceae; genus Flavobacterium; species Flavobacterium sp. CG_9.10. Next base: position 56,440 of record NZ_JADOVD010000001.1, read on the forward strand.
CAAAACTAAAAAATATATTTTGCATATAAAAATTTATTATTATATTTGTTTCGAAAAATATACATCATGGGAAAATCGTTGGAAGAAGTTCACGGATCAGTAACCACACTAAACAAGAAATCGGTATTCCGAAAAATCCTTGCTTTTTTTGGGCCGGCCTATTTAATTAGTGTTGGTTATATGGATCCTGGAAACTGGGCAACAGATATTGCGGGCGGAAGCCAGTTTGGGTATGCCTTGCTTTGGGTATTATTGATGAGCAATATTATGGCTTTGTTGCTGCAAAGCTTGAGTGCCCGTTTGGGGATTGTTACGCAACGTGATTTGGCGCAAGCCTCACGGGAAACCTATTCGCCATTTATCAATTATATATTGTATTTCCTTGCGGAAATTGCTATCGCGGCCTGTGATCTTGCCGAGGTTTTAGGAATGGCAATTGGGATCAATTTACTGTTTGATATTCCGTTGATTGAAGGCGTGTTAATTACCGTTTTAGATACTTTCTTGTTGCTGTTTTTGATTAACAAAGGCATCCGAAAAATGGAAGCTTTTATCATTGTATTGGTTGCTATCATTGGATTTTCTTTTATTTTTGAAATGATTTTTGCGCAGCCGGAACTGGATAAAGTGTTGTTTGGATTAATTCCTTCTATGCCTAATGAAACGGCTTTGTATATCGCTATAGGAATTATTGGAGCTACAGTTATGCCGCACAATTTATACTTGCATTCTTCTTTGGTGCAAACCAGAAAATTCGAGAGAACTACCGCTGGGATTAAACAAGCTTTGAAATATAACTTCATCGATTCTACCATTGCTTTAAACTTAGCTTTTTTGGTAAATGCAGCTATTTTGATCTTGGCTGCAGCCACATTTTATAAAAATGGCATGTTTGAAGTGGCCGAAATTCAAGATGCCCACCGCTTTCTGGAGCCGCTTTTAGGAAGCAAATTTGCACCTATATTATTTGCAGTCGCCTTGATTGCTGCCGGACAAAGTTCTACTATTACGGGGACGCTTGCCGGTCAAATTGTAATGGAGGGGTATCTTAATTTACGTATTCAGCCGTGGGTTCGAAGAATCATAACCCGGTTAATTGCCATTATTCCTGCCGTTATTGTAATTACTATCTATGGAGAAAGTGTCACAGGAAAACTATTGATTTTGAGTCAGGTTATCTTGAGTTTACAATTGGGTTTTGCCATTATTCCGTTGATTCATTTTGTAAGTGATAAATCAAAAATGAAAGGATTTCATATCGGGAGAATTACCCAAATCGCTTCCTGGATTATAGCAACAATTATTGTTTCACTAAATGCCAAACTAGTTTTTGATGAAATAACTGGTTGGCTTGAAACTTCCGAAAATCCGCTATTGCTGTGGCTAACGGTGGTTCCCTTAGCCATAAGTTTCTTGATTTTGTTGCTTTATATTGTGTTCAAGCCTTTTATTTCCAAAGCAAAAATTGATATTCAAAATCATTCACCACATAGTTTAAAACTGCAATTTTCTAAAACGGGAAGTTATACTAAAAAGAATATTGCGGTCTCCGTAGATTTCTCCAGTGCAGATGAGGTGGCGTTAAATAACGCTTTTGAGTTAGGCGGAATAGAAGCAAAATACACCTTAATTCATGTGGTAGAAACGGTAGGAGCGATGGTTTATGGCGAAAATATTGATGATCATGAAACTTTGATAGACGAGAAATTACTGAATGAATACAGAGAAATGCTTTCGGAAAAAGGATTTAAAGTGGAAATAAAATTGGGATTTGGTAAACCAAATAAAGTGATTTCCAACATTATCAATGAAGGGAATTTCGACGTTTTGGTCATGGGAACGCACGGCCACACTGGATTCAAAGATTTGATTTTTGGAACTACTGTCGATAAATTGCGTCATAAAATTTCCATTCCGTTACTTATTGTGAAAAATTAAATTTCCTTATCCCAACCCTCTCCCAAGGCGAGGGAGTCGAGAATTGGATTATTTCTAACCAGCAATATTTTCCGTTTTCTCAATACTTAATTCAAAATACTTAATACTCTTCCCTATGACCTTTTCAGAAGAAAATTATCTTAAAACCATATATCATCTAACGATTATTTCAGATTCAGAAATAAGCACCAATGCCATTGCCGAAAAAATGGAAACCAAAGCTTCGTCAGTGACTGACATGCTTAAGAAACTTGCCGAGAAAGATTTGGTTCATTATAAAAAATATCAAGGTGTATCCCTAACCGAAAAAGGGAAACTATCTGCAAAAATGATTGTCAGAAAACACCGTCTCTGGGAGGTTTTTCTAGTTGAAAAGTTAGATTTTTCTTGGGATGAGGTTCATGATATCGCAGAACAATTAGAACACATAAAATCTGAAAAACTCATCAACAAACTGGATGATTTTCTGGGGAATCCAACCGAAGATCCGCACGGAGACCCCATTCCGGATGTTAACGGGCGAATTATTAAAATAGAAAAACAGCTGCTTTCGGAATTAGCGGAGAACCAATGCGGAATATGTGTTGGCGTAAAAGACACTTCGTCAGAATTTCTTAAATATTTAGACAAACAGGAAATTTCTTTGGGCTCTAAAATTGAAATTATTGGGAAAGAAAGTTTTGACTTGTCATTGAAGATAAAAGTGGACCATAAAGATTTGACAATATCCCACAAAATTGCAAGCAATCTTTTTGTGAAGTTAAATTAATAAATTTGGTCCTATCTTTGAAAGAACTATTATAAAAAATTATTAAATATGAAAAAGTCGTTTCTGTTATTTCTACTCGTTTTCAGTACTCTGACATTTGCACAAAGTCCAGTAAAGGAAAATATCAAATACCTAAAAATCATTCAGAAAAAGTGTGCAAATAAGAAAGGATACCAACTAGTTTTAAAGCAAGTGGTGAGTGATTCCCGCTGTCCCGAAGGACTAAATTGTATCTGGGCGGGTGAAGCTTCTGCGATTATATCGGTATATAAAGATTCAAAGTTAGTTGAGGATAATACGATGGTTTTTTCGATGAAAAATGAACAAGAAAATTTAAAATGGTTTGCCAATTATTTGCCAAAAAAACAAAAAAACTTAAAAAGCGTTAGTGTTTTTCCTTATCCAAAAAAAGGAGTTAAGATTAATGCAAAGGAGTCGTACCTAAAAATTGGGTTTGCCAAATAAGGAATGACTTAAAAATTATTGCGCTATTTTTTATCGCTTTTAAAGCCAATTAATTTTCGGTATTTCTGTTCGCTTTCCTCTAATGCAACTTCCAGTTCTTTGTAATAAGTAATGTCTTTTATATTTGCCACTGCGGCGATAACATAGTTATTTTCATCTACTATTGGTCTACCACTAATTATGACCCTTTTTTTAGTTTTAGACTCAAAATCGGCTATTATAATTTCAACGTCATCAGTTGATTCGCCTTTTAATGCTTTTTCCAACGGAAGGTTTTGAGCTGGGAAAACGGTTTTTTCGTCGGGATAATATAATTCGTATTTAGCGGACCAATCAAGGGTAGTGGGGTTTGCTGAATCTTGCTTTATTCCTATTATTTCTTCTGCCATGTGATTGGATAAAACAATTCTTTTTTGGTTATCAGTAACAATAATTCCTTCTCCAATATTTTCCAGAATTAATTTCAGTTTTAGTTCGTTAAGGCGCACTACTTTTTCGGCTTCTATTTTTTCATTTTCCATTTTTTTTCTTAATGAAATGTCTTTGATAAAAGCAATGAAGATTTACTTACCTAAAATAGTAGCTGGAGACACTGTTAACTCAATCTCGAACTCAACATTTTTTTTGTTAAGGGCCTTGATTTCTATTGTATTAAAAACCGATCTCTCGCCTGAAATAAGGAAATTTTCTAGACCTTTTTTAAGATTTTCTCTAAACTGTTCAGAAATAATTAAAGTTTGCATAGGTTTTCCTGCAACCTCAGCGAATGTCCATCCAAATATTTTTTCGGCCTGAGGATTCCATCTCATGATGTTACCCTCCGTATTTATCACAATTAACGCATCGGGTGCTTCATTAAAAATGGTTTGCAATTGTTCCTCACTTTCTTTTAATTTCTGTTCGGCAGCTTTCCTCTCGGTAATATCTCTTATAATAGATTTATGTCCGGTTATTTTATTGCCTTCTCTTAATTGCATTACGGTTTGTTCTACCCATTTTTGTTCTCCTAATTTGGTAATAATAGGAAATGAAAATAGTGTTTCATCTATTTTGTTTTTAAATTGATTTAAATAGAATTCAGCGACCCGATCTTTCCACTCCGGAGCAACTAGCATTGAAAAATGTTTTCCCAATAACTCATCTTGGGTGTAACCGGTCAGTTTTTTGCAAGCAGGATTGATGTACGTAAAATAACCGTGAAAATCAGAAGTGTGGACTACATCACCAACATTTTCCACTATTTCGCGATATTTTTCTTCGCTTTTGCGAAGGGTTTCAATGGCTTCTGCTAATTGTGCTGTACGTTCTATTACTTTTTGTTCCAATTCTTCATTTAGTTTTTGAATTACGTTTTCGGAATTTTTTCGTTCAGTAATATCATGAATAACAAGAACCCCACCGGCTATTCCTCCCGATGAATTTTTTAGTGGTCGTGCAGTTGCATTCACAAAAAGACCGTCGGGTTTTTTATAATTTCGAATAAACATTTCCAGATTATCTACGTCTTCACCGTTTAATGCTTTTACTAAAGGCAGCTCATTGGTATTAAAAATTGTTTTGGTATCAGGTAAAAAGAAGCCGTAGATTTCAGCCCATTTTTCATAAGGAATATCCATGGCGCCAATTCCAATTATTTTTTCACCGGCTGCGTTCCAAAGAATGAATTTTTTGTTTTCATCAACAACAATTAATCCATCACCCATATTTTGTATAACAGATTGCAAAAGGATGTTTTGTTTATTTAATTGTTCTTTGGATTGTGCGACTTCATTGTCTCTTTTTTCAATATTTTCCAACATATTATTCAGTCCCAATGAAAGTGTGCTGATTTCATCTTTACCTTCAACCGCGATACGGATTTTATAATCACCGCTATCCTTCACATTTTGCATTACTGATACCAAGTCCATCAATGGTTTTGAGATATATTTTTTAATCATTATGGCAATTAAAAACGCAAGTCCGGTTCCAACTAATAATAACACTATACCTAGACGTAAAAAATCCATTTTAATTTTATTCAATTCCGATAGCTCGAAGCGGAGACCAACGTATCCTATCGTTTCTTTATTCTTTTTAATTTTATTGTACACAAAAAGATTTTGATTTGTAAACAAGAAATTTTTTTGATCCATTGTTGGAATGGAAAACTGGAAATTTGAATCGGATCCTCGTCTTGCATAGGATGCAAAAACTTTTCCTTTGTTATCGAGTATGCTAGCATTTAGAATATCAGTTTGTACTGCTAATTCAGACAGAATTTTTTTTGCGGCATTATTATCCAAAAACTCAAGTGCAGAAACACTATTGAAACCCACTACTTGCGCAATTCCATTAGAACTCATCACTTTCCGGTCTTTGAATCCTTTAATATCGATTAACACAAAAGCGGTAATACAAAGTCCTAACACTAACGCAGAGGTAAAAACTTGCATTAGCACGAGTTTGTTTTTTATGGAGATGTTGCGGGGATTAATCATTTTGTTTATAATTAGATACTATTATTGGACAATAATTGCGTGTTGCAGTAAGAACGAGCTAACACCAATTCCAGCTTTATTTATTGCTTTTAGATTTACTTCGAATTTTAATTTGGTGTCGAGCATAACAAAATTCATATGTGCTCCTTTTTTCCCGTAGCCATTATGTTCCGTTACAATTAATATTGGCTTACCTGAAAATGTCGAAAGAATCGTTTCAATAGGAATACTACAGTTGTACGGAACAAATAGAATATTACAAAAACCTACTTCATTCAGGCTTTTATACTCCTTTACTTCAACCTTTTTGCTTTTAGCAATATCAAGCAATGAAGCAGTGATTGGACTCCCTTCCAGAATTGCAATCTTAAATATTTGGTTCTTAGTGCTGTTTTTCCAATATACATAATCTCTAAAACGATAAAGAAAATCAGCTTTCAGCGCATAATCTTTAGGGCCATCATTCTCTTGGGCTAATATTGGATTTGCCCCCGTAAGAATAATGATTACTGCCAAAAATAATATGATGTTTTTAATTGCCATTTATCTTATTTTTAAACAATGCTTTTGCTGTCTGGATTTTTGAATAACTTAAAAAAATAACGTGGTATTTGCCAAATAATCAATTCTTGGTATCCTAAAAAAATTATAGCGTTTGTACAATTTTACACCAGTCGACGGAAAGGTTTTAAGATGAAAAATCTGAAATTATTTTCAAAACACATCTTACATTAATGTCCAAATCCGAAGTTTTATTTTGAAAAAATTAAATTATAAATAATTGATTTTAAGTAAACTAACATTTTATTTGTTATGTAAATTTAGTTAATAAAAATTAATTTGTTCTCTGCAAAGGGAGCTATATTTTATTTTAAGAAAAGTTTAGTCTTATTCAATTTTTTTCAAAACCTTCTAATTTTTTATTTTAATACCTTCTAATTTTTGAATGCTTTAAAAAGAAAGAAGAATTTATTTTCTTTGACTATGAATCAAGTCAAAATTTATAGTTTAAAGATAAATTAAACATAGTTCCTAATTGACTGAAGTGAAATCCTGCATAGGTCATTTGCGAATAGCGACCATTGAATGTAACCAAGTTAAATTGTGATTTTACCTGCGTTGGATCATTCAAAATTGCAGTTCCGGCTGCGTTCTCTGCCTTGAATTTCCATTCTGGCAATACATTTAATAAATTGTTGATGTAAAGAGCTAGCGTTAATTTGTTTGTCGCGAGATAATTAATTCCTAAATCAGTAACTATTTTTGGGGTAAACTCAGTTCTTAAATTAGAATCTAAACCGCTTTGTTTGAATGTCGTTTTTCCAAAAAAAGTATTATTAAGGGATAAATCAAATTTTTTAATTTTGTAGTTTGTGCCCAAAATCCATTTTGTTTTAGGTCTTGATGTAAACATTAAAGCGTCAAATGTTGCTCCAAAATTGTCTCTTGCCACTGGTGAAATTCGCTTGTTTTCGAAAGTCACGTTTCCTGATAAATTGAATCCTAATTCCCCATTTCCTAATTTTATAATACCATAATTCATTACTAAATCTAAACCGGAAGTTCTTGAATCGAATGAGTTTTCAAACCAGGCAACGCTACCAAACTGTGTCTCGACCTTATCCCCCAAAATGATTCGATCCTTTACCTTAATGTTGTAATAATCTACAGTGAAATTAAATTTTTTTAAAGGTCTGGCTCCTATTCCTACAGTTATGTTAAGTGATTTTTCTGGGTCTAATTTGGGGACGCCTAAAATACGTGCCTGTGACGAAATATTATTAATTAACCCATCAACTTGAATTCCTTGGCCTGCCACGAAGGAATATTGTGATTTTTGAGTATAAATTTGGCGTAATGTTGGTGCTCTGAATCCTGTAGAAAGGGAACCTCTCAGAGTAATTTTGTCATTGTAAAATTTATATCTGGAACTTAATTTCCAAACCGTTGCTGGGCCAAAATCGCTGTAATATTCATAGCGAACCGTGCCATTTACTAAGAAATCTTTGTTGAAATCATAAGCTAAGTCGAAGTATCCGCCTAAATTATAACGATTCCATTGGCCTGAGTTTTCTGGTCTGTTGCCTGAAAATGAATCTGCACCTTCTCCGTCCCATGATGCTTTATCTCCTTCAATAATTTCAAATGTTTCTGTTCTCACCTCAGAACCAAAACCAACGCTTATTTTATCTGATAATACCTTAGAAATATCTAAGTTACCCACAATGTGGTTGAACGAAACTCCTCCAGGTTTGAAAAATAGCGGACTATTTTCTTGGTAAAGATTAACTCCATTAGAATCTTTAATGGCAGATCGATTTTGAGAGTTTTCTACCGTGTAGGTTTGTGAATTCCCCCCAACGGTTATACTTGCGTCGGTATTCCATCCATTTTTTATAAATTTAAAACCCCAGGTGGCATTATAATCGTTTAAATCGCCATTAAATGTTGGAAGATAACCTTTATAAGAAGCTGCTGTTCCGTCACCAAAGAAATCCTTTAAATACATAGGATAAACTGATGAGACGCTCCAATTTGGGATAGTGCTATTTTCAAAAGGGTTTTTTATTGACCTCCAATAAGGAGTTCTGTAATTTGCAAAAGAGTTCACTTTTTTGTACACATACATAGCATTGTAATACATTTGAGTTTCATCAGATAATATAAATCCTCCATTCACTAAGAATTTAGCAGCTACTGTTTCAGGAGAACCGTTGATGTTTCCTCCATCTGGTTTTTCCTTTAAAAATGCATCTACGGCTTGTCTTCCCAATATATTTCCTTGATTGATGGTAGCTAATTTTGCATTATAATCTGCGGAACCTTTGTATCCTTCAAAAACAGTATTAAGTTGAGTCTCATTCATTCCTGTTACACTAGTACCGCCAAGCGTATTGTCATTGTTCACGTAGCTTGATGGTTTAGTAGGGGATATGGAAACAAAATCATTGAAATCTCCTTCTGCATCTATTTTTCCAGGTCTGCTTGCCAAGTTTACTTTTGAGAAATCTAAAGTATAATTTACAAAGCCTTTGGTACCGACGGTAGATCCATTGTTCAAACTCAAGCTTAGCATTTCACCATCGCCTTTAGCCGTGATACCCGTCCTTAGAGTTGCTGCGCCATCGTCAGTGTTCGTTTTTAAAATAATATTCATTACACCTGCAATCGCATCCGAACCATATTGAGCCGATGCACCATCACGAAGTATTTCTACTCTTTCGATAGCATCAATTGGTATTGCAGAAATATCAACACCGGTTTCCTCGCGCCCCGGAGAAGTTTGAACATAAAGGAGGGCACTTAAGTTTTTCCGTTTTCCGTTAATAAGGATTAAAGTTCTACTGGGACCCATATTTCTAAATTCGTATGGGTCAAGTAATGAGGTAGCGTCACTTACTGGTGTTTGAACGGTGTTAAAAGAGGGGATTTTGTATTGTAATGCTTTATCAATAGTAGCTTGTCCAGTTGAAGTTAATTCTTTAGATGATAATATGTCAATAGGGAGTGTTGTTGTTGTGTTACTTCTGGGTGCAGCTCTTGTTCCTGTAACAATAAATTCATCATGGTTTTGTCCACTGCCTTCTTCAGATAAAAAAACATTTAGAATGGGATCAGTAGTAGTGTGTTCTTGTTTAGAAAGCCCTGAATAACTAAAGACTAAAATTGCCCCTTCTTTAATATTGATTATGTAAGCTCCATTGATATCAGTTGAAACACTGTTGGTTGTTCCTTTCTCAGTGATGTTGACCCCTGACAAAGGAGTGCCAGCATTATCAAATACAAAACCAGAGATTTCTTTTTGAGCAAAAAGAAGCGTGACGTTTAGCAGAAATAATATTAAGGTAAACTTTTTCATAATTAGTTGATATTGGTTCTTGATTGGTATAAAATCAATTGCAACATTATAATTGTATGAAGTTTCTATCTGATTACTTAGTACATGCTGTTCGTGAAAAAGTAGTCAATGAAATAAATAATTAAGTAGTCATAAGGGTAGTTGTCTTATTTTGCATTAAAAATTACGACGATTGTCCAATCTTATACCGATTACCAATACATAAAAGTCGCGTAATTTCAATTATTTGCAAAGTAGTAAACGTGAAATTACTTTAAAAAGCCCTTAGATTGAAGTACAAATCGGAAGCCATTCTTTTGATATTTAAAAAGTGCAAACGACTGATTGTAAGCCGAAAAAGCAATTTTTTTACTATGTAAATTTAGTTAATTAAAATTAATTAGCTTAAATTCAAGAGCGATTTTTTTATTTTAAGAAAAATTTAGTCCGATTTTATTTAATGACAACCACAATCATCCTCTCCGCAGTTTTTATCAGATTTTTTCTTTTTGAAAAAGAATTTTCTTATTAGGAAAGCTAGTGCAACTGCTAGTAAAACGAAGGCTATGATTTCTTGATACATAAGCTGTTATTTTAGAATTTGATACGCAATCAAAGCGACAACATAAGCAAAGCCGCTCATGAAAATTAATTGACCTACAGGCCACTTCCAAGTGTTGGTTTCTTTTTTGGTGATGGCAAGTGTACTGGCGCATTGCATAGCGAAAGCATAGAACAATAATAATGAGATTCCAGACGCAAAATTGAATATTTTATTTCCTGTTTCGGGATTAATTTCGGCAGCCATTTTGTTTTTTATGGTGACTTCATTATCGCTTCCACCCACACTGTAAATCGTGGCTAATGTACCCACAAATACCTCTCTGGCGGCAAACGAACTGATAATGGCAATTCCTATTTTCCAGTCGTAACCCAATGGAGAAATAGCAGGTTCAATGGTTTTTCCCATTAAACCAATATAAGAGTTTTCCAGTTTTTGTGAAGCCACTGCATTTTGAAAATCAGTTTTAGATAATGGCTTTTCTTTTGTTTTTTCAATAACAATGGTTTCTGCCTTATTGAAGTTTTCCCCTGGTCCGTAGGAGGCTAAAAACCACAAAACAATCGAAATAGCTAAAATGATCTTACCAGCTCCAAAAACAAATGCTTTGGTTTTTTCAATAACATTAATTCCTACATTTTTGAAAAGCGGTAATTTATAATTCGGCATTTCAACAACGAAGTAGGTTTTTCCTTTTATTTTCAGGATTTTATTTAAAATATAAGCCGAAAATATTGCCATTCCAAAACCCAAAAGATACAAAAACATCAAGGTCATTCCTTGCATATTTATAATCCCCAAAAAACGTTCGTCAGGAATTACCAATCCAATAATAATTGCATAAACCGGTAACCTAGCAGAACAGGTTGTGAATGGCGTTACAAGAATGGTGATCAGCCTCTCTTTCCAGTTTTCTATATTTCTAGTTGCCATAATCGCAGGAATTGCGCAGGCTGTTCCCGAGATAAGCGGCACCACACTTTTACCGGATAAACCAAATTTTCGCATGATTTTGTCCATCAGGAAAACCACTCTACTCATATAACCACTCTCTTCAAGAATGGAAATAAACATAAACAGAAAAGCAATTTGCGGAATAAAGATCAAAATTCCTCCGATACCCGGAATAATTCCCTGCGAAATTAAATTAGTTAATACTCCAGATGGTAATTTTTCGGCAGCTAAGGAACTCAATGAAGCGAATGTAGTGTCAATAAAATCCATTGGAATTTTTGACCATTCAAAAATAGATTGAAAAATGACAAATAAAATCAAAAAGAAAATTACATATCCCCAAACTTTGTGCGTCAGAACGCGGTCTAGTTTAGAACGAAAATCTTTGGCTACTGTACTGTCAATTTTCAAGCCTTCTTTGAGTACATCATTAATAAACTGATAGCGTTTTATGGTTTCTTTTTGTTGCAAACGCTTTAAATCCGAATGGGATTTAGTAAACGAACTTCGAATTTCATTTCTATCTAAATTTAAGAAATTCACATCCTGAGTAATTACTAACCACAATTTATATAGCAATTGATTGGGAAATGTTTTGCGAAGTGTATTAAAATATTCAAAATCAATGCTTGATGCATTTAAACAGGGTTCCGTGGAAATTGTTTTATAGCTAACAATCAATTTTTTTAAGGCGTCGATTCCAAAACCTTTTCTGGAACTAATCAATGCGATTTTCGTTTTTAGATGTTCCTCCAGATAAGGAATGTCTAATGTAATCCCTTTATATGTCATTCTATCTGCCATATTGATAACTAATATGGTAGGAATTTCTAAATCTTTTATTTGGGTAAAAAGCAATAAGTTACGTTTCAAATTTTCTACATCGGTAACTACAAGAGCTACATCAGGATATAATTTGTCGTTTTTATTTAGTAAAAGTTCAATTACCACATTTTCGTCAATTGAACTGGCGTTGAGGCTATAGGTACCTGGTAAATCTAAAATATTTGCTTTTACGTTATTTGGCAATTTGCAAAATCCAATCTTTTTTTCAACTGTAATTCCAGGGTAATTCCCCACTTGTTGATTTAGACCGGTCAACTGATTAAAAACGGAAGTTTTCCCCACATTAGGGTTTCCTATTAAAGCCACATTGATATTTTGATTCGTCATTATAAGCTATTTCTAATTATTTCAACTTCAATTTCGCACGCCGTTTCGATACGTATAGCAACATGAGAACCATTGATGTCTAAATATAAAGGGTCTCCAAAAGGAGCAATCTGAAGTAATTCCACCATATTGCCAGGCAAACAACCCATTTCCAAAAGTTTCAATGGGACGGCATCAATATCAAAATCCTTGATAATGGCTTTTTCACCTTTTTTGAGAGAATGTATCGTAGTACGCAAATCTTATTTAGATTGAATTAAGATTGCAAAAGTACATATTTTAATACCATTACAAATGATAATTATCATTTTTGTAATTTTTTTATGTAAATTTTGAAATCGTTAATTAGTTTAGTTTGATGCTTTTCAACTGCAATTTCAGTTGGGTTTGCGCTGATGATTTATTCAGTACACAAAAAATTAATGTCTTCAATTAAGCGTTTCATGTCTTCTTTTTTAGTTCCGTCATAAAAACCACGAACCCGTCTTTTAGTATCAACCAAAACAAAATTTTCCGTGTGCACCATGTCATACAATTCTTCTGGTTTTCCTAATTTGACAGCCAGATAGGATTTCCTTGCCATCGTGTAAATTTCTTTTTTGTCTCCGGTAACCAAGTTCCATTTACTGTCTATCACTCCGTTTTTTATCGCATACGCTTTCAAAACAGGAATACTGTCAGTTTCAGGAAAAACGGTGTGTGACAACAACATTACTTTTGGATTGTTTATGATTGCTTTTTGAACTTCGGCTAAATTAGTGGTCATTTTTGGACAAATAGAACCGCAAGTGGTGAAGAAAAAATCAGCTACATATACTTTTCCCTCATAATCTTTTTGGGTAATGGTTTTTCCGTTTTGGTTTACGAAAGAAAAATCAGCGATTGTGTGATACTTGCTTATATATTGGACTGTACTGTCAACAAGCTCAGGATTTACATCAACGGGATTGAAAATGGGTAAGGATTTAGCAGGTTTTAATGCCACATAAAACAAGTAAATGGTTATGATTGAGAATACTAATAAAACACCAAAAAATTTTCGGTACTTAATGAAAATGCTTTTCATAAAAATGATTTGGTGCAAAAATACAAAAAGGAGGGCTTTTTTTTATTTATTTAACAAAATCACAATAGGACAAAAAATTAACTATAATTTAATTTATTATTAATTAAGTTTGTTATTCTATTATTAACAAATAAAAAATGAAAAAACACTTCACTAAACCACGACTTTTTGTGATTTCTACAATATTTGGGTTAACAATAAGTCATGCTCAAAGTATTCCGGTAAAAATGCATCCAGGAATTGATATTTCTAATATGGATAAGAAAGTCAAATCAAGCGATAATTTTTTCCGATTCGTAAATGGAGCTTGGCTTGACAAAACGGAAATCCCAAGTGACAGAACTTCATGGGGAAGTTTTAATGAGTTGCTTAAAAAAACGGATAAAGATGCATTAGCCATCTTAAAAGAAGCTTCTAAAAATCCTATGTACAAATCCAACACGGATCAAGGAAAAGCGATAAATCTTTTCAAATCTGTTTTGGATACTGTAGCTAGAGATAAAAAAGGAATCCAACCTTTAAAACCGTATTTGGCAAAAATTGATGCAGTAAAAAACATTCAAGATTTACAAAAACTTTTAGTTGAAATGGAACCAATCGGAGGTATTGGGTTTTTTGGTATCGGTGTTGGTGCCGATGAAAAAAACAGTGATAAGAACTCCGTTACCCTTGGTGTAGGAAGATTAGGTTTGCCGGATAAGGATTATTATTCTTCTGAGGAAAAAGATTCTAAAGAGAAAAGAGCAAAATATCTGCTTCACGTGGAAAGAATGTTACAATTCATTGGTGAAAACCCAACAAAAGCAAAAGAAAGTGCCTCTAAAATTCTAGCATTGGAAAGCGCATTGTCTAAACCAAGATTGGATAGAGTAGAACGCAGAGACGATAGATTGTCTTACAATCCAATGACGATTGCTGATTTACAGAAAATGACTCCGGCAATCAATTGGCAAAATTATTTTTCTGGTATTGGTTTCACAAAATTAGATACAATAATAGTTAGTCAGCCAAGATACATGAAGGCGCTACAAACAGTTTTCACCGAAAACAAAGTGGCGGACTGGAAAGAATATCTTAAATGGTCTTTACTTAATAAGTCCAGCGGTCTGTTGTCGACTAAAATAGAATCGGCAAATTTTGACTTTTACGGGAAAACGTTAACTGGCGCAATCAAACAAAGACCGCGTGAAGACCGCGCATTGCAAACGGTTAATAATACTATTGGAGAAGCCCTAGGGAAATTATACGTTGAGAAAATGTTTCCTGCTGAAGCAAAAGTAAAGGCAGAAAAAATGATTAAAAATGTAATTCGTGCGTACCAAAACAGAATTAACAATTTGACTTGGATGTCGGCAGAAACGAAAGTTAAAGCGATTGAAAAATTGAATAAGATTACGATTAAAATTGGTTATCCTGATAAATGGAAAGATTATTCGGCCTTAAAAATCACTAGTACTCAGGATGGCGGAAGTTTGTTTGAAAACCTAAAAAATCTTTCTCGTTGGAATTTTCAAGAGGACTTAGAGAACCTTAAAAAACCGGTTGATAAAACCGAATGGGGAATGTCTCCACAAACCGTAAATGCATATTACAATCCTTCTTATAACGAAATTGTTTTCCCTGCGGCGATCTTGCAACCTCCATTTTATAATTACCAAGCTGATGAAGCTGTGAATTATGGTGGAATAGGAGCGGTAATAGGTCACGAAATTTCTCATGGATTTGATGATTCCGGTGCCCGATACAACGCAGATGGAAATCTAGTGGACTGGTGGACAGCAGAAGATTTGAAACAATTTACTGCCCTTGGAACATCTTTGGCGAATCAATACAGCGCTTTAGAGCCTTTGCCTGGAATCCACGTGGACGGGAAGTTTACTTTGGGAGAAAACATAGGCGATCTAGGTGGAGTAAATGCTGCTTTCGATGGATTGCAGATGTATCTGAAAGAAAACGGAAATCCAGGGTTAATCGACGGCTACACACCAGAACAACGTTTCTTTATTTCTTGGACTACAGTTTGGCGTACAAAAATGCGTGATGAAGCTTTGAAAAGTCAAGTAAAAACTGATCCGCATTCTCCAGGAATGTATCGTGCTTATGTGCCAATTCAAAATTTAGATGAGTTCTATAAAGCTTTTGGAATTAAAAAAGGAGACGGCATGTATGTGGAGCCAGAAAGCCGAGTGAAAATTTGGTAATCCAAATTTTAAGTGCAAAATTAGATCCCATTCGATTAAACGAATGGGATTTTTTTTATAATAAAACGAATAGATTAGAAGTAACGAGAATACCAAATTACTAAAAAGCGGTCTAAATAGTTTTTATTCAGGCTTAAACAACTATTAAATCTAGTATGATTTAACAAATTATAAAATTTTTATCGATAGATTTGTGACCCTAACTAATCAATTTAATAATAATGAAGAAAAATAATAATAAGCGACTGCTTTTTGTGATTCCCGCAATTATGGGATTTTCAATGAGTCAGGCCCAGAATGTACCCGTAGTGAAAGAGCCTGGAATCAATGTTAATTACATGGATAAAAACGTTAAACCAAGTAATGATTTTTTTCGCTACGTAAACGGAACGTGGTTAGATAATACTGCAATTCCAGGAGACAGAACCAGATGGGGAAGTTTTGATGAATTGCGCCAAAAAACAGATAATGATGCCTTAGCAATTTTAAAAGAGGCTGCAACAAATCCAGCCTATAAATCAAATACAGATCAAGGGAAAGCCATTAATTTATACAAGTCGATACTTGATACTGTTGGAAGAAATAAATTAGGAATATCGCCTTTAAAACCGTACTTAAAAAAAATAAACGCGGTTAAAAACACCAATGATTTACAAGCATTACTTATTGAAATGGAACCTATAGGTGGCATTGGATTTATGGGTGCAAGTGTAGGAACTGATGCCAAGAACAGTAGTAGAAACGTGATTAATTTAGGTCCGGGTGGCGTAGGTTTGCCAGACAGAGATTATTATGTTTCTGAGGATGCCGATTCCAAAGAGAAACGTGCAAAATATGTTTTACACGTTGCCAAAATGTTGCAATATTTAGGCGATAAACCAGCAGTTGCGAAACTAAATGCGGAGAAAATCCTGGCTCTTGAAATTGCCATGTCCAAACCAAGATTGGACAGAGTAGAACGAAGAGATCGCCGTAAGTCTTACAATCCAATGACATTGAGTGAATTGAGTAAATTGACTCCATCAATCAATTGGGATACTTATTTCACAAAAATAGGATTGACAAAAGTAGATACCGTAATTGTATCGCAACCCAAATACATGACTGCTTTAGAAGCTATTTTTAAAGAGAATAAAGTAGAAGATTGGAAAGCGTACATGCGTTGGAGTTTATTGAACAGAGCTTCCAGTCAATTGTCAACAAATATTGAAAATGCCAATTGGGAGTTTTACGGAAGAACCTTGACGGGTGCGATAAGTCAAAGACCCCGTGACGAAAGAGCGCTTCAAACCATAAACGGAGCCGTTGGAGAAGCTTTAGGAAAATTGTATGTAGAGAAAAAATTTCCGGCTGAAGCCAAAGCCAAAGCGGAAAAAATGATTAAAAACATATTTTTGGCTTTCGAAAACAGGATCAATAATTTGGCATGGATGTCAGCGGAAACAAGAAAAAGTGCAGTTGAGAAACTTCATAAATCAAGAATTAAAATTGGTTATCCGGACAAGTGGAAAGATTATTCAGCCTTGACGATTAAAAGTCCACAAGAAGGCGGAACTTATTTTGAAAACTCAAAAAATATGGCTCAATGGCGTTTCAATGAAAATATCGCCGAATTAAAAAAGCCTGTTGATAAAGAAAAATGGGGAATGTCTCCACAAACTGTAAATGCCTATTACAACCCATCTAATAATGAAATTGTATTTCCAGCAGCTATTTTACAACCGCCTTTTTACAACTATCAAGCGGATGAAGCGGTAAATTATGGTGGAATAGGTGGAGTGATAGGTCACGAAATATCACATGGATTTGATGATTCCGGAGCGAGATATAATGCTGATGGGAATTTAGTGGACTGGTGGACAGCAGAAGATTTAAAACAATTTTCAGCACTAACCGGTGCGCTTGCAGCACAATATAGCGCCTTGCAGCCTATACCGGGAACATTTGTGGACGGGAAATTTACACTGGGAGAAAACATTGGCGATTTAGGTGGAGTAAATGCGGCTTATGATGGATTACAATTATACCTGAAAGAAAATGGAAACCCAGAATTAATTGATGGATATACTCCGGAACAAAGATTCTTTATTTCTTGGTCAACAATATGGCGTTCAAAAACACGCGATGAAGCGTTGAAAAACCAAGTAAAAACGGACCCACATTCGCCTGGAATGTACCGTGCTTATGTACCGTTGCAAAACGTGGATACGTTCTATCAGGCTTTCAACATTAAAGCAAATGACGGAATGTACATTGCACCGGAAAAAAGAGTTAGAATCTGGTAAAAATTATTATACTATCAAAAAGTCCCATTTGCCTTAGCAAATGGGACTTTTTTGTTTTTTACTTTATTAAATATTCCTGCATAAATCGGATTACCGCCAAACGTTGAAAATCGATATTGGGTTTCTTTTTAAATCCGTGACCTTCATCTTTTGCTTCCAGATACCAAACCGTATTTCCTTGTGTTTTTAGCTTATCACGCATCTGCATAGCTTCTGTCACAGGAACTCGTGGGTCATTAGTTCCTTGGATTATAAAAAGCGGTTTTTTTATTTTATCGGTATTATTTAGAGGAGCCATTTTCTCGTCTCTTTCATCACCATATTCCGCCCTTCTCAAATCACGTCTGTATTCCTCAGTGTTTTTCAAAAAGGTATTAAAATTTGAAATTCCTACTATATCGACAGAACATTTTATTTTGTCTGCATAATGAAAGGCTGTCGCCAAAGTCATATAACCACCATAACTTCCGCCCATAATCATAATTCTGTCTTTATCCAATTCCGGTTGTCGTGCAATCCAATCTAATAAAGCACCAATATCTTTTACAGAATTTTCTCTTAAAATGCCATCATCTTTAGCTAAGAAGGTTTTTCCAAAACCAGAAGAACCTCTTACATTTGGTAAAATAAGCGAAACCCCCATTTCACTAGTGTAAAAATTATTAGAACCTAAAAATGAAGCCAAAGATTGTGCTTCAGGACCACCGTGAATCATAATGATAACGGGTCTTTTTCCTTTAAATTTTGGAGAAGCAGGATAATAAAATCCAGAGATTTTTAAATCGTCAAAACTTTTCCATTCGATGAATTTGGGAATGGACATGTCCTATTGTTGCATTTCGCCCAATTCGCTCTCGGTCCAACGTTCTATTTTACCTGTTTTTAAATTCAATTGATAAACATCGGAGGCTGTTTGTGCGGTAGATTGATTGAAGAAGACACTTTCTTTATCCTTTGTAAAGCGGTCATCGCTAATTAACCCTACTGGAAGGTTTTTTACTTCTTTGTATGATTTATTGACAGCATTCATTAAATACATTTTATTCAATCCCGCTTCATCGCTAATAAAAACAATAGATTTTTTATCTTCAGACAAACTGTAATTCTCAATATTCCATGGAATATTTGTAGTGTAGTACGTTTCTTTTTTAGTGCCTAGGTTCATCGTTGCCAATCGCTCAAATTCGTTATCCTTGTCGGTTATAAACCAAATTTCATCAGCGATGTTAGAAAAACTTGCTCCAGATTGTGAAATTCCTTTGGTATTTCTATCAGTGACTTCGGTTAATTTACCGGTTTCAATATCTAGTACCCAGATATACGATTCGTTTATAGAAACATATTCTCCCAGTAATAATTTTTTATTGTCAGCTGAAATGTCTTGAATTCCCCATCCGCCACCTTTTACTTGGAGAATTAACTTGTCTGACTTAGGATTGTTTGGATCCATATAGTAAATGTCGCGGTCTCCGCCGTTTCGTTTGGTTGACGAATAATAGAATGCTTTGCCATCTTTTCGCCAAATAATACCGCCGTTTTGTGATTTTCCTCCATCCGTTAATAGCGTAGATTGCAGGGTTTTTAAATCAAGTTTGAACAATTGACCAAATTCATTTCCTCCAATGTCTTTAGAATAAATTAGATATTCTCCTTTTACCGGTTCATAAGAGGCTGCGCTTACCGGTTCGTCAAAAAAAGTCACTTGTGTTCGAGCTCCCATGGACTGTGATACATGGTGTAATTGCGATGTTGAACCAAACCGTGTATTGATGATAATATCATTTTTAATTGGATGAATTTCAGCCAAAGAAGCACTTCTGGATTCCGAATATTTCTTTACCTCATTGGCAAGTTCTCTTGGGATTTCAGCAATATTCTCCGTTATTAAATTTTCATTTGGAATTACTATACTTTTCTTTTGTTGTCCATGAAAAACAAACAAAGTAAGGAAGGACGCAGCAGTCAAAAGAAAGTTTTTTAATTTCATATTTTTTGGTTTTATTTGGTTACGACACTATTTTTTCGACCTTTTCTCAACGAGTAATTGACCATATAAAGTCCGCTTAAAATCACTCCGCCACCAATAGCAATAGCGGCATTGAGCGATTCGCTGAAAATTAGAGCACCTAAAATGACGGCTATTATTGGATTTATGTAGGCATAAATACTGCTTATTTGTGCCGGTAGATGTTGCAGCGCATAAATAAAAGCGATAAAGGTAAGAACAGAGCCGAAAACAACTAAATAAGAGATTGCCCACCAGGAAATAGCTGGAATTGAACTCAATGGTACGGAAGTTCCGGTAGCTCCGGTGAAGGCGAAAAGTAAAATGCTGGAAAGGAACATTTGTAATCCTAAACTAAAATATGGATTGAAACTTGCCGCTTTTTTCTTGGTATACAACGATCCAAACGCCCAAGTCAACGTTGAAATTATCGAAATAAAAATTCCAAATCTAAAATCTGGTTTTAAGAAATCATTTAAATGATCATAAAACACGACACAAACACCACCAAAACTTACAATCAAACCAATTATGGCTAATCGTGCCAGTCGTTCTCCTCTGAAAATACTGATTATTACAATCCATAATGGGACAATAGCGCCAATAATAGCGCCCAAGCCACTGCTGATGTATTTGACACCCCATGTGCTTAATCCGTTGCTTAAAACGAAATTAAGTATGCTTAGAATGAGAATCGTTTTCCATTGTTTTCCTTTCGGCCAAGGTTCTTTTTTAAATAAGAAAAAACAAATATAAAGTGATCCTCCAATGAATTGTCTAATGGCGGCAAGTTGTAAGGCGGGCATGTGTTTTACTCCTTCTTTTGAAGCAATCCAAGTGGTGCCCCAAAAAAAACTGACCCAGCACAAAGCTAATATGGGTAATCCAATTAAATTTATTTTAGACGAAACGGCATTTTTAATTTTGGTTTTCACGTTATAAATTTGGTTTGGTAAAAGTATAATTTAAAATAGCCTCTATTTTATCACTCAAAATGGTTTTTCCGATGGAAGCATTTTCATGATTAAATTTTGGCAACGCTAAATTTAAATTCACAGCTTTTTGCGTGTAATAGTTTTCACGGGAAGGATGAAAAGGGGCAACTGCATTGCACGTTTCATTCCAACAATCGGTTTCAATAATTTTTAGAATTATACCAATGCAATCTTCCTGATGAATCAAATTGATAGGACCTTCAGGATTATCCAGATTTTCGCGTCCCGCTAAAAATTTAACAGGATGTCGGTCTTCGCCAATTAATCCACCAAAACGAATTACAGTGGTTTTAAAATTACTGTTGCTTTGCAAAAGGTGTTCTGCCTCGATTAACTGTTTGCCGCTTTCGGTATCTGGATTTAATGGCGTTTCTTCGGTTACAATATCATTTTCTTCTCCGTAAACAGAAGTGGAACTGATAAAAAGGACATTTTTAACAGAAGATTTTTCTATAAAGGGAACCAATGTTGCTATTTTCTCAATAAAACTTTCGCTATTGATTCCTCTTAATTTTGGTGGAATATCAATTATTAAAGTGTTGCTTTCTTGCAAAAAAGTTTCAATGGAACCTGAAACACTTTTGCTGTGAAGCGAAATTAAAAAAGGACTAATTCCTGCATTTTCCAATGTCGAAAGTTTCTCTGAAGAAGTCGTCGATCCATTTACTGAAAATCCTTTTTCTAACAGGGCTTTCGCCAAAGGTAAACCCAACCAACCGCAACCAAGAATACTGATTTTTGTCATTTTATTTATTGTAACCAATTTGTTTCAAAATCATCACAATTTGTGATGACATATTTTTAAGTGTTCAAGTTTCATTAAAATTACTTGACTTTTATAGTATCATTCTCAATTATTAAACTTTCTTTTACATCAGGTTTTGCTTCCTTGGTTTATAAATTCGTGTCAACTAAAACTGGCAGAGGGCTAGGCTTTATCTTTTCCTTAATTACTACCGCATCATTCAAAACAAAAGGTGTTGGCATCATCCAATCTTCTCTTTTTGTCATGTTAAATAAGGGATTGGTCATTAAATCGAATGAACTTTCCATCATTTCCATATCTAAAATTGAAGTTGCATCAGTACTGAATTGCATTTCCAAAGGTAAATTATCCACCACATAATAACTCAAAATTTTCTTTCCGTTTCGTTGATATTTGGAACCTTTTTGACCTAAAGTGCTAGTTCCATTTGCTTTGAAGTTATGAATTATCATTTTTTCATTGGCAAAAATATCATAGCGATTTACTTTGCGATTGGGTGAAATTCGTAGTTTCAAATACCTTTGATTGCCAACAATTCTATCTTCAAGAAATTCGATTGTAGGTTTTTGGAGCTCTTTTTTTGGAGCTTCTTGTGCATAGGTAAATCCGGAATTATATTTACTGTATAAAGGCGTTTCATTTAAAGCGGTTGCATCTTTTGGGTTTTCACCCAAATAGCCTTTCACCCATGAATCAAGATTGGTGTCATACGTTGCCCAACTGGCTTTATTTGTGTCAGCATTATAGATATACAACAAACTGTTTGATTTGGCCTTTCCTTTTTCGTAATCGGATTCAGAATGTGCTTTCACAAAAAAGCCGATGGCGAGTACAAAGAACACTAAGGACCAGATTCCCTTTTTGGCGAAAGCCCCAAACAACGGCAATAGTAATCCGAGTGCCAAAACGGTAAGAATGGCACTTCCAAACAGCACTTTTAGTCCCAATCCTATCGGAAACATTTCAATGAAAGGTGCTATAATTAATAATGCAGGAATGCTGAAAACGAGATTTAGTACTTTAATGGATTTCTGCGTGATAATATATAAACCAAAAGAAAATAGTCCAAAGTAAACGGGAATAATCAAAAATCCTGCTCCTTGTAAACTAAAAGCAAGAAATCCATTAATGATAATCCAAATAAATAATGGTGCCACATAATGATTCATGGTTATTTTTTTGGCAGAAAAACGTTGGTAAAATGCAAAACTAATCGCTATCGCTAAAAGTACAAAAGCGCTAATATAGGCATGACCATTATAGGTAAATCCGTTAAGCAAATCATTGTACTGTGGATATAGTTTCAACAAAGCTTTCCATCCAAAAAAAGTGATTAATCCGGTAACGAGTATGGAGCCCAAAAACGGAACGAATCCTTTGATAATTTCACGGAAAGATAAAATACGTTTTGCAATGCCTACGAAAATCAGGAGTATAAAGAAGACAAAAGCAATTACCGCCATAGGTAAAACCCAGTCAAAAGGGTAACTTATAAAAGTATTGGGAATTGTAAAATAGACATAATCTACTGTGGCTTTCGTGGTATTCGAATCAGCATTAGAAAAATAATTCAACAACGGCATCAAATACGTTCCCTGATGTGCTAATGTGTTTTTATTTAAATGATT
This sequence comes from Flavobacterium sp. CG_9.10, assembly GCF_015752245.1. Taxonomy (NCBI): domain Bacteria; kingdom Pseudomonadati; phylum Bacteroidota; class Flavobacteriia; order Flavobacteriales; family Flavobacteriaceae; genus Flavobacterium; species Flavobacterium sp. CG_9.10. The sequence goes on from NZ_JADOVD010000001.1 coordinate 79,565, forward strand.
GATATCGTCTTGAGCGGTGTGATAATTAAAATGGTCATCTATAAACGCAAAATTGTAACCCTGAATATTGGCTTGTTCTCTAAAAACCGTCAAATCTGTATCATTGGGTAACATTTTATAAATGCTGTACATCAACGAATTAGAAACTGGATAAGTAGCGCCTGCTGAAGCAAATTCTTTTACCAATCCCGCGTTTCCTTTATTGGTTTCCATCAACATGTAACTTGGGCCGGAAGAACCGCGTGCTTCAAAATTCAATACCAAACCCACTTCTTTTGCCCAAGGATGTTGAGTTACAAATAATGCGGCGCCATTTAAACCTAATTCTTCAGCATCCGAAAACAGAATAATAATATCGTTTTTGTGTTGTTTTTTAGTGTTCAAAAATGCCCGTACACTTTCCAAAATCGTCGCTACTCCCGATGCGTCATCACTGGCACCGTGAGAAAAGGAGTGTGGTGCGCTGTCGTAATGAGAAAGCAATAACAAGGCTTTGGAATTTGTTGTGCCTTTTATTCGAGCCAAGATATTTTTAGATTTTACCAGATTGCCCCAATCACTCAACGTATATCCTTCTTGTACGGAAGTTTTCAGTCCCAAGTTTTTAAGCTCTTTCTGGAGATAATTTGCAATGAATTCGTGATTCTGCGAACCTACATAATGAGGTTGTTTTGCAATTGTTGCCACTTGATTAAAAGCTCTTTGTGTCGAAAATTCCGAAAGAGATTGCGCGTCATCAGAAGTCCATTGCGGCATCATTTTAGCATAAATTAATCCAAGAACTCCTAGGACAAACAATGCGGATAAAATAGAGGAATAATCTTTTTTCATTTTGGTTAGTTGGTTGGCAGGTTGGGTCTTGGTATCAGATGTCCTTTTTTACAAGCACATAAAAATCATTGTCCAAAACCATATAGCCTTGGTCATACAGGAAATAGTAGGTATTTCCTGTTTTGGTCTGTAGAATATTGGTAAAAAATTCGAAGTCAAAACCTTTGCTTAAAAGTTTTGCACGTGTGGTTTTTGATTTTCCTTCAATATTGAGTTCGGATAGAATGCGGTAATTTTTGCGCAACTTATTGTTGATGTTGCGCATAAAATTAGTGCTGTCTTTGTTTATTTTATTGTTGTAGGCATTACGGCAACCGTCACTGCAAAACTTTTTGTCTTCTCGTCCTATAATCTTTTCTCCACATTCTAAGCAGGTTTTATTCATGGATTGATTTTTCTAATTTCATATAAATCAGTTCGACGGTCTTTTAGGATTCTGGCGCTTCCGTGTTCATGTAGCTCTTTGAGCAAATTTAAATCGACATCTACAATCAAAGTCATTTCAGTATTTGGAGTCGTTTCTGCTTTTATTCCGGTGCTGGGAAATGCAAAATCCGAAGGTGTAAAAACAGCGGTTTGAGCATATTGAATATCCATGTTGTTTACTTTTGGGAGATTCCCAACACATCCGGCAATCGCGACATAACATTCGTTTTCTATCGCTCGTGCTTGTGCACAGTGTTTTACTCGTGTATAGCCACTTTGCGTATCGGTTAAAAATGGGACAAATAAAATATTCATTTCTTCATCGGCCAATAATCTCGACATTTCCGGAAATTCAACATCATAGCAAATCATAATGCCTATTTTCCCACAATCTGTGTCAAAAGTTTTAAATTGTGAACCACCCTTCATTCCCCAATGCAGCACTTCATTTGGAGTGATATGAATCTTATAATACATTTCAGAGGTTCCATCTCTTTTACAAAGAAATCCCACATTATACAAAGTGCCATTTTCTAAATAAGGCATGCTTCCTGAAATGATATTTATGTTATAAGAAATGGCAAGTTCCTGAAATTTTTTGCGAATGGGGTCTGCATATTTGGCTAGTTCTCGAATGGCGTCAGGCTCGGATAGATGATTGTAATCTGCCATTAAAGGAGCAATAAACAACTCAGGAAAAAGGGCAAAATCACTTTTGTAACCTGATATGGCATCAATAAAAAATTCAGCCTGTTCAAATAAGGCTTCAAGATTTATTAACGGACGCATTTGCCATTGAATTAATCCAAGTCTGATGATGCTTTTTTGAGTATTTATTAGTTGGGGACTTTCATCATAATAAATATTGTTCCATTCCAGTAACACAGCAAATTCCTTAGAATCGGTGTCTCCTGGCAAATAGTTTTTCATAATTCTCATTACGTGAAAATCATTACTTAGCTGAAAGGAAAGCACAGTGTCATGCAATTCTTTTAATTTTACTTTTTCGATATACTTTTTCGGAGTCAGTTTTTCAGCATATTTGCTGTAATTTGGAATCCTTCCTGCAAAAACGATTGCCTTTAGGTTTAATTTTTCGCACAATTCTTTTCGGGCATCATACAATCTTCTACCAAGTCTCAAACCTCGATAGTCAGGATGAATAAAAACATCAATTCCGTATAGTATTTCTCCTTTTGGATTGTGTGTTGAAAAGGAAGAGTTCCCTGTTATTTGAGAATAATTCGGATTTTTATCAACTAAAACTTCATCTACAATTAATGATAGTGCAGCACCCACTACTTTTCCGTCTGCTAAAATCACTAATTGTCCTTCAGAAAATAGACCAAGTAACTTCTCGATGTCTTGTTCTTTCCAGTACGAATCTGCCATTTCTGGATAGGACTCTACCATAGATTTTTTTAATTGTTTGTAGTCCTCAAATTCTAGATTTCGTAATTCTACTTTTTTTATTTTGGCTTGCATAACAAATTGATTTCTACCAAATGTAACAATTTAATTCCATTTACAAACGTTTACAAATAGTTACAACCGAAAGTAAGTAGTTATCTACCGAATAATTTTTTGAACTCACCGCATCTTTGCCCTGTTGATTTGAAAGAAGGATTCAACAAATAACTTATATACACTAACATTTAAATTTTACACGCCATGAATGCATTAAGAAACAAAGTACAGTTAATTGGACACGTAGGGAATGATCCAGAAATCAAAAATTTTGACGGAGGAAAAAAATTAGCCAATTTTACAATTGCTACAAACGAAAGCTACAAAAACGATAAAGGAGAAAAAGTTGAAGAAACCCAATGGCACAAATTAGTAGCTTGGGGTAAAACTGCCGAAATCATTGAAAAATATGTTACTAAAGGAAAAGAAATAGCCATTGAAGGGAAATTAACCCATAGAAGTTACGATGATAAAAATGGTGAAAAACGGTATATTACGGAAGTAGTGGTTAACGATGTTCTTCTTTTAGGGAAATAATAGTCCGTAAACATTCTCCGTTTTGGTCTCCTTTTATCATATGGTCATTTTGACTAATGACACCTCTTTAATTAGCTTGTAGTTGTTATGATGTTGCAAACTATTACTGGAAACAAAGCAAAAACCACCGATAATCATCGGTGGTTTTTTTATGTAAAATAAACTAGCGAAAAGCAATCAATTTTCTTTTTTTTATAAATCAAAGCAGGGACATCGTTTGCATCGTTTGTCTTCGCCTTTTTTATATTTTTCGCAACATTCTTTCTTTAAGCCTTTATCAGCTTTATCGCTTTTAGGGCCTGCTTTTTTATCCTTTCTCTTTTCCTTATTTTTATTCTTTTTACTCAATTTGTAGAGAATTAAAATTATGAGATAATGCTCCTTTTGTGCTAAATAGAGTGACTATTTATTGTCTTTTTAAACCGTGGATTTTTCAGACAGTTGTTGGATATCTCTATCAAATAAATACAAACCGCCTTTATCATCGCCAATTAAGTTTATTTTATCTAAAATAAGTTTAGCCTGAGCTTCTTCTTCAATTTGTTCGGATACGTACCACTGCAAGAAGTTGTGTGTAGCATAATCTTTCTCAGACAGTGAAATATCAACTAATTCGTTGATAGCAGCTGAAACAAAAATTTCGTGTTTATAAAGCTCTTCAAACATTTCTTTGAATGTTTCATAGGTTGTCTTTGGTGCTTTTAATTCTGTAACTCGGGCATGACCGCCACGTTCGTTGATGAATTTCACCAACTTAAGCATGTGCGCGCGTTCCTCATCCGATTGTACATACATAAATTTCGAAATCCCTTCCAAACCATGAGTTTCAGACCAAGAAGCCATAGAAAGGTAAATTTGTGAAGATTCAGCTTCGATACGAACCTGATGGTTTAGTGCGGTTTCAATGGTTTTTGATAACATGGCTAAGTTTTTAAAGTTTCCTTCGTAAAGTTACAAAAAATACTTAGTTTACTGATTCATAATTTCTTGGAAATAATCAACAAATTGTCCCAGATGAAGACCATCCATTAATCCGTGATGCACATGAATTGACATTGACATGGTTCTTTTGCCGTTTTCAGTAACCATCATTTTTCCAAAGGAAATCTTCGGGCAACTGTCCGGAAAAGTATAACTTCTGGCGTGTGATAGTGAAGTGAAATTGAGCCATGGAATGGCTGAAAAATGGATTACATTGTCGTCTTCGAAAGTTCTTGTAAAAAGACCAGCAGTATTTTGTACGCGTTCAATTTCTGTTTTTGCCGTTTTTTCGAAAACAGTAAAATCAACATTGTATTCAATCAAAGAGAATCCAAAGGATCCGTCTTCCCGCCCGATTGTTGCGGAGCCATTTATTTGGTCATAAATATAAATTTGGTCTTCATAAATACGATAACGGAACGATTCAATCGAATTTACTGCAACCAATGTTTTGTGAAGGTAGTAGATAAAAAAAGAGGTATTCAACTCTTTAGTTCTTTTATAAGCCCTCGTGCAATCTATTACAACTGTTGCCCCAAAAAATGGTTCTTCAAATTGTCTAAAAAAATGAAAATGTGATGCCCTTGGCCAGTTTTCTAAATCTAACAGTGCTTTCAAAATTCAAGGTTTATATTATTTGCAAAAATAAAGTTATTCTTTTAATATGGAAGGTCATTTTTTATGAAAATCTAAAATAGGATAAATAAAAAAAGCCCTAAAGGAAATTTCCTTTAGGGCTTTTTGATATAAAGAAGTAAATTATTTTACTCTAAAAGTAACTCTTCTTACTAATTTTCTTGCAGCATCTGAATCTTTATCAACTGAAGTGTCTTCACCAGCAGCAACTACATTCAATCTTGAGGCATCTACATTAGCTTTTACTAAAGTGTTTTTTACATTAGTTGCTCTTGCATTAGATAATTTATCATTGTAAGCAGATCTTCCTAATTCGTCAGCATGACCAATAATGTCAACTGAAGCAGAAGGATTGTTTCTTAAGTAAGTTAAGATAAAATCAGTACCTTCAGTAGAAACGTTAGTTGGTGTTGATTTGTTGAAATCAAAATAAACAGCTACATAACCACCATTAATTAAACTTTTAATCAATTCATTATTGTATACAACAGAACCGTCTCCAGTATTAGCTGCATAGTTTTTCATGATGTAAGCTTCAGTTTCATCAGGAACATTGTTGTTGTTTTTATCAATAGATCTTCCTTTAGTGTCAACCATTTGACCAGCAGGAGTATTTTGTTCTTGATCTAAATAATCAGCTACGCCATCATTGTCAGTATCTAACATTTTGTTTTCGATAGCCATAAATCTTGCGTCAATTGCAGCAAATTTACCTTCGTTATCAATAACCCAGTCAGCATGTTTTACATCTTTACCTAAGTAAACAGTTAAACCTACAGTACCATTAAAAAGAACTCCAGAAAATCCATTTGAACGAACTCTACTTGCTGTATCAAATGTAAGATTCTGACGAGCATTTACGATAGTCGTAAAATCACCTGTTAATGCAATTCTGTTTGTCAATTTGATTTGACCAGTTACACCAGCCATTAAGTTACCCATTCTGTCTTTTGCATAAGTAGGATTTTCTCTTTCCAAAAATGACAAACCTACACCTGCGTGACCTAATAAACCTAAAGTTTTAGTCCAAGTTTCAAAACTCATGATTCTACCTAAGTTAGCAACTCCTTGTAAGTCTACTCTGTAATACTTTGTGTCAAAAGGAAGTGAATTATCACCTTCTTGAAAACTGTTGTAACCAAAATCAGCTTTTAAACCAAATTTGTTGTTAAACATGTATCTAACTCCTAAATCTGCAACATAAGGACTAACTACTGCAGTTCTGTAACCTGCTGTCATTGTTCTTGTAGGTTTGTTGAAACCACCGGCTAATTCAACAGACCATTTGTTGTACGTGTTTTCTACAGCAGTTTCTGTAGTTTTTACTGTCTCTGTTTGAGCGCTTAAGGTTGTGAAACCAGCTGCGAAAACTAAAGTAAGTATGATTTTTTTCATAATTTTAATTTTTAAATTCTTGGCAAAAATACAACATATTGTTTTATGAGTTTTTTCTAACAGTTAATTTTGTAACAAATAATTTTAATTCTGTAAAAATCGGAATTAATATATGAAATTAAAGTATAGTAAATCAGATTGTTATGTTTTTTTAAGAAGGGTATAAATAGAATTATTTTTTTAAAAAAAGAATAAATCTGCAGTAAAAACACCTCAAAAACAGGTCATTTTACCTTTTTTTTAGTCATTATGGACTGAGTTTAAGCGCTAAAATAGCGCAGAAAACGGCTTTAAATTATAAAAAATCGTTTTAATTGATTTAGACTAAACCCAAAAGTTTAGACAAATTTATAATAGGTCTTTTTAAAAGCTTAACTATTCCAGTCGTTTTAATACATCAGTTATTTTTTCGAAAGCACTGAAATTCTCGTGCTCTACTTTATGGTCGATTTTTTCATGTGCCCAAGTCGTGTGAAACGGAATATGTACGGCGTGTCCGCCAATAGCTAAAACCGGTAAAACATCTGATTTCAATGAATTTCCAATCATAAAGAATTCCGAAGGTTGTATTTCCAAACGCTTTATTAAGTCAGAATAATCGATTTCCTGTTTGTCTGACATCACCTCTATATGATGAAAATAATGACCCAGACCAGAATTATGTAATTTTCGTCGTTGGTCTAATAAATCGCCTTTGGTGGCAACAACTAGTTTATATTTTCCTTTTAATGCTTCTAATGTTTCTTCGACTCCTTCCAATAATACGATTGGTTTTTCTAGTAATTCTTTTCCGTATTGGATAATTTTCTCAATCATTGCAATGGGAAGTGTATTATTCGAAATAGTCATCGCTGCTTCAATCATCGAGAGAATATAGCCTTTTATTCCGTAGCCGTACAATCTTAAATTGTCGATTTCCACTTTAAAAAGTTCCTGAGAAATCCCTTGATGCGATAAATAATCCTCCATCAACCCACAAAATTTTTTCTCGGTTTCATCAAAATACGTTTCGTTTACCCAAAGGGTATCATCGGCGTCGAAGGCTATTACTTTTAGGCTCATTTGGATAAAATTAGATGTTTGTCAAAACTATAACATTTTTAAAAAACAATGGGGCTCATCAAGCCCCATTGTTTTTTATTTTTTATTTTTAGGGAAGAATTATCCTTTTTCATAAGGAAAATTGCGCCCCACTTTTCTCATCATTCTTTCCATAACTGCATTTGCGGAACTCATCACATCTTCGCTCATTTGTTTGTAGAATCGCCAAAGTAATTCACCATCTTTTGCATTATAGATGTTCATTGTTAATTCACCAGTTGCAACTTTACCGGTGCCAAAGCCTATTAAAAGAGTTTTAACTATCGCAACACCCTCGCTGCTTGTTTTTTCGTAAGCATAACTGCATTTTAAAACGGCATCAACTCCAAGTATTTTCGCAATTGCATCTGGTGTCATTGTGTCGATTTTATCAAATATGCCATTTTGTTTTAAAAGTGCATTTGTTCTTTCCGTATCTTGTATTGTGACGGTATAATCTGGTGACTTTCGTAAAAGGTAAGTATATAAACCTGATTGTAAATTATCGCTTAATTTTATTTCTTCTGCAGCGTTAGTACTGACATCAAAATTTTTCGGTAATCGTTTGTAGGAAATAGTAGATTTGAAGGGTAATAATGCAATAGTCTTTTGATTAGCAATTTCTTGTTTTAGCTTTGGTGATTCAAAAATTTGTTTAGAACTTTCAAATTGTGCAAACATGAACATGCTTGAAAACAAACAGATAATAATTAGTAGATTTTTTTTCATAATGTGCTTAGGTCTTTAATAAGATAATTAATACGTTTTCGCAAATATATTATTTTAATTAAAATAAAAATGTCAAAAAATCTATTTATTTTCTGAATAGATTTTTTGACATTTAGTTCGCTATGGAAATAAAATTTAATTTATCGTCTCTCCATTCGCAGCTTCAGCATCCGGATTTACAAAAACTAATTTTCCTTTAGCATTTGTGGTCATCAAGATCATTCCTTGACTTTCTACGCCACGAAGATTTCTTGGAGCCAAATTAACTAGAACGGTTACTTTTTTACCCACAATTTCTTCTGGCGAAAAACTCTCGGCAATTCCCGAAACAATCGTGCGAACGTCAATACCGGTATCTACTTTCAAAATCAAAAGCTTGTTGGCTTTTGGCATTTTTTCTGCTTCTAGAATGGTTCCAACGCGCAAATCCATTTTGGCAAAATCCTCAAATTGAATCGCTTCTTTTTGTGGTTCGGACACCTTGTTTTCGGCTTTATTCGCTGTTTTTGTAGCTTCCAATTTATCTATTTGTTTTTGGATTTCCTCATCTTCAATTTTGGCAAAAAGCAATTCTCCCGAAACTTCGGGACCGCCAATTTGGTGTCCCGTCGGAATTAAATCCGAAGTTTCAGCGATTGAATTCCAACCGATTTTATTTTCAATTTTTAAAATTCTAGATAATTTTGTTGCTGTGAAAGGTAAAAACGGTTCACACAACACGCTTAAAGCAGCAGCAATTTGCAAGGCTACATACATTTGTGTTTGCACGCGCTCTGGGTTGTCTTTGATAACTTTCCAAGGCTCTTCATCGGCTAAATATTTATTTCCTAAACGCGCCACATTCATCAATTCGCTTAACGCTTCACGGAAACGGTATCTTTCAATCGAACTAGAAATAACCGCTGGATAGGCTTTCAATTCGGTTAATACTTCATTGTCATAATCCGTGAAGTTTGGAGTTCCCCCTTCGGGTGTTAGGGGGCTTGGTTGCGGAACAACGCCATTGTAGTATTTATTGGTTAAAACCACCACACGATTAATGAAATTCCCATAAATCGCTACCAATTCGTTATTATTTCTCGCTTGAAAATCTTTCCACGTAAAATCATTATCCTTAGTTTCTGGCGCATTCGAAGTCAAAGCATAACGCAAAACATCTTGCTGATTCGGAAATTCTTCCAAATATTCGTGCAACCAAACCGCCCAGTTTTTAGACGTAGATAATTTATTTCCTTCCAAGTTCAAGAACTCATTTGCAGGAACATTATCTGGTAAAATATAGCTGCCTTCGGCTTTTAGCATCGCCGGAAAAATGATGCAGTGAAAAACAATATTGTCTTTCCCTATAAAGTGAACCAGTTTAGTGTCTTTGTCTTTCCAGTACGGTTCCCAATCTTTTCCTTCGCGCAAAGCCCATTCCTTGGTTGATGAAATATAGCCAATTGGCGCATCAAACCATACGTATAATTTTTTCCCTTCGGCACCTTCAATGGGAACGTCAATTCCCCAATCGAGGTCACGCGTTACCGCACGAGGTTCTAATCCGCCATCAATCCATGATTTTACTTGTCCGTAAACATTAGGTTTCCAGTCGTTTTTATGCCCTACAAGAATCCATTCTCTCAAAAAATCTTCATAACGATCCAAAGGCAAAAACCAGTGCTTCGTCGATTTCATAATAGGAGATTCTCCTGTAATTGTCGATTTTGGATTAATCAAATCCGTAGCATTCAGCGTAGAACCGCATTTTTCGCATTGGTCGCCATAGGCTTCTTCGTTGCCACATTTTGGACAAGTTCCCACCACAAAACGGTCTGCCAAGAACTGATCCGCTTTGGCATCATACAATTGCTCCGTTACTTGTTCTATAAAATCTCCTTTTTCATATAAAGTTCTAAAAAATTCCGAAGCCGTATCATGGTGAATTTTAGCCGAAGTTCTGGAGTAATTATCAAACGAAATTCCGAAATCCGAGAACGATTTTCTGATAATTCCGTCATATTTATCGATTACTTCCTGAGGTGTAATGCCTTCTTTTTTGGCTTTCATAGAAATCGCTACGCCGTGTTCATCGCTTCCGCAAACAAACAAAACGTCTCTACCTTGCAAACGTAAATAACGGGAATAAATATCAGAAGGCACGTAAACCCCCGCCAAATGTCCAATGTGAATTGGTCCGTTCGTATAAGGCAATGCCGCTGTAATCGTATATCTTTTTGGATTCTGTGTCATAAAATTATTTTTAGATTCTGAAATTAATTCAGAAGGCGGTGCAAAAATAAGTATTTTTATGATAACGTAGGGGCAAGTGGCGACTTGTCCGTACACAATTTGCCATTATTCGTGATTTTCAGGAGAGTTTATTGTGAGTTTATAGGAGCAATTTCCCGTCTCGTACGAATGACGAGATTGCAATTTTTTCTTTTGTAAAGAAAAAAGCAAGGGGATTTGCATTGCAATCGGTAGGGTATTGTGAATTAACTATTTCAATCTCAAATAATCATTCACTTCTTGGTAAGACAATAACAATTCTTTTGGCCCATCTGAATAGGAGGCCGCTTCATATAGGTTGTAATATAAAAGCAATCCTTTGTCTGTGTAAAAAATATTTTGTGGAAGTTCGAATTTTTCGTCTTCAAACATCAATCCTGTGGAATTTATGGATTGGTTTTCGGGGATTTTATATTTGGCTCTGAATTTTTTTTCGGCGAAAGCCTTAAAAGCATTCTTGTTCTTAAATATTTTATTGTTTGAGATTGTTTTTCCTGTTTCTGGATCAAAAATTAAGGAACGTAAACCTTGATAACCATGAGCGCCACCCGTATAGGTATAATGATTGATTTCGATATTCAAAATACTATCCGATTGGTATTTTATACTGCCTTCAATTTTTGCTTCCCAGCCAAAAGTATCTTTAGGAAAATTCTTTTGCAGTTTTTCATAGGAACCAATAAAGGAAGTCAATAAACCATTATAATTTGTTGAGGTATATGGCTTTTCACCAAAATAAATAATCTCTTTCAAAACAGAAAACACTTTTTTATTGATGCTATCTGCAACCACTGGGACATCTTTGGCAACTGGGATTCGTAAAGTAATTTGAGGGCACTTTCCCTTGCATGGCAATGTCGTTTTTTTCTGGAAGGACTTGTCTTCAAAAACTAATTCTTTAGAACAACGCGCCATTGACAAAAGTAATACGGCAAAAAGGATAATGTGTTTCATCTCAAAAATGTTAATTAAATACAAAGGTATCAACTTGCCGCTTGGATAGAATAAATTAAAGGGTAAATTTGTGAAACTATTTCGCATTTAAAAAATAAAATACATATGAAATTCAATACAAAAGCCATTCACGGTGGTCAGCACCATGATCCAAGTACAGGAGCCGTTATGCCTCCTGTATATCAAACTTCAACATTTGTACAAACAAGTCCAGGTAAGCCGGTAAATCCGGATTATGAATATAGCAGGGCCGCAAACCCTACTAGAACGGCACTTGAAAACGCATTGGCAAGTATTGAAAACGGAACAAGAGGTTTGGCTTTTTCATCAGGATTAGCGGCCACGGATTGTCTTTTACGTTCTTTTAAATCCGGAGATGAAATCATCGCTATGGATGATTTGTATGGTGGAACTTACAGAATGTTTACTCGTATTTATAAAGATTCAGGGATTAAATTTCATTTTGTTGACATGAATGACATTGAGAAATTCAAGTCATTGATTAATGAAAACACAAAACTAGTTTGGGTGGAAACACCGACAAATCCACTGATGAAGTTGGCGGATATTCAAGAAATTGCTAAAATCACAAAGGAGAATAAAATTCTTTTTGCCGTAGATAATACTTTTGCTACTCCTTATTTGCAAAAACCATTAGACTTAGGAGCAGATATTGTAATGCATTCTGCGACGAAATATCTTGGCGGGCATTCTGATGTTATTGCTGGAGCTTTGATTGTAAAAGACGAAGCGCTGGGAGAACAATTGCATTTTCAACAATTTGCAACGGGAGCTACGCTAGGACCAATGGATAGTTTTTTAGTGTTGAGAGGAATAAAAACCTTGCATTTACGCGTGCAGAGACATTGTGAGAATGGGGAAAAAGTGGTTGCATTTTTAGACAATCATCCAAAAGTAAAAAGAGTTTATTATCCAGGATTGCCAAGTCATCCGTATCATGAAATTGCCAAAAAACAAATGAGTGGTTTTGGAGGAATGGTTTCTTTTACTTTTGCTTCAGGCAAAAAAGAGGATGCCATTAAATTTTTGGAGAATCTTAAAGTGTTCACTTTAGCAGAATCTTTGGGCGGAGTAGAATCATTGGCAAATCATCCCGCTTTGATGACACACGCATCGATTCCGGAAGACAAAAGAAAAGAAATTGGAATTACAGATGATCTGGTTCGATTGAGCGTAGGTATAGAAGATGCGGAAGATTTAATTGAAGATTTAAAACAGGCGTTAGCATAATTGCAAAATACAATAGTCAGCTTTTCTCTTTTATAGAGTAGAGTGTAAATAATAAACCCAATTCTGAAATTTAGAATTGGGTTTTTCGTTTTTATAATACTTGTATTTCCACTATTGTAAATAATAGATATAACCAACATTAAACCAAACCAACCAATCGTTTGCTTTGTTTTCTTTATAGAGAGCCGGATTAGGATTTAAACCATCCACCCAGTTGGAGAAGAAATATTGAAATCGTAAGTCCACCATTAAATCGCGTAACGGACTTAATTTATAACGTGTTCCTACACTTGATATAACAGACCAAACGTTCCCTCCTTCAGTGGAAAATCCATAAGGACGACCATCAGTTGGGGTTAGATATTTAGGAAATGTGGTTAAAGGAGTTCCTAATGGGCCCATGGTTGAGTAAGCTTTGGCATTATAATAACTGAATTGACCACCAAGACTTACAAACGGGCCTAACTTGCCAATTGTTGCGGTAAAATCACGAATACTTAAAGGGAAAAATTCCAACTGCATTCCTATATTGGTAATTGCAGTACTTCCTCTCATCGCTCTCAATTGATCTTTTCCTAACGAAGGTTTGCCTTCAGTCCATTGTCCAAAATGTTTTAATTCGGTTTTATTGTAGGATATTTCAGTTCTTAGTTTGAAATGGTCGTTAAAGTAGGTTTCGGGAGTATAGCAGTTACAATCAGCTCTGTAGGAGAAATTTATATAATGAATAATACCAATCCCCATTCCAGTATTTCCAGAATTGGTTTTTAAATCATGACGTTCCCCATAGTCAGATTGAAAGGCCACAGGCCCAGCAATAACTCCTATTTCATGAGAAAATCCAAATTGTGCATTTGAATTATAAGAGAATCCCAATAGGATAATTAAGAATAGTAGTAAATGTTTGACCATTATAAGGTAAGTTTTCATAATCTGAACAAATATATAAAAACATCACTTAGTAATTTAGAAAAATAGAATTTAAAAATAAGTGCACAAAATCTTATTTGGTTACGAAAACCACAACGATTTGGTTTAAAACGAGCGTTTGGGAATGGATTTCTTTGAAAATGCTTAATAAAAAGATAATTCTATTGATAAAACAAAAAAAACGACTCCAATATTGCTAGAAGGCGTATATTTGTACTCACTAACGAAAACGTTTTCTTAAACGTTAATAATCTATTAATCATGTCACAAAGTATTACTACTTTTATCGAATCGGTTGCTAAAAAGAATCCGAACGAGCCGGAATTTATGCAAGCAGTTTTAGAAGTTGCTGAAACAGTAATTCCTTTTATCGAAGAAAATAAAAAATACCAAAACAAAATGCTTTTGGAAAGAATGGTCGAGTCAGATCGTATCATTATGTTTCGAGTAACTTGGATTGATGATAAAGGTGAAACTCAAGTAAATAGAGGATACCGTATTCAAATGAATTCGGCTATTGGACCATATAAAGGAGGACTTCGTTTTCATCCTTCCGTAAATTTAAGTATTTTGAAATTTTTAGCTTTTGAGCAAACGTTTAAAAATAGCTTAACGACATTGCCAATGGGTGGTGGAAAAGGTGGAGCTGATTTTGATCCAAAAGGAAAATCAGATAATGAAGTAATGCGTTTTTGCCAAAGTTTCATGACTGAGTTGTGTAAACATATTGGTGCTGATACGGATGTTCCTGCTGGAGATATTGGTGTTGGAGGAAGAGAAGTAGGATATATGTTTGGTCAATACAAAAGAATCAGAAACGAATTTACTGGTGTTTTGACTGGTAAAGGAATTTCTTTTGGTGGTTCATTAATCAGACCAGAAGCGACAGGTTATGGAGCAGTGTATTTTGCTCAAAGCATGTTGGCTACAAAAGGAGATAGTTTTACAGGAAAAACAGTTGTGGTTTCCGGTTCAGGAAATGTGGCGCAATATGCTACTGAAAAAGCGACTCAATTAGGTGGAAAAGTGGTTACTATGTCAGATTCTGCTGGATATATTTATGATGCTGATGGAATTGACGCAGAGAAACTAGCGCACGTAATGGTAATCAAAAATGAGTTAAGAGGTAGAATTAGTGATTATGTTACTAAATATCCAACCGCAAAATACGTTGCAGGAAAACGTCCATGGGATGTAAAATGTGATATTGCGTTGCCTTGTGCTACTCAAAACGAATTGAACGAAGACGAAGCAAAAGCTTTAGTGGCACACGGATGTATCTGTGTTGCTGAAGGAGCTAACATGCCAACTATGCCTGATGCGGTTATTGTTTTTCAAAAAGCAAAATTATTATTCGCTCCAGGAAAAGCATCTAATGCTGGTGGAGTAGCAACTTCAGGTCTAGAAATGTCTCAAAACTCATTGAGATTGAGCTGGAGTTCTGAAGAAGTGGACGAAAGGTTAAAAGGGATTATGTTAAATATTCACGCTTCATGTGTGAAATATGGTTCTGATGCAACTGGTTATGTTGACTATGTAAAAGGAGCAAACATTGCAGGATTTGTAAAAGTAGCTGATGCTATGCTAGCTCAAGGAGTAGTATAAATCGGTTTTAATTATAATTTAAAATGCCTTCTACCTATATTAAGGATAGAAGGCATTTTTTTTGTGTAACAAAATTCTAATACTTTCGTTTGTTCTATATTTGTAAACCAATATTCATACAAATAATGAAAAACAGGCTTTTACTTTTTGTATTACTCATAACAGTACAATTGGGTTTTTCCCAAAACAATCTCTTGTGGCAAGGCTATTTTTCCTATAATGAAATTACAGATCTTTCGGAATCATCATCAACTATTTATGCAGCTTCGGAAAACGCATTGTTTTCTAAGAATACCACCACAAGCCAAATTAAAACCACCAATACTATTGACGGGCTTTCAGGGCAAACGATTTCATCATTATATTATAGTGAGGCATTCAATAAAACATTGGTTGGATACGAAAATGGATTGATGATTGTCATAAATGAAGCGGATGGAAGCATGCTGAATGTGGTCGATATTATTAATAAACAACTTCCTTCAAACATAAAAAAAATCAATCACTTCATGGAATTTGAAGGCATTGTTTATGTCTCCTGTGATTTTGGAATTGTTCAGTTCAATTTAAAGACGCTGCAATTTGGAGACACCTATTTCATCGGCGGTAATGGCGCAGAAATAAGTGTGAAACAGACCACAATATTCAATGGATTTATTTATGCGGCCACAAATACAGGCGTTAGAAGAGCAACTATTTCTAATAAAAACTTAGTTGATTTTAATCAATGGGAGTTGATTGTGGCAGGAAATTGGTTCTGTGTGTCAAGCTTTGGTACAGATTTGTATTCCATTAATTCTTCGGGATATATTCATAAATATGATTCCAACTCGAATTCTTTTATAGGATATAAAGCGCTTGCTCAACCTTCACAGGATATGCGAGGGACAGCGGATTACTTGATAATAACCACTTTGAACAGTATTTATGTTTACAACAAACAGATGGTGCTCGTTCGTCAAATTAATTCAAACCAAATCACCGAAACGAATCCCAATTTTACTTGCGCAACAATTATAGGGGATACGATTTTTATTGGAACAAAAGCTGACGGATTGATAACCACTTCTCTTTTGTCCTCCACGATGTTTGAAAATAGCACTCCAATTGGGCCATCGCGAAATAATATATTCGCACTTCAAGCAACTACAGATCAGCTTTGGACCGTATTTGGAGATTACACCGTGGATTACAATCCTTACGAATTAGATAGTTACGGCATAAGTAAATACAATGCTTCCGGATGGTTGAATATTCCTTACAAAAAAGTTTTAGGGGCAAAATCACTGGTTAGAATCACGGTTAATCCAGCAAATGAGAACGAAGTTTATGTCAGTTCATTTTTCTCAGGATTGCTAAAAATCGTAAATGACGAGCCTAAAATTCTGTATAATCAAACTAATAGTGGTTTAGAAACGCTAACTTTTTTGGGACCAAATTACATTGATGTGAGGATAAATGGAACTGCATTTGACAAATCCGGTAATCTTTGGGTTACCAATAGCAGAGTAAAAAACGGTTTAAAAGTATTGAAATCGGGAGGGCAATGGCAAAGCTATGCAATGGACAATATTCTGAATTTATCCAATGAAAACAGTTTTGGGCGAATGGCAATCGATAAAAACGGAACCAAATGGCTTTCTACAAGCAGAGACGGGGTTATAGGTTTTAATGAAAGTATTAATAAATTTAAAAAAATAACTTCAGGTCCCGATACGGGTAATTTACCTATTTCGGATGCAAGGGTTGTTGCCGTTGATGCCAGAAACCAACTTTGGATAGGCACTACAAAAGGCTTGCGAATTTTGTCTAATGTTGGGAGTTACCTGACTGATGATAAACTGACTACAAACCCCGTAATTATTTTAGAAGAAAATTTGGCACAAGAGTTACTTTACGAACAATTTATCACCGATATTGTTGTGGATGGGGCCAATAATAAATGGATTGGCACCGCCGATTCAGGTGTGTTTTTAGTCTCGCCAAACGGACAGGAAACCAAATATCATTTTACCACCAGCAATTCGCCTTTGCCAAGCAATGTTATAAATGACATTGATATAAATAGCAAAACAGGCGAAGTTTTTATTGCTACCGCCAAAGGATTGATTTCTTTCAAAGGAGTTGCAACGGCAGCGAATGATGATTTAAGCAATGTTTTTGTTTACCCAAATCCTGTGCGACCGGAATATGAAGGAACCGTAAAAATTGCCGGATTACTGGATAAAGCCAATATTAAAATCACCGATATAGAAGGGAATTTAGTTTATGAAACCATTTCCGAAGGAGGAACCATAGAATGGGATACCACTGCTTTTGGAAAATACAAAGTCGCTTCGGGAGTGTACATGATTTTTATTTCGGCGCAAGACGGGATCGAAACCAAAGTCAAAAAAGTAATGATAATCAGGTAAATTAAAGAGTGAATTTAATTTTTCAATCTTTAAATTTTTCAATCTTTAAATTAAAATAGTGCAAGTTAAAACCAAAGCGATCGTCATTTCCTCGTTAAAATTTCAGGAAAAAAGCTTGATTGTGAAGTGCTTTACGCAGTCTCATGGATTAAAATCCTATTTTGTCCGGGATGCTTTTTCGAGTCGAAAATCCAATCAAAAAATCGCTTACTTTCAACCGATGACAATTCTCGAAATCGAAGCCGTTCACAAAAACAAAGGCACTTTAGAAAATTTCAAAGAGATAAAAATCGCTTCCCCTTTTCATTCGATACATTCGGATATTTACAAAAGTACTATTGTGATGTTTATTTCCGAAATCCTGCATCATTCTATTCACGAAGAGGAAAAAAACGAACACTTATTTACGTTTTTGGAAACCGCTTTGCATTGGTTGGATAACCATGACGAAATCGCTAATTTTCATTTGATATTAATGTTGGAAACCACAAAATACCTCGGTTTTTATCCAGATATTTCTGATATTGATATGCCTTTTTTCGAAATGACCGAAGGTATTTTCACGCCTTTTCACGCGATTAGTTCGCTTACCGAACATGAAACTAATTTGTTTAAAAAACTGATCGATTTAAAATTCGATAATGACCAAAAAGTATTTCATGTCATTGAAAGACAAATTGTTTTGAAGATATTAATTGATTATTATAGTTATCACCTTGACGGGTTCAAAAAACCAAAATCTCTGGACGTTTTAAAAGAAGTTTTCTCCTAGAATGTACTATTGTCGGACTTATGATGAATTTTATCGAATTCTCTATTCAATTTTGTCTATTTTCTCTCATCTTTTCTTTCTTTTATTCAAAATTCCTTACTTTCGCACCTCGATTTAGAAAAGGATAAAATGAGCACAAAATTTACTGAATACAAAGGACTTGACTTACCAACTGTAGCGTCAGAAGTTCTGGATTTTTGGAAGAAAGAAAACATATTCGAGAAAAGTGTAACTACTCGTGAAGGAAACCAACCATTCGTGTTTTTTGAAGGTCCGCCTTCGGCAAATGGATTACCAGGAATTCATCACGTAATGGCGCGTGCGATTAAAGATATTTTTTGCAGATATAAAACTCAAAAAGGGTTTCAAGTTAAGCGTAAAGCCGGTTGGGATACGCACGGATTACCTGTGGAATTAGGTACCGAGAAAGAATTAGGAATTACCAAAGAAGATATTGGGAAAACGATTTCCATCGAAGAATATAACGAAGCGTGTAAAAAAACCGTGATGCGTTATACGGACGTCTGGAATGATTTGACCGAAAAAATGGGATATTGGGTTGATATGGAAGATCCATATGTGACGTACAAATCCAAATATATGGAAACGGTTTGGTGGATTTTGAAACAAATCTATAAGAAGGATTTGATGTACAAAGGCTACACGATTCAACCGTACTCTCCAAAAGCCGGAACTGGTTTAAGTTCTCACGAAGTCAACCAACCGGGAAGTTACCGTGATGTGACTGATACTACTGTTGTGGCGCAATTTAAAGTGATTGAGGAACACAGAGAATTGTTGGTCTCTAAGTTTTACGAGTACATCACTTCAAAAAACTTGCAACATTACAAATTAGAAGCTTTGGATTTAGATGAAATCTTTATCTTAGCTTGGACCACAACGCCATGGACTTTGCCAAGTAATACGGCTTTGACTGTAGGTCCGCGTATTGAATATGCATTGGTCAAAACATTCAATCAATATACTTTTCGTCCTGCAACTTTGATTTTGGCAAAGAATTTAGTTGGAAAACAATTCGGAAAAGGTTTCTTCGAAAGTGGGGAACCAGCTGATTTTGAAAATTTCAAAGAAGGCGATAAGAAAATTCCTTACCAAGTTCTTGCGGAATGCAAAGGTTCTGATTTAGTGGGAATAAAATACGAGCAATTGTTGCCATTTACATTACCGTATCAAAATCCAGAAAATGCTTTCCGAGTAATTTCAGGTGATTTTGTAACTACCGAAGATGGAACAGGAATTGTACATACTGCGCCAACATTTGGTGCTGATGATGCAAAAGTGGCTAAGGAAGCTACGCCAGAAGTTCCGCCAATGTTAGTTTTAGACGAAAATGGAAATCCTGTTCCGTTAGTAGATTTACAAGGAAAATTCACTTCTCACATGGGTGAATATGCCGGAAAATATGTAAAAAACGAATATTATAACGATGGTGAAGCGCCAGAACGTTCTATAGACGTGGAGCTTGCCATTCGATTAAAAGAAGAAAATAAAGCCTTCAAAGTAGAGAAATACGTACACAGTTATCCACATTGCTGGAGAACCGATAAACCTATTTTATATTATCCTTTAGATTCTTGGTTTATAAAAATCACGGAGGTTCGAGACAGAATGTTTGACTTGAATGAAACAATTAACTGGAAGCCAAAAGCTACCGGAGAAGGTCGTTTTGGAAATTGGTTGAAAAACGCCAATGACTGGAATTTATCGCGTTCCAGATATTGGGGAATTCCACTGCCAATCTGGAGAACTGAAGAAGGAACCGAAGAGATTCTAATTGGTTCTGTTGAAGAATTATACAACGAAATAGAAAAATCTATCGCTGCAGGTTTCCAAAAAGAAAATCCTTTCAAAGGGTTTGAAATTGGGAATATGGCGGAATCAAATTACGATTTAGTTGATTTACATAAAAATGTAGTGGATGAAATTACTTTGGTTTCTGCTTCTGGCAAACCGATGACGCGCGAAGCTGATTTGATTGACGTTTGGTTTGATTCGGGTTCAATGCCTTATGCACAATGGCATTATCCCTTTGAAAACAAAGATAAGATTGACGAAAATAAAGACTTCCCGGCTGATTTTATTGCTGAAGGTGTCGATCAAACGCGTGGTTGGTTTTATACGTTGCATGCTATTGGAACATTAGTTTTCGATAAAGTAGCGTACAAAAATGTAGTTTCTAATGGATTGGTTTTAGACAAAAACGGACAAAAAATGTCCAAACGTTTAGGCAATGCTGCGGATCCTTTCGAAACATTAAAAGAATACGGTCCTGATGCGACGCGTTGGTATATGATATCGAATGCAAATCCTTGGGACAACCTGAAATTTGACTTAGAAGGAATCGCTGAGGTTCGTCGTAAATTCTTCGGAACATTATACAATACGTATTCATTCTTTAGTTTATATGCCAATATTGACGGTTTCAAATTCGAAGAAGCAGAAATTCCGCTAAACGAAAGACCGGAAATTGACCAATGGATTATTTCAGAATTAAATACTTTGGTGAAAGATGTAGATAGTTTTTATGCGGATTACGAACCAACGAAAGCAGCTCGTGCAATCTCTGAATTTGTACAGGAAAACTTGAGTAACTGGTACGTTCGTTTGTGCAGAAGACGCTTCTGGAAAGGGGAATATGCGCAAGATAAAATCGCGGCTTATCAAACTTTATATACCTGTTTGTTGACCATAAGTAAACTAGGCGCGCCTATTGCGCCATTCTTTATGGATAAACTTTACAGAGACTTAACAGTACCAACAATCCCGACGCTTCGGGAAGAAAAATACGAGAGTGTACATTTGGCAGAGTTCCCAATTTCGGTTGAAAACTATGTTAATAAAATGTTAGAGAGCAAGATGCAGAAGGCACAGACCATTTCATCATTGGTTTTATCGCTTCGAAAAAAGGAAATGATAAAGGTGCGTCAACCTTTGCAAAAGGTAATGATACCAGTACTTGACGAGAATCAGAGAGCTGAAATTGAGGCTGTTTCTGACCTTATAAAAGCAGAGGTAAACGTGAAGGAAATCGTACTTTTGGACGATGCTTCTGGTATTTTGGTGAAACAAATTAAGCCAAATTTCAAGGCACTAGGACCTCGTTTCGGAAAGGATATGGGCTTGATTTCTAAGGAGATACAAGGGTTTTCAAAAGAGCAAATCGCTCAATTGGACAAGGAAGGAAGCTTGGATATTGTTATTGCAGGAAATAACGTAACTTTAACATTAGAAGATGTAGAAATAACATCGCAAGATATTGAAGGTTGGCTGGTTGCCAATTCAAACGGAATAACGGTTGCGCTTGATATTACAATTTCTGAGGAGTTGAAACAAGAAGGTATTGCAAGAGAATTAGTAAACAGAATTCAGAATATCCGTAAAGATTCAGGATTTGAAGTTACTGATAAAATTAAGGTTCAATTGAAAAGAAATGGACTTTTGGAACAAGCAATTCTCAAAAATGTAGACTATATTAAATCGGAAACATTAACTAATGATTTGGTTTTTGAAGATGAAATAGAAAACGGTACGGAAATTGAATTTGACGAAATAAAAACAATGATATTAATTTCAAAATAATAGAATATGGTAGATGAAGCTACAAGATACTCTGACGCAGATTTAGCAGAGTTCAAAGTGATAATACTTAACAAAATACAAAAAGCACAAGCAGATTTAGATTTGATAAAAAGTGCTTATATGAATGACTTGAATAATGGGACAGATGATACATCTCCAACATTCAAAGCATTCGAAGAAGGAAGCGAAACTATGTCTAAAGAAGCAAACTCGCAACTAGCTATTCGTCAAGAAAAGTTTATTCGAGATTTGAAAAATGCGCTCTTTCGTGTAGAAAACAGAACATATGGTGTGTGTAAAGTTACAGGTAAATTAATAGGGAAAGAAAGATTGAAAATCGTTCCTCACGCTACAATGAGCATCGAAGCAAAGAATTTGCAAAGATAAACTACTTGTTGTGTAATATTTAACGCTCCTAAGGGAGCGTTTTTTTTGATTAAATTGTTACTTTTGCGCCATTAAAATTTATAAAATGTCTTTACGAAAAGCGTATCTCCTTATTTTTATCATATTGCTTGTTGATCAAGTTTCAAAAATATACATCAAAACTAATTTTATTTTAGGTGAAGAAGTAGAAGTCTTCAAATGGTTTAAAATTCTTTTCATTGAAAATGAAGGAATGGCTTGGGGAACAGTTATTCCTGGAGCTTACGGAAAATTATTCCTCACACTTTTTAGATTAGTTGCTGTTGGGGGTATTGGATATTGGTTATGGGATTCTGTTGAAAGAAAACAGAGCTCTAATTACTTAATTGTTGCCATTGCATTAATCCTTGCAGGAGCTTTTGGAAACATAATAGATTCTGTATTTTACGGCGTTGTTTTTAATGACAGCCACCAAGAATTGGCCACATTGTTTTCAGATAGACCTTATGGGACTTGGTTTCACGGTAAAGTAGTGGATATGTTTTATTTTCCTTTTTGGCAAGGAGATTTGCCGAATTGGGTGCCAATTTGGGGCGGCAGAAATTTCACTTTTTTTAATGCAATTTTCAATGTTGCCGATATGGCGATTTCAACTGGTGTTGGAATCTTGATTTTTTT
This sequence comes from Flavobacterium sp. CG_9.10, assembly GCF_015752245.1. Taxonomy (NCBI): domain Bacteria; kingdom Pseudomonadati; phylum Bacteroidota; class Flavobacteriia; order Flavobacteriales; family Flavobacteriaceae; genus Flavobacterium; species Flavobacterium sp. CG_9.10. Next base: position 102,488 of record NZ_JADOVD010000001.1, read on the forward strand.
CAATAAAAAAGCATTTCATCACAAATAGATTTCATCCTATCAATAAAATAAGAAAGACCTATTTCAAATTATGAAATAGGTCTTTGTTATTATTTGTTTTGTCCAGGCGCATAGCGTTTAGCGCTTTTTCCACCATATATTTTTTTCGCTTGTCCTGGGGGAAGTTTTTTGGCGTTATAAGAAGATCTGTTTGTGCCCGTTCTTGTGTGAATCGTGCAATTTGATAATGAAATCGCAAATATGCCAACTAGAATAGTTACTGCGAATCTGGAATTTTTAAATATTTTCATAGTTTACTTTGGTTTTATCCGCTGCGAAAGTACGGATAAAAAACTAAAACGAATAAATTGAATTTGGTGTTACACAAAAATCCAATTGTATGTCACTTTCAAAGATATCTGTGATTGTTTCTTCGGCTTCAAAAAATGAAAATCCAATTTTAATGGTTTCCGGATTGCATTCAGATAAAAGAATATCATAAAACCCTTTACCGTAACCCACCCGATGACCTTTTTTGTCGAAAGCTAAAAGCGGAACAAAAACGACCTCAATTTTATGGGAAGGAACTTCAATTCCATCAACTGGTTCCGGGATATTGTATTTATTTTTTTTAATTTTGGTGTTGTCCGTCAGTAAGAAATGGGTCATTTTTCTAGTTTCAAAATCACTTTTAGAAATAATTATGTCCTTGTCTTTACCGGAAAGTAGATGCAGAATAAATTCGGTATTTACCTCATGATGTTCCGTTATGGGTAAGAAAATATGAAAATAGCTTTTCTCCCAAATAGGAAGTTTCAGCAGTTTATTGGCAATTGCCAAACTCATTTCTTCCAACTCATATTCACCAATTTGTTTCCGCAGTGCTTTATACTTTATTCGTAAATTCTTTTTATTCCTCTCCATTTTCTGCAGTATTTGACATGTGATAAATAGCATCGCCTTCATATACAATAGGTGAAAGATTGGCATTTATTACGTAACCGTCATTCGGGGCTTTTATTTTTCGTTCAAATTTTCCGTAGGGATCCGTTATGGTGGCAAGGATAGATCCTTTTTTCAAAAAAGTTCCTATGGTGTTGTAATCATGCAATAATCCGGAACATTTAGCTCTAACCCAGCCAGATTTTTCAATATAGATGGTTGGTGTTTTTTGTTCCGTAACGATGTGTTTTGGATCTAACATATCAAGATGTGAAAGCAATCGTTTTACGCCATTTACGCCTTCATTGGCTATAGCATTATTAATATCAAGAGATTTTCCGCCTTCAAAAAGCAACATTTTCACATTTAATTTTTCGCTGGCACTTCTAAAAGAACCGGAAATATTTTTTGAATACAAAGTAAAAGGAGCATTGAACACATCAGCCAATTCTTTTAATTCTTCATTATTATGAGTAAGGCGAATTTGAGGCGCATTGAATCGGCTGGCGCCACCAGCATGAAAATCAACGGCATAATTTACAACTGGCATGATTTCAGTCAAAATATGGAATGCAAATCGACTAGCCAAAGAACCCGTTTTACTTCCGGGAAATACTCTATTTAAATCTCTGCCATCCGGAAATTCCCGTGATTTATTGACAAATCCATATACGTTTATGATAGGAATGCAGATGATTGTTCCTTTTTTTGGCCTGTTAATTTTTTTGCTGATTAGCTGTCGAACGATTTCCACTCCATTGATCTCGTCACCATTAATTCCTGCTGAGAAAAGTACAACAGGTCCATCAATTTTAGAACGGCGGACAATAACAGGGATATTTAATTTGGTTGTGGTATGTAGTCGGGCAATTTCCACATTAATGGTTTTGCTTTCGCCTGGAATAATGCTTTCGCCAAAAATTATTATTGGTGCGGAATTATTTTTTATCATAAGTTCTTGAAAAGATAAAAATAACGATAATTACGAATCACAAACTAAATTTTTGATAAAACTTTCAACAAAAAGATTTCAATGGTATTGATTTGTATTTCGGAAATTTTGAGATTAACTTTGTTACATGAATCCAACAACTTTAGCCCTTCAAATTCAAACCTTGCCAGATAATCCCGGGGTATATCAATATTACGACAAAGAAGGGAAAATTTTGTATGTGGGCAAAGCCAAAAATTTAAAAAAAAGGGTTTCTTCTTATTTTAATAAAATTCATGATACAGCCAAAACCAATGTGCTTGTAAAAAAGATTGTAACCATAAGACACATAGTTGTTCCTACGGAAACGGACGCGCTTTTATTGGAAAACAACCTTATAAAAACCTTGCAGCCTCGGTATAATGTGTTGTTGCGCGATGACAAAAGTTATCCGTGGTTGTGTATCAAGAAAGAACCTTTTTCCCGCATATTTGCTACTCGGAGAATGGTCAAAGACGGATCGGAATATTTTGGACCTTATACCAGTTTCAAAACGGTCAGTACTATTTTGGAACTGATAAAAGAGTTGTATCCGCTTCGAACTTGTAACTATGATTTAAGTAAAAACAATATCGAAAGTGGGAAATTTAAGGTTTGTCTCGAATATCACATTGGTAATTGTATGGGGCCATGTGAAGGACATGAAACTTTAGAAAATTACCAAAGGCAAGTTGATGCGATTCGCGAAATTTTAAAAGGGAATTTCAAGGAAAGCATGAAAGATTTCAAGCGTGTCATGACTGATTTGGCTGCTGACATGCATTTTGAAGAAGCCCAAAAAATCAAAGAAAAAATAGAAGTGCTGGAGAATTACCAATCGCGTTCTACGATTGTCAATCCAAAAATTACAAATATCGATGTGTTCTCAATTGTTTCTGATGAAAGTGCTGCGTATGTCAATTTTTTACAAATTTCCCATGGTTCGATAATTCGGTCTCATACCATGGAGATCAAAAAGAAACTCGACGAAACTGACGAAGAGTTATTAGAATTGGCGATTGTCGAATTAAGGGAGCGTTTTCATTTATTGTCTCGAGAAGTTATCGTTCCATTCCATGTTGATTTGGGAGAAAATATAAAAATTACCGTTCCGCAATTGGGTGACAAAAAACAAATATTGGATTTGTCCATTCGTAACGCTAAGTTTTACCGAATTGAACAGTTGAAGCAATTGCAAATTGTAGATCCGGAGCGCCACACCAAAAGGATTATGGCGCAAATGCAAAAAGACCTGCGATTGCCTGTCGAACCACGACATATCGAATGTTTTGATAATTCGAATATTCAAGGAACCAATCCTGTTGCCGCCTGTGTGGTTTTCAAAGATGGGAAACCAAGCAAAAAAGACTACCGTCATTTTAATATAAAAACCGTCGAAGGCCCCGATGATTTTGCTTCGATGACCGAAGTCGTTTATCGCCGTTACAAAAGATTATTAGATGAGGAACAGCCTTTGCCGCAATTAATTATCATTGATGGTGGAAAAGGACAATTATCATCGGCATTGAAAAGTATCGATGAATTGGGTCTGAGAGGAAAAATTACCGTAATAGGAATTGCCAAAAGACTGGAAGAATTATTTTACCCGGGCGATTCTATTCCGCTTTATTTAGACAAAAAATCGGAAACCTTGAAAGTGATTCAGCAATTGCGTAACGAGGCGCACCGTTTTGGAATTACGCATCATAGGGATAAAAGGAGCAAAGCTGCACTGAATTCGTCCATAGAATCGATCCCAGGAATTGGTGAAAAAACAATGCTAACGTTAATTCAACATTTTAAAAGTGTTAAAAGATTGAAATTAGCTACAGAAAATGATATTTCTGACGTTATAGGAGTATCAAAAGCGAAAAAAATTGTCGAATTTTACAAGAATAATTAGCATTTTTTTATGAGCCTATTCCAGCTGTTCGTTTCAAGCTTTCTGCAAAAAATCTTTTTTTCTAATAAAAAAAAAGGAGCTTCTACAGTCGCTCTTTTTTTTCAAGAAAAAATAGATTTTTTACCGTCAAGGCTTTTTACTGCCATCTGGGGCTTTAGAAGACAATCAACACTGCCTTTTTTATCTATTTTCTATTTTCTATTTTCTATTTTCTTTGTTGTTCAAAATTCATTCGCACAAGAGCAAAAAAGACCAAAAATCGGTTTGGTTTTAAGCGGTGGCGGTGCCAAAGGCTTTGCGCATATTGGGGTATTGAAAGTATTGGAGGAATCCGGTATTAAGATTGATTATATAGGAGGAACTAGTATGGGAGCCGTTGTTGGTGGATTGTATGCTTCAGGATATAATGCAAGCCAGCTTGATTCAATATTCACATCAACAAATTTTGATGAACTTTTGAACGACTTCATTCCAAGATCTTCCAAAAATTTTTATGAAAAACGAAATGATGAACTATATGCGTTAGTCTTACCCTTTAATAAATTCAAAATAGGAATTCCAGAAGCATTGTCAAAAGGGATGTACAATTATAATTTATTAAGCAGATTGACTAGAAATGTAAGGAATGTAAAAGATTTCAGTAAACTTCCAATACCCTTTTTATGTATTGGTACTAATATAGAAACTGGAGGGGCAGTTCTGTTGAATAGAGGTAATTTGGCGCAATCTATGTTAGCAAGCTCTGCATTCCCGTCAGTGTTTTCTCCTATAGAAATAGATGGGAAACTAATTATAGATGGAGGAGTGACTAATAATTATCCGATAGAAGAAGTCAAAAAACTCGGAGCGGATATTATTATAGGCGTCGATGTTCAGGATGGTTTATTAAACAGGAACCAACTCAAAAATGCAACACGAATTCTGGTGCAAATTACAAATCTTCATTCGATAGAAAAGATGAAGAAAAACATAGAAGATACCGATATCTATATAAAACCGGATATTAAAGATTACGGCGTTATTTCATTTGACAAAGGTAAAGAAATTATTAGAAAAGGTGAAGATGCGACATTCGCTGTATTTGAAAAAATAAAACTCTTAGTTGACGAGTCCAATCCCTATAAGAAGCCTAAATTAAAAATAGAAACCGACAGTTTAAATATTATAAACATAAACTGTAATGAATTAGAAAATTATACAAAAGACTACGTTATAGGAAAATTAAGATTCAAACCAGGAGTTAAAACAACTTATAATAATTTATTAACTGGAATTAATAACCTTAATGCCACTCAAAATTTTAGTTCGATTTCCTATTCATTAGACCCAATGGATGGGAAAGACAATCTGAATATCATTTTAAAAGAGAATTCTACAAAATCCTTTTTAAAATTTGGATTGCATTATGACGGCTTATTTAAAAGTTCCGTTTTGGTTAATCTGACCCGTAAGAAAACTTTATTTAAAAATGACATTGCTTCATTGGATGTGGTTTTAGGAGATAATTTTAGATATAATTTAGATTATTATATTGACAATGGATTTAATTTAAGTTTTGGATTCAAATCACAATTTAATCAATTCAATAGGAATGTAACCAAAGAAATAAGCAGTTTAGATTTAGGAGCTCTTGGAATTAATTCCGTTAATGTGGACTTTTCGGATGTAACGAACCAAATTTACTTCCAATCTTTATTTGTACAAAAATTTTTAATTGGAGGAGGAATAGAATATAAATTTTTGAAAATAAAATCCGAAACCTTGGCCAATATAGATCCTATAATTGACAAAAGTAGTTACGGAAGTTTATTCGGATATATGAAATACGACTCATTTGATGATAAATATTTCCCTAGAAAAGGATGGTATTTTTCGGGAGATATTCAATCCTATTTGATCTCTTCTGACTATACTGGTAATTTTCACCCTTTTTCTATTGCGAAAGGTGATTTTGGAATAGCAGGAACCCTTTTCAAAAAAACGACTTTTAAATTCCAAACTGAAGCCGGTTTTTCTTTTGGGAGTGATAGTGTTAATTTTTTCAATTTTCTTTTGGGGGGATATGGGTACAATATGATAAATAATTTCAGACATTTCTATGGCTACGATTTTTTAAGTATTGCAGGAAATAGTTATATAAAATCTACAGCAACCGTTGATTACGAATTTTACAAAAATAATCATTTCAACTTTTCGGCAAATTTCGCTAACATTGGAGACAGGCTTTTTGAAACTGTAGACTGGATTTCAATACCTAAATATTCTGGTTACGCGCTAGGATATGGATTGGAAACAATCATTGGACCTGTAGAAATTAAATATTCTTGGTCTCCCGAAAATTCTAAAGGATATACTTGGTTTTCTATCGGGTTTATGTTTTAATTGTAATTTATTTCAATAATAATTCCGATATTTGTTATTATGAAAACAACTTGGACCGGTTTATTAGGATATCTGCAATTTCTTATCAAGAGAAATCCTGAATGAGAAATTAATTAGATAATGGAAAATTAAAATAGAGATTCTCTTGAATCAATCTAATTCTATCGTTATCTAAATACTTTATTATCTCTCATTGTATAATTATCTAATTTAAAAAATTATGCCTATCTATCATAAATTGGGAAGTTTTCCCCAAAAAAGACACACACAATTCGAAAAACCAAACGGTGGTTTGTATTACGAACAACTATTTGGAACAGAGGGTTTTCATGGTAATTCCTCATTGCTTTATCACGTTCACAGACCAACACAAATAAAAGAAATAACAAAATCGTATTCGGTGGAACCAAAAATTGCCATTGGAAAAAACATAAAATCTTTATTGTTAAAAGGGTTTGAGTTAAAACCCGAAGACGATTTTCTGGACAGTCGCAAGGCAATGCTAGTCAATAAAGACTGTACTATAGGACTCGCTGCGCCAAGACAATCATTGCGGAATTATTTTTATAAAAATGCCGACGCAGATGAAATGATTTTCATCCACAAGGGAAAAGGGAAATTGCGTACCATGATGGGAAACATTCCTTTTGAATACGGCGATTATCTGATTATTCCACGCGGAATGATTTATCAAATTGATTTTGAAACAACGGAAAATAGATTGTTTTACGTAGAATCTTTCGCTCCTTTTTATACGCCAAAACGATATAAAAATGATTCAGGACAACATTTAGAACATTCCCCGTTTTGCGAACGCGATTTTATTTTGCCAACAGAGTTAGAAACGCATGATGAAAAAGGTGATTTCCTGATCAAAATCAAGAAAGAAGGAATGATGCATGAAGTAATTTATGCTACACATCCTTTTGACGTTGTGGGTTGGGACGGTTACAATTTTCCTTACGGATTTAGCATTCATAATTTTGAACCCATAACTGGACGCGTACACCAACCGCCACCGGTACACCAAACATTCGAAACGGCAACTTTCGTGGTGTGTTCGTTCGTTCCTAGGTTGTACGATTATCATCCAAAAGCCATTCCAGCGCCATACAATCACAGCAATATTGACAGTGATGAGGTATTATATTATGTAGATGGTGACTTTATGTCACGCAACAATATCGAGCAAGGACATATTACGTTACACCCAAAAGGGATTCCTCACGGACCGGCGCCAGGCGCAATGGAACGTAGTATTGGTCATAAAGAAACCCACGAATTAGCCGTAATGGTCGATACATTTCGCCCGTTAATGGTAACCGAGGAAGCTATGGGATTAGACGACGGTCAATATTATAAATCTTGGGTGGAGTAATAGGGAGCTATTTCCTGCTGTCCGCTGTATCTTTTTTGTTTTTAAAGAAAAACAAAAAAGGATGCCGCTTCCATCAGGGCTAGGGCTTTAGTGTAAATATCAATGTATTTTTAAATTATTAAAATCTTTGTAAATCTGTTTTATCCGCATTAGCTGCGTTCCAAAATTGGATTTGCCAAATCAAAAAATAAATACCATGTCAAAAGAAGTAAAATCAGTAGAATACGGACTAGAAAAAATATTTGAAGGAGCACAAGATTTCCTTCCTTTATTAGGAACCGATTATGTAGAATTCTATGTAGGAAACGCAAAACAGTCAGCACATTATTATAAAACTGCTTTCGGATACCAGTCATTGGCCTATGCAGGATTAGAAACTGGGGTAAGAGACAGAACTTCTTATGTGTTGAAACAAGATAAAATCCGCATCGTGTTGACCACGCCATTAACACAAGATTCTCCAATACACGAACATTTGAGAAAACATGGAGACGGGGTGAAAGTAGCAGCGCTATGGGTAGAAGATGCCACCAGTGCTTATGAAGAAACAATGAAACGTGGTGCTCGATCTTTTATGGAGCCAACGGTTGAGAAAGACGAATTTGGAGAAGTAGTGCGTTCTGGAATTTATACTTATGGTGAAACCGTTCATATTTTTGTAGAACGCAAAAATTATAACGGTGTTTTCTTACCAGGGTATAAAGAATGGAAATCCGATTACAATCCAGAACCAACAGGATTAAAATACATAGACCACATGGTGGGTAACGTAGGTTGGAATGAAATGAATACTTGGGTTAAGTTCTATGAAGACGTAATGGGATTTGTGAATTTCCTTTCTTTTGATGACAAACAGATTAACACTGAATATTCGGCGTTGATGAGTAAGGTAATGTCTAACGGAAACGGACGAATCAAATTTCCAATCAACGAACCCGCCGAAGGAAAGAAAAAGTCACAAATCGAGGAATACTTAGACTTTTATGGTGGACCTGGAATTCAGCATATCGCCATTGCAACAGATGATATTATCAAAACAGTATCGCAATTGAAAGCAAGAGGAATCGAATTTTTGTCGGCTCCTCCGCATACTTATTATGAGGCAATTCCGGAACGTTTGGGAGATCACATGAAAATGATGAAAGAAGATTTAAACGAAATCGAGAAGCTAGCAATCATGGTGGATGCCGATGAAGAAGGATATTTGTTGCAAATATTTACAAAACCAGTGCAAGACAGACCAACATTGTTTTTTGAGATTATTCAAAGAATGGGAGCCAAAGGTTTTGGTGCGGGTAACTTCAAGGCGCTTTTTGAGTCAATTGAAAGAGAACAGGCATTGCGAGGAACGCTATAGAAACGCGTTATTTTTATATAATGTGAAATTTTAACCGATGAACGGTATGTTTTTTTGCATATATTGTGTTAAAGTATATTTTTAACTAAGAAATACTGGGTTTGTTAATTACCTTTGCACTCGCAAAACAGGAAGGGGTGGTTTCCTTCCTAAATTGATATAAATTTCATAATTTATAGTTTTTTGGTTAGTTAATAGCATAAAAACTCAGTCATTATTTGACTGAGTTTTTTTGTTTTAATATATTTGGAACAAAATTTGCAGTTACGGTCATTAATCTGACATAAAAAAGCAATGAAAAAAATACTACTACTCTTAATACTGATTACAACTGTTAGTTTTGATTCTCCTAAAGAAGATGCTTACGAAGCGGGTGAATGGTTTAAATTTAGAATCCATTACGGTGTTGTAAACGCGGGTTACGCAACTTTGGAGGTTAAAGATGCCACAGTAAATAACAGAAAATCTTTTCATGTGATAGGGAAAGGGTTTACTACTGGTATGTCTCGATTTTTCTTTAAAGTGGATGATTTATATGAAAGCTACATTGATAAGGAATCCGGAAATCCAAATCAATTTGTAAGAAAGATTAACGAAGGAGGTTATACTAAAAATCAAGAAGGTTTTTTTAATCAAAGTGCCAATCGAATTCTGGTTAAAGATTATAAGCACAAAACCGAAAAAACACTTATCATTCCAAAAAACACTCAAGACATCTTGTCGGCCTTCTATTATTTAAGAAATTATCCCGGCATTGATAAATTGAGGGTTGGAGAAGCAATCTCGATTGATATGTTTTTTGATAATGAAACTACAAAGTTTAAGTTAAAATTTATTGGACGTGAGGATATTACAACTAAATTTGGCGTTGTTTCCGCTATGATTTTTAGACCTTTGGTTCAATCGGGACGTGTTTTTAAAGAAGAAGAAAGTCTAACCGTTTGGATTTCAGACGACGATAATAAATTACCGTTGCGTATCAAAGCAAGTCTTGCTGTAGGATCAATCAAAGCAGATTTGGACGCATTCAAAGGATTGAAGAATCCGTTTAAAATAAAAAGATAATGAACAATAGTGATAATGCAGAAGTGATTTTAAAAGAAATTGAACTTAAATATCAAGCAATAAACCAGAAGACCGAGACGCAACTAGAAGGATTACTTTGGTCGAAACCTATAACTTACTGGGATTATATTCAAACGGATGCATTATTAAATCTTCAAATTCAAAGAACAACACTTCCGGATGAAATGGTTTTCATCATGTATCATCAAGTAAACGAACTGATATTTAAGATGATACTTTGGGAAATGAATCAAATTTCGTACGCACAAAACATTCAAACTGATTTTTTTACCGAAAGGTTAATGAGAGTTAGTCGGTATTTTGATATGCTGACAACCTCTTTCAGTATTATGGGAGATGGAATGGAAGTGGAGCAATATATGAAATTTAGAAATACGCTTACACCTGCAAGCGGTTTTCAAAGCGCACAATACCGCTTAATTGAGTTTTCTTCTACAGATCTAATAAATCTTATTGATCATCGCTATAGAGACACGATTGATAGAAACACACCTTATGAATTTGCTTTCGAACATTTGTATTGGCAAGCAGCTGGTAAAGATTATAAAACAGGTAAAAAATCATTCCTTTTGGAGGAATTTGAAAGAAAATACAAAAAAATGTTTTTAGGTCACATGGAAGAATATAACACCATAAATATTTGGCAGAAATTCAAACAACTTCCAGACGCAGATCAAAAAAATCCAGAATTAATTACAGCCATGCGTCATTATGATCACACGGTAAATATTACGTGGGTGATGCAACATCTAAACACGGCAAAAAAATATATTGATCAAAGTGGGAAAGGTGATGGAGAAGCGACAGGTGGTAGTGACTGGAAGAAATACATGCATCCAAAATACCAACGAAGAATATTTTTCCCTGAATTATGGACCGCTGCTGAGTTGGCGAATTGGGGAGAAGAAAAATAATTTAAATTACAATATGAATTACAGTTTGAAAAAAGTATTAATTATTATCATAGTATTATTTTCATTAGTATCGTGCAAAAAAACTGAGGTTACATTTGATGATGAAATTGTAAAACCTGTATCCAAAAAAGTTGAATTTGGATTTAAATATTCTGATTTTAATGTGATTAAAGACACGATAAAAAAGGGAGACAGTTTTAGTACTATTTTACAAAATCAAAACATTGGGAACAGAAAAGTATTTGATATTGCAAAAAAAGTTAAAGACTCATTTGATGTCAAAACTATTAGAATAAACAGACCATATACCTTACTGAGATCCAAAAACAAAACCAACAAATTACTGGTTTTTATTTATCAACCGGATGTAATGCATTATTACGTTGTTGATTTACGAGATACAGCCATTGTTGCCTATAAAAAAACATATCCGCTGACGTTTAAAAGCCGCACAATAGGAGGTTTATTAAAGGGATCCTTATCCGAGACTCTTGAGAATGCCAAGGTAGAAGGTTCAATGGCTAGCAAAATTTCTAAAATTTTTGCTTGGTCTATTGATTTTTTTAAACTTAAAAAAGGGGACCGATTTGGTATCACATTCAAAGAACGATTTATAAATGACACTATATATGATGGGGTCGAGAACCTAGAGGCAGCATTTTTTGAATACAAAGGAAAAATTATTTATGCGTTTCCTTATGCTCAAAATTCATCTTCAGGTAAGATTGAGTATTATGATGAAGAAGGCAAGACTTTAAAGAATTTCTTTCTTAAAACGCCTATTAAATTCAGTAGAATTTCCTCTCGGTTTTCAACTAATCGATTCCATCCTGTGCAACATAGGTGGAAAGCACATAAAGGTACGGATTATGCGGCACCATACGGAACACCTATTTCTACCACTGCTGCGGGAACAGTTGAACAAACTGGTTTTACGGCGGGTAATGGGAATTTTGTCAAAGTAAAACACAATGGGACCTATTCCACACAATACTTGCACATGTCGAGAATTTTGGTGAGACGTGGTCAACATGTCAATCAAGGTCAAGTAATAGGGCGAGTGGGTAGCACCGGCTTGGCGACAGGTCCTCATGTATGCTATCGTTTTTGGAAAAATGGCGTTCAAGTGGATGCTTTAAGGCTTAAGTTTCCTAATGGGGAACCTATGAGCGGCGGAAACAAAAGCCGTTTTTTAAAGACAATTGCTCCTTTAAAATGGGAATTAGACAGTGTTTCTAATTTGTAATTTGATTTAATGGCCTTTCTTTATTCTATTGAGATTACTTTCAGTCAATTTCGAACTTCACTTATTTGGCAAAATTATTCTAAATTGTTATATAATTGTAAACCCGTTTTTCATTAAAACTAATTTCAGTATTTTTGCCAAAAATTAAATACAACTACAATCCAAATATAAATGGCTTTAAATACAATAAACCCAACAGAAACAATAGCTTGGAAGAAACTTGAATTGCATTATAATGAAATGCAAACAGCTTCCATGCAAGAAATGTTTCAATCAGATGCTTCAAGAACAGAAAAATTCAATTTAAAATGGAATGATTTTTTAATTGATTATTCGAAAAATATAATCAATGAGGAAACGATTGCATTATTGCTTGACTTGGCAGAAGAAGTAGGACTTAAAAGTGCCATAAACGAGTATTTTGATGGTGAAATTATAAACCAGACTGAAAACAGAGCGGCCCTTCACACAGCTTTAAGGGCTAAAAAATCAGCTATTATAAAAGTTGACGGTCTAAATGTGGTTCCTGAAATTTACGAAGTAAAAAATAAAATAAAATCATTTACCAATGAAGTTGTCTCTGGCCAAAGAGTCGGCTATACAGGTAAACCTTTTACAGATGTTGTAAATATAGGCATTGGTGGTTCAGATTTAGGACCTGCAATGGCAGTTGAAGCATTACAGTTTTATAAAAACCATTTAAATATTCATTTTGTATCGAATGTAGATGGTGATCATGTCAATGAAATTATAAAAAAATTAAATCCTGAAACTACGCTGTTTGTTATTGTTTCCAAAACATTTACTACTCAAGAAACATTAACTAATTCTGAAACGATTAGAAAATGGTTTTTACAATCAGCGAATCAAGAAGATGTAGCCAAGCATTTTGTTGCCGTTTCTACCAATATTGAAAAAGTAACCGAATTTGGTATAAATCCAGACAATGTATTTCCTATGTGGGATTGGGTTGGCGGACGATTTTCATTATGGAGCGCCGTTGGTCTTTCAATAAGCTTGGCCGTGGGATTTGAAAATTTTGACGAATTATTAGCTGGTGCAAATGAAATGGATGAACATTTCAAAAGCGCAGATTTTGATATGAATATCCCCGTGATATTAGCCTTACTGAGTATTTGGTACAATAATTTTTTTGGTGCCGAAAGCGAAGCTTTGATTCCTTATACACAATATTTACAAAAATTAGCGCCTTACTTACAGCAAGGAACTATGGAAAGTAATGGTAAAAGTGTGGGTAGAGATGGAAAACCGGTAAACTATCAAACAGGAACTATTATTTGGGGTGAACCAGGAACCAATTCTCAGCATGCTTTTTTTCAATTAATTCATCAAGGAACAAAATTGATTCCTACTGATTTTATTGGATTCATAAAACCATTATACGGTAATGAAGATCATCACGATAAATTGATGTCTAACTTTTTTGCTCAAACCGAAGCCTTATTACACGGAAAAACAAAGGAACAAGTTCAAGCAGAATTTGACAAACAAGGACTCTCAGCGGATAAGGCAAAATTTCTTTTGCCATTTAAAGTTTTTCCAGGAAACAAACCCACAAATACCATCTTAATACAAAAATTGACGCCAAAATCCTTAGGTTCTTTAATTGCATTATACGAGCACAAGATTTTTGTTCAGGGAATTATTTGGAATATTTTCAGTTTTGATCAATGGGGTGTTGAACTTGGAAAACAATTAGCCAATTCAATTTTAAATGAAATCAATACTGAAGAAGTAAAGAATCACGATAGTTCAACTGCATTTCTATTGAATTATTTTTTAAAGAATAAATAGCACTCATTTTTTTTACAAATAATTTTATAGAAAAACCCTGATTTCACACAAAATCAGGGTTTTCTATATATAAGTGACTTAGCAGTAGTTTTTTGAAAAATCATTTTATATTTTTTTATTTATTTTCAAATGTTATTTTTTTATATAATATTCAATGTTATGTGTCTAAAATTGGAATAAATTATTTTTTTTAACAATATATTTATTAATAACATTTAATAGTAAATTAACGACGAAAAAAACACACTTTATTAACGTTGTGTTAACTTTTGAAAGTAAAAATGTTATATTTTTGCCAAATATTTTTAAACTAAACAAAAAAGCAAAAATGAAAAGAATTATTTTTATTTTGATTATTTTTTTATCGGTTGTTGGTCATTCGCAGGTTACTAGTTCTGCAATGTCTGGTACGGTTAAATCAAGTTCTGGTGAGTCCTTGCCAGCTGCTTCAGTAGAGGTTATACATAAGCCAACTGGAACAAAGTATTTTTCAACTACAGATGCTAAAGGAGGTTATGCAGTTCAAGGAATTAGACCAGGAGGTCCCTATACTGTAAAAGTAACTTATGTTGGTTACAAAACAACTGAGATTACTGATATCAATGCACCTTTAGGGAGTAACTTAAATGTAAACATTGTTGTTCAGGAAGAATCAAATGCTTTAAAAGAAGTTGTAGTTGTAAGTACAAAATCAAAAGGAGCTTTCAATAAAGGAAGAACTGGAGCTTCACAACAATTTTCAAATAGAGAATTAACAGCTGTTCCTGTTACAGGTGCAAGATCGATTAATGCAATCACTAAGTACAATGCAAATGCAGGAGCTAATGGTAGTTTTGGAGGTCAAGATTCAAGATTAAACAATTTTACAATTGATGGATCTGTATTTAATAATGGTTTCGGTCTTGGAAATGATTCACAAGCTGGAGGTAGAACTGGTTCAACCGCTATTTCTTTAGATGCAATTGAACAATTGCAAGTGAATATTGCTCCGTTTGACGTACGTCAATCAGGTTTCCTTGGTTCAGGAATTAATGCGGTAACAAAAAGTGGAACTAATGAAATTGAAGGTTCTGTTTATAACTCATTCCGTAATAACAAAAAGAATTTTATTGGAACTAAAGCGGGAGATAGAGTAATTGTACCAGGAAAATTTAATGAAACTGTTTGGGGAGCCAGAATTGGAGCACCAATCATTAAAGACAAATTATTCTTTTTTGGAAATTTTGAAACAATAGAGAATACTAGCCCAGCTACGACTTGGACTTCTACAGGTTCACCACAGCCAAGTGCTCAAGTTTCTGCACCTACATTTGCTCAAATGCAAACACTTTCAACTTTTTTGAAAGACAAATTTAATTATACAACAGGTCCTTGGGAAAACTATGACGCTGCTAAAGTGTCAAAAAAATTCCTTACAAGATTAGATTGGAATATCAACGACAACCATAAACTTACGGCTCGTTACGTGTTTCATAACTCTTCATCAGATGAGTTAACCTCAAACTCTAACTCTTTAGGATTTGGTAATAGAAGAACTAGCGCACTTGCAATGTCTTTTCAAAATAGCGGATATGTTATTCAAGATAACACGAGATCGATAGTTGTTGAATTGAACAGTAAATTAAGTAATTCATGGTACAATAACTTCATTGCAGGTTATGACAAACAAATTGAAGATAGAGCCTTACAAGGTGGAGGTTTGTTTCCTACTATTGATATAAAAAACGGATCAGTCAATCCAGTTACTGGAGTTGTTACAGCAGGAACATCTAATCTTATTTCTGCAGGTTTAGATCCTTTTACTCAAGGGAATAAATTATCTTATTCTACTTTACACTTTACTGACAATTTGACTAAAACAATAGGGAAACACTCTTTATTATTTGGTGCTAACTTTGAGTACTTTAAATCAAGTAATTTGTTTTTCTCAGGTTCTAATGGAGTGTATGTTTTTAATTCATTGGATCAATTTTATAAAGCGGCTAATCAATCAGCTCTTAATGGTGGTGCGCCATCTACAATTGTTTCTGGTATTGATCGTGTTCAGTTTAGATATTCAGCTTTGGCTGGTGCTGAAGAGCCTTTGCAAATTTTGAAGTCAAATAAACTTGACTTGTATACTCAAGACGAAATTAAAGTAAGTGATCAATTTAGAGTTACTTTAGGACTTCGTGCTTCAGCTGTTTGGTTTGCTGATACAGCACTTGAAAATCCTAAAGTTACAGCAATGACTTTTGCTAACGGAGAAAAATTCAACACTGGTGATATGCCAAATACTCAGTATTTGTTTGAGCCTAGAATTGGGTTTAATTTAGATGTAACTGGAGATGCTACAACACAAGTTCGTGGTGGTAGTGGTGTGTTTACAGGAAGAGCTCCATCGGTTTTCTTATCTAATGCTATTGGTAATAATGGTGTTCTTACAGGTTTTGTTGATGTGAGTGGCCCTGCTATTGCTGCAGGTGGATACGGTTTTACACCAAACCCAAACGATTATTTCATTCCTGCTACACCTACGCTTCCTTCTACATTTGAATTAGCGTTTACAGACAAAAAATTTAAGTTTCCACAAGTTTGGAAAACAAACATAGCTGTTGATCAAAAACTTCCTTTAGGTTTTGTAGGAACGATTGAAGGTATATTCCAATCAAACATTAACGCAATTCATTACTACAATGCAAATTTTGAAACTCCAGTTGGAAATTTCAGTGGTCCTGATACAAGACCAAGATATGCGCGTACTGACAACGGAGTTAGAATTAATGACAATGTTTCCAGTGCAGTTGTATTAACAAATACGAATAAAGGATATTTTTACTCTACAACATTTAAATTAGAGTATCCATACAAAAAAGGTCTTTGGGGATCTGCAGCCTATACACATTCAAGTGCTAATGATTTATTATCGGCAGGTTCTATTGCTTCTGGTTCTTGGACTGGTGCTAGATCAGTAAACGGTAATAATGACTTACCTTTATCTTTATCTAGTAATAATACACCTCATAGAATTGTTGGTATATTAGGATATAAAATTGAGTACGGTGATAAACTTGGAGCTGCTACATCAATTAACTTAGGTTACATTGGAGAACAAGCTGGAGGAATCTCCTATGCTTATAATGGCGATATGAATGGTGATAGAGTAAATGGAAATGATTTATTATTTGTACCAAATAATGCGAATCAAATTCGTTTTCAACCATTGTCAGTTACAAATGTAGTAAATGGAGCAAATGTAGTAACAGTGTATACTGAAGCACAACAACAACAAGCTTTTGATTCTTACATTAACCAAGATAAATATCTTTCTACAAGAAGAGGTCAATATGCTCAGAGAAATGGAGCTGTCATCCCTATGTTACATAGATTAGATTTATCAGTTACTCAAGATTTTTTCTTGAAAATAGCTGGAAAAAAGAATGCTTTCCAATTTAGAGCTGATATCTTAAACTTTACCAATATGTTGAATAAAGATTGGGGTGTTACACAAAGAGTTACAAATTCAAATGTTTTGAGCTACGTAACTACAACTGCCAATGTGCCTTTCTACCAATTAACAACTCAAACAGATGTTGCAGGAACTAAAACTTTAATTAAAGATACCTTCCAAAAAAATGCTTCAACTTTCGATGTTTGGCAAGCACAATTTACACTTAGATATATTTTTGGAAAATAATTTTCTTCAAACTTATTTGATATTTAATAACCACGCCTTAAAAGCGTGGTTTTTTTTATGCCTTTTTTTCTTATATTTGTTAAAACAAAAACTTTATTTATGTACGATTTTATTCAAAAATTTCATTCTGGTTGGGCTTATTTAGCACTTTTATTATTGGTGGTTGCGGTTGTTAATTCATTTATTGGGATGTCTTCTAAAAAGGAATTTACAGCAAAAGATAGAAAAATTGCCTTGTTTGCTTTAATAGGAATACATACTCAGCTATTGATTGGTTTTATTCTATATTTTGTTTCTCCATTAGGTTTTGCTTCATTCGGACAAATGTCAGATAAAGCCTTGCGATTGACTTCATTAGAACATCCATTAATAAACATTATAGGAATTACTTTGATCACCATAGGTTGGTCTAAACATAAAAAATTAATGACAAGCGAATCAAAATTTAAAACATTTTCTATTTTTTATGGTTTAGGATTGCTACTTATATTGAGTAGAATTCCATGGTCTATGTGGTTTTAAAAACCCGTTAAAGCTCTAGAAATAGAGCTTTTTCTATCTAGGTATGGTTTTTGTAAAATAGATTAACTAAAAGAAGAATACATGAAGAAATTAATTACATTATTTTTTTTGCTTGCAATTATTGGGTTAGGTAGCAGTCAAAGTTCAAAAAAAGATAAACAAAAATCTGTTGTTCAAAAGGACACTCTTAAGAAAAGCAAAACGGTGTTTGGAAACAAAGAAGTTATTTCAGATACGATTATGGTCGTAGTGGGGAAATTCAAAGTTTATAAAACCGATGCTCATGCTTCTTATTATGCTGATAAATTTAATGGAAGAAGAACCACAAGCGGAAGAAAATTCGACAACAATAAATACACTGCAGCCCACAAAAAATTACCCTTTGGAACAAAAGTGAAAGTGACTAATGAAGCTAATGGTAAATCAGTAATTGTTGAAATTACAGATAGAGGCCCATTTGTTAAGTCTAGGGAAATTGATTTGTCAAAAAGAGCATTTAAGGATATTGCATCTCGTCGTGACGATGGCGCAATGCAGGTAACTATTGCAGTATTGAATAATTAAATTACCAATTTTTGTAAGGATGGTTGCTTAGGTAAGCATTATAATAACGTTTGTCATTTGTCACTTCTTTAGCTAGCCAATTGGGTTTTTCGAAAGTTTCAGTTTCAGAAGTAAGTTCGATTTCAGCGATAATTAAACCCTCGTTCTCGCCATAAAACTCATCTACTTCAAAAATGTGATTCCCTATTTTCACTTCAAATCGAGTTTTGTCGATGATTCCTTTTTCGCATAAAAGCAGTAGTTTTTGAGCTTCATCAATTGGAATTTCTTTTTCCCATTCAAAACGAGACATTCCCGTATCGTTTGAAATTCCTTTTATGGTCAAATAGCCTTTATTTCCTTTTATGCGTACTCTTACCGTACGTTCCGGAACTGAACTTAAATATCCTTGTGCAATACGATTTTGAGCAAAAGCTGCTGCCTTAAAAGAGTCGTTTAAAACCAAGAATTTCTTTTCTATTTCTATCATTTTTATGGGGAATGCTATTGATGGTATTGTGTTTTATTCTCTTTCAGTTTCAATTATAAAAAAGTGGCGCCGTTTTTTTGTACTTATCCAAGATTAAGCTGATTATGAATGCTGTTTTTTAATGTAACTCAAAGGTATAAAATATTTGTACGATGATTAGTTATATTATTCAAATTGCTTTACAGGATAGCGTTATCGTCTTGATTTTTATCAGAATGATGCTCTGTTTTTTTTTATATTATTTTCTAATCCTAGCATTGGTAACAACTTTTATGATTTAGTTAGTGAATAATGATAGGTCAAATCGTATTTTTACAAAAATCGACCATATCATAATGAAATTATTTTTAAAAGTAAGATCCAAAATAACTCCAATAGGATTAATAGCTTCTTCTTTTGACGAAAGTCAATCTTGGCTTAAAAAGGAAGATGATTTAGAAGTCTTAGTTAGATTGATTCGACTCATTAGGCCGTCAAAAATCAAAAAAATACAAACCATTAACTTGAAAGAAATTATTTCTTTTTTAAAAGAAAATGATTTTTGCCGTAAGCAGTTTTCTATTTACATTAAAGAAATTTTACAAGATAAAAAGTTTAATAAAATCCTTTCTGATGCTGCTATATTGCAAGATGTAGATTTTATTTTTGAAGTTAAAAAAAGAATTTTCGCGAAATTCCTGCCGTATCAGCCGCAGAAAAATACTCTAGAATACATCCTAAACCAGGTTTTTTATAAATCTAATGATTCGCTTTGGATTAATACAATACAGTCCAGTCAGTTAGAAGAATTATATGTTCTTTTAGAATTTAAATCAATTTACGAAACTACAGAACCCAATTCAAGTTTGTCGGAATTATTGGTGGCAATGTCATTGATTACACAACGCATTAGTGGTCGTGCCATGGAAACCGATGTGCTTAAAATGGTGCCTGAATTTGACGATTTTGAAAGTCCCTTTGGAGCATTTGAAAGAGAATTACTGCTAATGGAAGAAAAGATTCGATCTTCGGAACAGCATTATATAAAACGAGATGATTTGTCCTATGCACAACTATTGGTTTTACATAAACAATGCGAAGAATTCGTTGATAAAGCATTCCATAATAGTTCTAAATACGGAATTTCACTTCGGGTGAACCAGAATTTATTAAAAATCAGGCAGCAATTAATTAGACTAAAATATTTAATTCCGCTATTAATTATTGAAAAAGAGAATGATAAAAAAACAAACGGAATCGCATTGGCTTTACAATTAATCAAGTACAATTGTTATAAAAATAATGTTCGAAAATTTATTGCCGAAAGTACCCAGCTTATTTCCTATGAAATAACGCAACATACCGCAAAAACAGGAGAACATTATATTACAGAAACCCGAAGCGAGTATTTTAAAATGTTCCGTACGGCTTTGGGCGGTGGGCTTATAGTGGGAATATTATGTGTTATTAAGGTATTGCTCTCTAAAGTGGAAGCGAGTTACTTTGGTCATGCTTTTTTTTATAGTATGAATTATGCCTTTGGATTTATTGCCATTTACCTTTTTGGTTTTACTTTGGCAACTAAGCAACCAGCCATGACTGCTTCTGCCTTAATAAAAGCACTGGAAGAAGGGTTAATTAAACAAGGTAGGGATTCTGAAAAGTACGAAGCCTTTGCTATTCTTTTTGCACGTGTTTTTCGGTCTCAGTTTATAGCGTTTGTAGGAAATGTAATTATGGCTTTTCCTATTTCTTTGTTAGGAATTTGGCTGATTGATTATACTTTGGATTATAATATTGCTGCAACAAAATGGGAGAGTTTACTCACTGATTTAAGTCCCATTCATTCGTTAGCGATTCTTCACTCAGCTATTGCCGGGGTGTTTCTATTCTTATCCGGTATCATTTCAGGAAGTGTTGCCAATAGAGACAAACACAATCAGGTTTATTTTCGTATTGCGGAACATCCTGGACTGAAAAGGAGTTTAGGAAAAGTACGTACGTTGAAATTAGCAAAACTGTATGAAAAAAGGTGGGCGGGAATTATAGCTAATTTCTGGTTTGGTATTTTTATGGGGAGTATTGGTTCGATTGGCCTGTTTTTAGGTCTAAATCTTGATATTAGACATATTACTTTTGCCAGTGGAAATTTAGCTTTAGGTTTGTATGGAGCAAATTATGCGGTTAGTAATTCTATGTTATTCTGGGGTATATTTGGAATCGGGATTATAGGTTTGGTCAATTTTATGGTTAGTTTTAGTCTGTCATTGGGACTAGCTTTCCGTTCGAGGGCTATTTCATTATTCGAAGTAAAATTTATTGTTGCCTCGATTTGGAATCATTTTAAATCAAGGCCTATTAGTTTCTTTTTTCCTACAGAGAAAAAAAATAAATCAGTAATAGTTGAAAACTATTTGAGTTCAGAAGTAAAAGAATAATTTTAAGTCCTTTGTAAATTATTTTATAAAGAGACTACTCATGCAATAAGTATAGGATGGAAGCTTCAAATCCAAATAGGAAAATCATACACATCGATATGGATGCTTTCTACGCCTCGGTAGAGCAAATGGATAATCCGTTATTGAGAGGCAAACCCGTTGCAGTAGGTGGTTCTGAAAACCGAGGTGTAGTGGCTGCGGCAAGCTATGAAGCCAGAAAATTTGGTGTTCGAAGTGCTATAAGTGGAGTCATGGCCAAAAAGAACTGCCCCGAGCTCATCTTTGTCACACCAAGATTTGAAAGGTATAAAGAAATTTCAGCTAAGATTCAAAAAATTTTTCATGAGTACACCGATTTGGTAGAGCCGCTTTCCCTTGATGAAGCGTATCTTGACGTGACCAAAAACAAGAAAGGGAATCCTAGTGCATCTTTATTGGCAGAAGAAATCCGATTACGCATATTCAATGAAGTAGGTTTAACGGCTTCGGCAGGAATATCAATTAATAAGTTTGTTGCAAAAATAGCCAGTGATTATAACAAGCCTAATGGTCAAAAAACAGTTAATCCTGATGAAGTAATTTCTTTTCTTGAAGAATTACCCATTCGGAAGTTTTATGGTGTAGGAAAAGTCACCACAGAAAAAATGTACCAGTTAGGAATTTTCACTGGTGTGGATCTAAAAAGTAAGACTTTGGATTTTCTGGAGAAACATTTTGGAAAATCAGGAAATTTCTACTTTAATGTGGTACGAGGGATTCATAATAGTGAGGTAAAATCAAACCGAATTACAAAATCAGTAGCGGCCGAACATACTTTTGATGTCAATCTTTCCTCTGAAATCTTCATGTTGGAAAAGTTGGAAATCATTGCAAATGCACTAGAAAGACGATTGAAGAAGCACAATGTTGCCGGAAAAACAGTTACATTAAAAATAAAATACAGCGATTTTACCCAACAAACCAGAAGTAAAACGGTACCCTATTTTATATCTGATAAAGGAATAATTTTAGAAATTATAAAAGAATTATTATATCAGGAACGAATGAAAGATTCCGTGCGATTACTTGGAATTTCACTGAGTAATTTAAATACCGAAGAGAAAAAATTCCTAGTAGTTCAGTTGAAATTTGATTTTTAAGTAGGTAAAGGCTCGTTCAACAATGGTTAAAACGGTGTAATTAGAATTATATCTTCATAATTTTTTTTACATTTGATTATATAATCAATTAATCATGAGTAATTTAAAACAATATGATGACGCTATAGTAAAGTATCATAGTGATTTACGCATAAAAACACTTCCCGTTTTTTCTTTAAATTTTCATTATGAATTTTTAAATGAATTAAGGGACTCGTTTTTAGATTTGTATAAATTAAGAGAAATTGCTACGCAAAGTAAGTGGAGTCTTCAGGATTGGGATCTAAAAACTAGACTGGAAGAGGAAGTGATCATAGTTACGGATGCTAAACTGAAAATTGTTTTTGCATCAAATAACATGGTGAAAATGAACGGTTATTTAGCTGCCGAAGTTTTGGGTAATAGTCCTAAAATGTTTCAAGGCAAAGCGACTGACAGACAGATTTCGAGTGAAATAAATGACGCAATTCAACTACAAGAGCCATTTGAAAAAACGGTGTTAAATTATAAGAAAAGTGGTGAGATTTATTATTGCTTGATAAAGGGCTTTCCGATATTTGATTTGAAAGGAAAATTAAGCCATTACATTGCTTTTGAGAAAGCGGCATAAAAAAAACCTTTCTGTCAAGAAAGGTTTTTTAGTATTTTATATTAAAACTATAATTAGTTTTTGCTATTCAGTTTAGATAGTAATCGTAAAAACTCAATATACAACCACACTAAGGTGATCATCAAGCCCATTGCGCCATACCATTCCATGTATTTTGGCATTTTTTGTTCCGTTCCTTTTTCGATTCGGTCAAAATCCAAAAACAGATTTAAAGCGGCAATTACAATAACAAAAATACTGATACCGATACTCATTAACGAATTACCATAATGTACCGGTACAAAGCTCGTGAACATGGAAAACAGCCAAGAAATCAAATAATAGGTGGCGATAGCAAGTGTCGCTGCCATCACAACCGATTTAAATTGCTCCGTTACCTTTACAATTTTATATTTATACAAACCCAGACATACCATAAAAGTTACAAAAGTCGCACCTACTGCCTGTATTACAATTCCGGGATATCGGGCTTCAAATATGGCAGAAACACCGCCAATGAACAATCCTTCAAATAATGCGTAACCTGGAGCTAAATAAGGGGAATATTGTGGCTTGAAAGCCGCGATAAGAACCAAAATTAGACCTACAACTGCGCCTCCTATTGCAGGTACTATTGGATTCAGGCCATTAAAAGCCATCCACCAAATCACCATTGCTGAGGCGGTAAGAAGTAAAAACAGGATAATGGTTTTATTGATTGTCCCTGCCAAAGTCATTTCTTGATTGTAATCAATGATAGTGGCATTGTGAACTTCGTCTTTTCTGGATACTGCGGTGGATGAAAAAGACTTATTGTTTAAAAATGGATTTTTCGAATTTAAACTCATAGTGGATAAGATTTTTATGCATCAAATATAAATTTTATTTTACAGATGAATGTTTATTATATCTTAATTTTTTTCGAAAAAAATCAGAAATAAATTGATTCATAAAAATATATTTTGCAAAAAAAAATCCGTCTCATATTTTCAACGAGACGGATTCTAAATAATGATTCGATAGTTTTACTATTCTATTTCAGAAACTCTTAAGGTGTTTACCATTCCTTTATCTTTAATAGGCATTGCTGCTAAGTTGATTAAGAAATCGCCTTTTTTCACGAAGCCTTTTACTTTAACAATTTCATTGATGTCAATTACGGTATCGTCCGTACTTACATTTTTTTCGTAGAAGAATGATTTTACGCCCCATAATAAATTAAGTTGTGTAAGGATTCTTTTATTCGAAGTAAAAACTAATATATGTGCGTTTGGTCTCCAAGCTGAGATTTGAAATGCAGTGTATCCACTATTGGTCAATGTACAAATCGCTTTTGCTTGTATGGAATTTGCCATTATTGCAGCATGATGACAAATAGTCTTTGTAATAAAACGTTTTGTTTTTATCTGTGGTGTATTTTGTGGAACACGAATTAACGGTGAATCCTCTACAGCTTCAATGATTTGAGTCATTTTTTGGATTACTTGAACAGGATAATTACCTGTTGCCGTTTCGCCAGATAGCATTACAGCATCTGCACCATCCATTACTGAATTAGCGACATCATTTACCTCGGCACGTGTTGGCGTCAAGCTGGTAATCATTGTTTCCATCATTTGCGTAGCTACAATTACCGGAATTCTAGCGGTTTTTGCTCTGCGAATCAATTCCTTTTGAACTAGAGGCACTTCGTGAGCTGGAAGTTCAACACCTAAATCTCCACGAGCTACCATCAAACCATCACAATAAGCAACGATTTTATCGATGTTTTCTAATGCTTCTGGCATTTCGATTTTGGCGATAATTGGAATTTTATAGTCAGAATGTTTGGCTATTAATTCTTGTAATTGTTGCAAATCCTCTGGAGTTTTCACAAATGAAAGAGCAATCCAATCTACATTTTGACCAATTGCAAAAATAGCATCTGCAATATCTTTTTCTGTCATTGCAGGTAAAGATATTTTTGTGTTAGGAAGATTAACTCCTTTTTTGGATTTTAATTCACCACCTTGAATTACTCGGGCAACAACTTCTGTTTTCTTGTCCGTTTCAACAATTTCAAAAATAAGTTTTCCATCATCAAGTAAGATTCTTTCCCCAGGATTAACATCATTTGGAAATTCTTTATACTTCATAAAAACCTTTTTGGCAGTTCCTATAATATCTTCGGCAGTAGTAAATGTAATTAAATCACCATCGTGAACGACTACGCCTTCTTCCATAACTCCTACGCGAAGTTTCGGACCTTGTAAATCTCCAAGAATTGCAGTAGTGTAACCAAACTCTTCATTTAAACCTCGTATAAGGTTAATTTTTTCTTTTACATCTTCGTAGTCAGCATGAGAAAAATTTACTCTGAACACGTTTACACCTGCTTCAATCATTTCTTTAATAATCTCTCTGGTACTACATGCAGGCCCAAGTGTGGCTACAATTTTCGTTTTTTTGTTTGTAAGCATTTGTATTAAAAAATTAAATTGTTTTTTGATTTTATTTGACTTGTTTCAACTGTATAAATGGCCGAAATACTATCAATTTTGTTTAGTATAGTTTGTATTTTGGATATGTCTATAATATCTTCGGTATTTTCTATCTTTAAGAAATAATCCACCTTTTTAAACTCAGGAAGTAAAAAAACCTTTGTCGCCACTTCCATGGTTATATTTGAAAATAGATTCTGATTATTTCCTTTTTTCTGTTGGATGACTTCACTTTTATTTTGAATCAAATTCCAGGATATAGCATTTTCAACATCAAAATAATAAAATCTAGAGAAATTTGTTTCCCCTTCATTTATATTAATTTGAATTTCATTCGCGCTTTTGCTTAGATTAATCGGAAGATTTTGATTAATAAAATAAGCCAAACGATAGTCTTCTAATGAAGTGTGAATAGCAATAAGATAATAATCTATTTCGTCAAATTCGCCAAGATCCAGTTTGTGAATACCCATTTCGTGCAAAATATGATGTAAATATAGTATTTCTATTGATGTTTTATCCTCTTCAAATGAGATGTTTGCGTTAATTTATAAACGAAAACGTTGTAGTTTTAAGAAAATTGATATTATTTTCTGTCCATCTTTTCCTGGAATGCAAAATAGGCACGTTGGGATGCTTTTTCTTCTGCTTTCTTTTTAGAAGTGGCTCTGGCTTTTGCAATTACTTTATCATCAATGCTCAGTTTTACACCAAACAAACGTTGTCCATCGATTGCGTTATCTTCAAAAATATCATAATGAAATACCTTTTTTTCTTTTTGACACCATTCTATAACTAAACTTTTATAGCTGATAACTTTGCCTTCCAGTCTGGCGATGTCAACGTACGGAACAACAACTCTTTTTTGGATAAATTTTTCGCAATAAACATAGCCTCTATCTAGATAAATTGCTCCCACTAATGATTCAAATATATTTCCGTGTATGTTTTCGCCAAAATGCTGAAGTGGCACTTTGCTTTCTATATATTGGACTAAATTTAAATCCTTACCTAGTTCATTCAGGTGTTCTCGGCTTACAATTTTTGAACGCATTTTAGTCAAATAGCCTTCGTCTCCCGCAGGTGCTTTGCTGAATAGATGTGCAGCAATTACCGAGCTTAGCATGGCATCGCCTAAAAATTCTAACCGTTCGTAATTGATTGGATTTCCTAAAACATCCAAACGATTAGAAGAACGATGGGTGAATGCCTTTTTGTAATAATCTAAATTTAAAGGGGCAAAACCCAATATTTTTTGGATAGAATCAAAAAAAATCCCGTCTTCTAGAGAACGGGATTTTGAAAATATTTTTTTAATTATACGCATCTAAATTAGATTTCTAATTTTTTAACTAAAACACAAGCATTATGACCTCCGAAACCGAAAGTATTACTCATTACAACCTTCATGTCTCTTTTTTGAGGAACATTGAAAGTAAAGTTTAGTTTAGAATCGATATTTTCATCATCTGTAAAATGATTTATGGTTGGGGGAACGATACCGTATTTCAATGAAAGTATTGAAGATATGGTTTCAATCGCTCCTGCTGCACCAAGTAGATGACCAGTCATGGATTTAGTTGAATTTAAATTCATGGTATATGCATGCTCGCCAAAAACATGTAATATTGCTTTGGATTCAGCCATGTCTCCAAGAGGAGTCGATGTACCGTGCATATTTACACCGTCAACATCGGTTGCGTTTAAACCTGCGTCTCTTAAACAGTTTAACATTACATTTTTTGCACCTAATCCTTCTGGATGTGGCGCAGTGATATGATATGCATCTGCAGACATACCTCCACCGCCTATTTCGCAATATATTTTTGCTCCACGTGCTATAGCATGTTCGTATTCTTCAAGGATTAAAGCTCCGGCGCCTTCACCTAAAACGAATCCGTCGCGATCTTTATCCATCGGTCTTGAAGCCGTTTTAGGATCATCGTTTCTTGTAGATAAAGCATGCATCGCATTAAAACCTCCCATTCCTGCAATCGTTACTGCAGCTTCAGAGCCACCTGTTACCATAGCATCAGCATGTCCTAAACGGATATAATTGAAAGCATCGATAATTGCATTGGTTGAGGAAGCGCAAGCCGAAACCGTTGCGAAGTTTGGTCCTCTAAAACCATATTTTATTGATATATGACCACAGGCTATATCCGAAATCATTTTTGGAATAAAGAAAGGATTGAATTTTGGAGTACCATCACCCGCTGAATAGTTTATCATTTCGATTTGAAATGTTTCCAGTCCACCAATTCCTGATCCCCAGATAACACCAATTCTGTCTTTGTCTAATTTTTCAAAATTGAAACCAGCATCCAGCACTGCTTCCTCAGACGCAACCATGGCATATTGCGCATAGCGGTCCATTTTTCGGGCTTCTTTTCTATCTAGAAAATCTTCAGCATTAAAGTTTTTCAATTCGCAAGCAAATTGAGTTTTGAATTTGGAAGCATCAAAGTAAGTTATAGGTGCTGCTCCACTAACACCATTCATAAGCCCATTCCAATATTCTTGAATGTTATTTCCAATAGGTGTAAGTGCGCCTAAACCTGTAACAACAACTCGTCTTAATACCATAACTTCTTTATTTTGTTATTTTGAAACAAATAAAACCCATGCTTTTTCTGTCGTATTAGAATTACAAAAGAGCCATGGGTATTACAATAAATATCTTTTGATTGAAATACAATCTCAATTTTTAATTTAAAAAAAAATAATAACACCCGCCTGCAGGATTGCAAACGGGTGCGATTTATTATTTTTTAGCTTCCTCGATGTAAGAGATTGCTTGACCTACAGTAGCGATGTTTTCTGCTTGATCGTCTGGAATTTGAATGTCAAATTCTTTTTCGAATTCCATAATAAGCTCAACAGTGTCTAATGAGTCAGCTCCTAAATCATTAGTGAAGCTTGCTTCTGTTACAACTTCGTTTTCGTCAACACCTAATTTGTCTACGATAATCGCTTTTACTCTTGATGCAATGTCTGACATAATCTTTAATTTTAGAATTTAATTTGTTGGCAAAAATAAAAAACTTTATTTTAAAACAACGATTAAGTTAATAAATGTGACAACTAATTTATAAAATATATTTGACAAAGAGTTCTGAATGTTATTTAATTTCATTTTTTATTCCTTTTTTTGCGTAATATAAATCTGCTGGGTTATGAAAAAAATTGTCGTTTTTGCTTCTGGATCGGGGACTAATGCTGAAAATATTATTAAATATTTTGCTGAAACGAAAATTGGAAACGTTGTCGCCGTATTCACAAACCGGTCGGATGCCAAAGTAATTGAAAGAGCCAAAAACTATCAAGTTCCAGTAGTGGTTTTCTCCAAAGATGATTTAATTGAAAGTAAAATATTACAAAAAATTAACACATTCCGTCCTGATCTAATTGTTTTAGCTGGTTTTTTGTTAAAATTCCCACACAATATTATTGAAGCTTACCCGGATAAAATAATAAACATACATCCGGCGCTATTGCCTAAATACGGAGGCAAAGGAATGTATGGGATGAATATCCATAGAACAATTGTTGAAAACAAGGAAAAAGAAACCGGCATTACGATTCATTTTGTAAATGAAAATTACGACGAAGGGAATATTATTTTTCAAAATAAGATTGTTTTGAATGGAGATGAAACGCCCGAGCAAATAGCTGAAAAGATTCACGAATTAGAACAAGAACATTTTCCTCAAATAATTGAAAAACTACTAACACCTAAGCCTTAATTTTGAATTCACACGACGTACATATATATACAGATGGCGCTGCCAAAGGAAATCCCGGTAAGGGTGGTTACGGCGTTGTTATGGAATGGGTTGGAAAACCATACCGAAAAGAATTTTATGAAGGGTTTCGTCATACCACTAATAACAGGATGGAATTACTTGGTGTCATTGTAGGTTTGGAAAAATTAAAAAATCCAAATACCAACGTTTTAGTGATATCTGATTCTAAATATGTGGTGGATTCTGTGGTGAAGAAATGGGTTTTCGGTTGGGAAAAAAAGGGTTTTGTAGGGAAAAAAAATCCAGATTTGTGGAAGCGGTTTCTTGTGGTATATAGAAAACAGAAAGTTGACTTTAAATGGATAAAAGGACATAACAATCACATTCAAAATGAAAGGTGTGACGAATTAGCGGTTATGGCTTCGATGCAAAAGCAACTTTCAGTCGATGAATTTTATGAAAAAGAAGTAGAAAAGTTACTGTAAGTTGCGAATTTTCAGGCATATAAATTGGCAAAACTTTACGATTGATAGTCTTTGCAATTATATAACTTATAAACTATCTTTGCGCCTTAATTCGAAACAGATAAAATGAAATGAGCATAACGTAAATTCGATTTAATTACCGAATTTAATATGCGAATTCCATATTCCTTTAAAAAGCAAATATTGCGTACGTATGAATAAATTATTGATTGTTGGAACCGTAGCTTTCGACGCCATTGAAACTCCATTTGGAAAAACTGATAAAATTTTAGGTGGAGCAGCGACTTACATCGGTTTATCCGCTTCTTTTTTTAATTTACAATCTGCTATAGTTTCTGTCATTGGCGATGACTTTCCTCAAGAATATTTAGATTTATTAACCGATAGAAATATTGATATTTCAGGTCTTGAAACAGTAAAAGGAGGAAAAACTTTCTTCTGGAGCGGTCGTTATCATAATGATTTAAATTCAAGAGACACTTTAGATACACAATTAAATGTTTTGGCTGATTTCCAACCAAAAGTACCTCAAAATTTTCAAGATGCTGATGTAGTGATGCTAGGGAACTTACATCCGTTAGTTCAAAGCAGTGTTTTGGATCAAATGGCAAAACAACCAAAATTAGTAGTATTGGACACTATGAATTTTTGGATGGATTGTGCTTTACCAGAATTATTGGAAGTAATAAAACGCGTAGATGTAATCACCATCAATGATGAAGAAGCGAGACAACTTTCGGGTGAATATTCATTAGTTAAAGCAGCTGCTAAAATTCAAACCATGGGACCAAAATACGTGGTAATCAAAAAAGGAGAACACGGTGCGCTTTTGTTTCATAACAAAGAAGTATTCTTTGCTCCGGCATTGCCATTGGAAGAAGTTTTTGATCCAACAGGTGCAGGAGACACTTTTGCGGGAGGATTTGCAGGATTTATTACACAGAGTGAAAACGTTTCATTCGAAAACATGAAAAATGCAATAATACACGGATCTAATTTAGCTTCGTTTTGTGTCGAGAAATTTGGAACCGAAAGAATGGTTGATTTAGATAAAAAAGAAGTGTTGTCAAGATTACAACAATTCAAATCGCTAACACAATTTGATATAGAATTATAATGTATGAAAACCTCGGAAACGGGGTTTTTTTGTTTAAAAAACAGCAAGTAATTGCAACTGGTTTAATTATTGTTACCAATATAAATAAGTTAAATTAATTTTTTTTTAGAATAACACAACAACACAAACAACTTTACAATGAGCGACGCTTTACAACACGAATGTGGAATAGCATTAGTTAGACTACTCAAACCGCTTGAATTTTACAAAGAAAAATACGGAACTGCTTTCTACGGAATACAAAAAATGTATCTCCTTATGGAAAAGCAACACAATCGTGGACAAGATGGTGCAGGTTTCGCCAGCATTAAATTAGACATGGAGCCTGGAGAACGTTATATAAGTAGAGTGCGTTCGAATCATGCGCAACCTATTCAAGATGTTTTTGCACAAATAAATGACAGAATAAATGAAGAAATGGCTGCTCATCCTGAATATGCAGATGATGTGGCACTTCAAAAAGAAAATATCCCTTACATCGGAGAATTGTTTTTGGGACATGTTCGTTACGGGACTTTTGGTAAAAACAGTATTGAAAGTGTTCATCCTTTTTTACGTCAGAACAACTGGATGCACCGTAACCTGATTTTGGCGGGTAACTTTAACATGACTAATGTAAAAGAACTTTTTCAAAGTTTAGTGGAATTAGGACAGCATCCAAAAGAAATGGCAGATACTGTTACCGTAATGGAAAAAATTGGTCACTTTCTTGACGACGCAGTAACTGATTTGTACCAAGAATGTAAAAATGAAGGATTGACCAAAAGAGAAGCGTCACCAATAATTGCAGAGCGATTAGATGTGGCGAAAATTTTGACCCGTGCTTCAAAAAATTTAGATGGAGGTTATGCTATGGCGGGACTTTTGGGTCATGGCGACTCCTTTGTGTTTAGAGATCCAGCAGGAATACGCCCCGCTTATTTTTATCAAGATGATGAAATTGTTGTAGTGGCTTCTGAAAGACCAGTTATACAAACCGTATTCAATGTTCCTTTTGAAGAAGTACATGAAATTGAGCCTGGAAATGCGTTAATTATCAAGAAAAACGGAAAGGTCTCCATGCAGGAAATTCTTCCTCCAACGGTTAAAAAAGCATGTTCATTTGAACGTATTTATTTTTCCAGAGGAAGTGATGCCGAAATATATCAGGAAAGAAAAACATTAGGAAGACTTATTTTACCGGCTGTATTAAAGTCAATTGACGAAGATACGGACAATACAGTGTTTTCTTATATTCCAAATACTGCCGAAACCTCGTTCTACGGATTGGTTGAAGCAGCTCAGGATTTCTTGAACCAAAGAAAGAATAATTACATTCTTGAAAACAGGAATTCATTGACTAAGGATTCTTTACAAGAATTACTGTCCGTAAAAATCCGTACGGAGAAAGTTGCGATTAAAGATGCAAAACTGAGAACGTTTATTACAGAAGATAGCAGTCGCGATGATTTAGTGGCTCACGTATATGATGTTACTTATGGTGTGATAAAACCAACTGATAACTTGGTGATTATCGACGATAGTATTGTACGTGGAACTACCCTTAAAATGAGTATTATTAAAATGATGGATCGTTTGAATCCAAAAAGAATAGTAATCGTTTCATCGGCACCGCAAATACGCTATCCCGATTGTTATGGAATTGACATGGCTAAACTAGAAGGTTTAGTTGCATTTAAGGCAGCATTAGAATTACTTAAAGAAAGAAACTTATATCATATCGTTGATGAAGTGTATTTAAAATGCAAAGCTCAGGAAAACTATAAAGACCATGAAGTGGTAAATTACGTTACTGCAATTTATGAGCCTTTTGAGCCACAGGAAGTTTCAGATAAAATTGCTGAAATGTTGAGCTCTCCAGAAATAAATGCAGAAGTTAAAATAATTTTCCAAACCGTTGAAGATTTGCATATAGCTTGTCCCAAAAACTTAGGGGATTGGTATTTTACAGGCGACTATCCTACACCGGGTGGTAACCGAGTAGTGAATCGTGCTTTTATGAATTTTTATGAAGGAAAAGATGTCAGAGCTTACTGATAAACAGTTGTATTTCAGCAATTAAACGTTTTTATAGGTTATTCATCTAATTTATTTGTATAGAACATATTACTACCCTAAATTTACTCCACCATACAACATTAGTAGGTTAAGTTTATGGTAGATTTGGGGCAAAAAGGGTGGGAGAAATTCCACCTTTTTTATTGCAAAAAATCTAAAATATAAAAAAACCGTCAATTTCTAATTTTGAAATTGACGGTTTTTTTATTAAAGTACAATAGGAGAGAAAAAAGACTAATATTTTTTCTTTAGGCTAATATGCTAATTCCCCCTTTCGGAGTTAGGTGGCTTATTTCTCTAAAGCAAATCGTCTAGCTACTTCAGTCCAGTTAATAACATTGAAAAAAGCTTCAATGTAGTCAGGTCTTCTGTTTTGATAATGCAAGTAATAAGCATGTTCCCAAACATCCATTCCTAAAATTGGAGTTCCGCCACAACCTACACCTGGCATTAATGGATTGTCTTGGTTAGGAGTACCGCAAACATCTACTTTTCCTCCTTTGTGAACACAAAGCCAAGCCCAACCAGAACCAAATTGAGTTGCTCCAGCTTTACTGAAACTTGCTTTAAACTCTTCAAAAGTTCCAAAAGCAGCTTCAATTGCAGCTAGTAAATCCCCAGTTGGCAATCCACCGCCGTTTGGTGTCATTACAGTCCAAAATAAGCTGTGATTGTAAAATCCACCGCCATTATTACGAACAGGCATGTTTTTCATATCAAGATTAATCAAGATATTTTCAATGGTCTTGCCTTCCATATCTGTTCCGGCAATTGCTGCATTAACATTAGTAATGTAAGCGTTATGATGTTTCGTGTGATGAATTTCCATCGTGCGCGCATCAATATAAGGTTCTAATGCGTCATACGCATAAGGTAATTGTGGTAATTCAAAAGCCATAATATGTTTGTTTTAAATTAATTTATAATAATATTTATTCAAATTTAGACATTAAACTTTGGAAACGGAAATTCTATTTCGTTATAATTTCATTAAATTAATTGATAGTGTGCTCTTTTTAATACAATATGTAATGATAAAAGGTTTGTTTTTAGGAGCATCTTCCTGCTTTCCAATGCAATCTTTCTAGTCCTGAACTTATTTCAGGATCTTGAAACAAGTTCAGGACTAGAAAGGATTTCCACTTCAAACGAAATTCACTGAACACCTATGAGAATAAAAGTTACGTGAAGTAATCAGGGCTAAAAATGACAGTGTTTTAAATTGCCGTTCTGTTTTAAATACAGTTTCACAATCGAAATTTCCACATTATGATTGAGCCATTGCCATACAAACAATGCTGATTTTTGCTCCCGGAATTTTTAGCAAAGCACGGGCGCATGCTTCAAGCGTGGCTCCGGTGGTGATGACATCATCGATTAAAAGGAAATGTTTGTTGTGATTTTTATCTGTAAAGGAAACATCAAAAATAGTTTCGATTCCTTCCGTTCTTCCTAAAAGGGTTTTCTTGGATTGGGTTTTTGAATACACATTCCGAATCAGAAGAGACTTATTGTAATCTAAATTTAAACTAGCGGAAAGCGCAGTTCCGAAAGCGGTTACTTGATTGTAACCTCTTTCTTTTAGTTTTTTTGGATGTAAGGGTACGGGAATAATTTCATCTACGCTTTGTAATAATTGTATTGTTTTTAAATCTTCGGCATACCATTCACCCATAATTGTTCCTATTTCCTCATGTCCTTTGTATTTTAAATTATGGATTAGCTCTTGGACAATTCCTTTTTTATGAAAATAAAATAATGCTGAGGTATGAAGCACAGGAATTCTTCCATAAAACTTCTTGAAAGCTTCATTTTCTGGATTCAAATGATGGTTCGTCAACGGAATATCATGTCTGCAAACCGTACAAATCACATTTTCATTGGTCAACAAAAACGAATTACATCCGGAACAAACCGTTGGAAAAAATAAATTTAGAATGCTTTTGAACATAAGAAAAGTGATTTATTTATAAAAATAGCGAAATCAATGCTTCATTAGTCAATTATTTTCTTTTTTTAAGTTCACTTTTTATATTTTTGCAGTATTATGGCAAAACAAGAAGATTTATTTAAGAATGTAATTTCGCATGCAAAAGAGTACGGATTTATTTTTCCGTCTAGCGAAATATACGATGGTTTAAGTGCAGTGTACGATTATGCACAAAATGGAGTGGAATTAAAAAAGAACATTCGCGAATATTGGTGGAAGGCGATGGTTCAAATGAACGATAATATCGTAGGACTTGACGCGTCAATATTGATGCACCCAACGACTTGGAAAGCATCAGGCCACGTAGATGCATTCAACGATCCATTGATTGACAACAAAGATTCAAAAAAAAGATATAGAGCCGATGTTTTGATTGAAGATTATGCCGAAAAGCTAAATCAAAAAGCAATCAAAGAAATAGAAAAAGCAAGAACTCGTTTTGGTGATGCGTTCAACGAACAGGAATTTGTAACTACAAATGCCAGAGTTGTTGAGTATAAAGCTAAAGAAAGAGAAATTCTAGAAAGAATGGCTCGTTCGCTTGGTAACGAAGATCTTGAAGATGTAAAAGCATTAATCGAAGAACTGGAAATTGCCGACCCAGAAACCGGTTCTAGAAACTGGACCGAAGTGCGTCAATTTAACTTGATGTTTGGTACAAAATTAGGAGCGTCAGCAGATTCAGCAATGGATTTATATTTACGACCAGAAACTGCTCAAGGTATTTTTGTGAATTTCTTAAATGTACAAAAATCAGGTCGAATGAAAGTTCCTTTTGGAATTGCTCAAACCGGAAAAGCCTTTAGAAACGAGATTGTGGCAAGACAATTTATATTTCGTATGCGTGAATTTGAACAAATGGAAATGCAATTCTTTGTACGTCCAGGCGATGAAATGAAATGGTACGAACATTGGAAAGCGGCTAGGTTGAACTGGCATTTGTCTCTAGGTTTAGGAAAGGAAAATTACCGTTTTCACGATCATGAAAAATTAGCGCATTATGCAAATGCAGCGGCAGATATTGAATTTAATTTTCCATTTGGATTTAAAGAATTGGAAGGAATTCACTCTCGTACTGATTTTGATTTGAAAGCACACGAACAGTTTTCAGGTAGAAAATTACAATATTTTGATGGGGAATTGAATCAGAATTATGTTCCTTATGTGGTGGAAACTTCAGTAGGATTGGACAGAATGTTCTTGGCTGTTTTTGCAACTTCATTAAAAGAAGAAACATTGGAAGACGGATCTACAAGAACAGTATTGAAATTACCTTCTGTATTAGCTCCAACAAAAGCAGCTATTTTACCATTAGTAAAAAAAGATGGATTACCTGAAATTGCACATAAAATCGTAGATGATTTGAGGTGGGATTTCAATGTAGCCTATGATGAAAAAGATGCTGTAGGAAGACGTTATAGAAGACAAGATGCGCTGGGAACACCCTTTTGTATCACGGTCGATCATCAAACGATAGAGGACCAAACGGTAACGATTCGTCATAGAGATACGATGAAACAAGATCGTGTAAAAATCGCCGATTTGAAATCAATCATTGAGAATGAAGTTTCGATGAAAAACTGGTTAATGAAAATGTAATTACATTTTAGTTTATAGTAGAAAAGCTTTCCGTTTTGGAAAGCTTTTTTTAGTTTAACAAAAAAAATATTTTTTAATCCCGAAATACGAAATGTATTTAATTCGGAGTTTCTTTTACAACAGGAATTTATGTATTTTATCGGATTTATTTGCACTTCATCCTAATGTATTAACATTTGTTTAAAACATATTAACAAGACCTATTGAAAAATGGTTAAATGCTTATTTTTAGAAAGTTAAACAAGAATATTGAGGTAAAAAGTTTCTTTTTTCGCTTAATTGATTTACCCAAACTACTCATATTAATTTAATAATTTGAAGTATATTTTACTTTGGACCTTCGATAAAATGCCTAATCATATCAGGAAAAACAATTGATGAATTATTCGTACATTATTATTGACGATAATCAAGAAAGTGTTTTGAATACGAAAGCCGTTGCTGATGGCTTTTCGGAGCTTATCTTTGTGGCAGAAGCAAATAATT
Source organism: Flavobacterium sp. CG_9.10 (assembly GCF_015752245.1). Lineage (NCBI taxonomy): Bacteria > Pseudomonadati > Bacteroidota > Flavobacteriia > Flavobacteriales > Flavobacteriaceae > Flavobacterium > Flavobacterium sp. CG_9.10. The sequence goes on from NZ_JADOVD010000001.1 coordinate 139,797, forward strand.
ATACAGCTGGACTTAATCTTATATTAGAACATCAGCCGGATTTAATTTTTCTCGAAATTGACTCAGCCAAAAAAGAGAGCAATTTATCGCTAAATCTTATCAATGAATTACATAGGTATTTACAAGTAATTCCAAAAATCATTATTACGACTAGTAAGAAAGATTTAGCTTTCGAAGCAATACAATATGGAGTAACAGATTATCTGCTAAAGCCATTGATGAAAATCGACTTTATAAAATTGATTCTGAAATTGAATAAATCTGAGATTCAATCTCAAACAACAACAGAGCAATCAATTATACTAGATGAAATACCTACTAATTTACCACAGCAGAAACCTACAAGTGAGGAAAAGCCATTAATCCTATGTGTGAAATCCTACGGTGATTATAGATATATTGATGCCAAAGATATTTGTTATCTTCAAGCAGATAATAATTCAACTGACATTCATCTGAATAATGGTGAAATGATTACGGCTTTCAAAACATTGAAACATTTTGAAGGGATTCTGTCCGCTCCTTTTATTAGAATCCATAACAGTTATATCGTAAACCGAAATTACATTTCCAGAATCCATACCGGCAATACAGTATGTTATATTAAAAACACGACAGTTAAACTTCCTTTTTCTAAATCCTATAAGTCTAATATTGATCTTATTATCTCCGAATTCAATAATGGAAATTATCTTGAAATTTAAAAAATAGTCATCTACCCTAGTTTGATATTCATCCACTATCATTTGAGTACATTCTACCATAAACCTTTTTTTTTGTAGGAAAAATTAAGAATACCTATGTAGTTTTACTAAAGAATTTCTTGCTAAAGGAATCCTAAAAAAAGTAAAATCATATAAAAACATAAAAAACTCAAATCATGAAAAAATCAATCGTAACAATCGGATTATTCTCTTTAGTAATGATCTTAACTTCATTTACCACGTCAAAAACAGATAATATTATAAATGGTGATGCTAATGTAAATATCATTGGAGGAACTGGGACTTCACAAGGCAATGTGAAAGTAGATATTGTTGGAGGAACTGGGACTTCACAAGGCAATATGAAATTAGATATTATCGGAGGAACTGGGACATCACAAGGTAATGTGAAAGTGGACTAATAATTTTAAGTAAACTTTTCGAATAATATTAGGGCTATCAATTTTTGATAGCTTTTTTTTATGTTAATAGGTATATTTTGCTATTTTTGATAAATCTAATTAGCAACTATTGAAAAATAAATACTACATACCTCTATTATTATTGTTTCTGTTGTTTCTTTTTTTTGCATGTTTCAAAAAAAATGAAGGGAGCATTCTTGTTATTTCATCTAAAGATAGCCTTTCAACCTATTTTTCATTGGCAAATGATTTCAGTTTACCTCGCGAAAAAAGGCAAGTATTTACTCATAAAGCGTTTGATATAGTTGTAGATCAGGAAAATGATTCACTCAACCGAGTAAATATGTTTAAAGTTGCCAATCGGTATTATAACATAAACGATTGGAAAGACTTTAATAAAACAGTTCACCTTGTTTTAGACAAGTCAGAAAATGCTAAGGATACTATAAATATAATAAAAGCCTATACCTATTTGGGAGATTATTATGTATCTCAATCGGTTTCAGACAGTGCTTTCTTGTTTTATTATAAAGCGGAAAAGATGTATGTTAAATTGGGAGATAATTTTAATGTAGGTAAAACACTGATTAATAAAGCTACCCTACAGTATATGGCGGGGGATTTTTTAGGGAGTGAAAAAGCGGTTTTCATCGTATTGCGAATAATTAAAAATGAGAAGCAAGCCAATAATATTTTATACGATGCGTATAATCTTCTGGGGATAATATACGGTGAGCTTGGGGAATATGAAAACGCGATTGCGTATCATAATAAAGCATTAGCTATTAGTGATGATGAAATAATACCTAAGGAATTCCAGTCTAGAGCCACTTCTTATAATAATATCGGATTTCTTTATCTCAATTTTCACAAGTACTTGCTCGCAAAAAATTATTTTAAAAAAGGATTGGAACAAAACAACCTAGCTATTGAAAAACCAACCATTTATGCGATGTTGTTGGATAATTTGGCCTATTCTAAATTTAAATTAAAAGAAACTGAAGGCTTGCCGCAACTATTTTACCAGTCGTTGAAACTGAGAGATAGTTTAAAATTAACTTCTGGAATATTTATCAATAAAATCCATTTATCAGAATATTTTGCTTCAAAAAGCGATACTGTCAAGGCGATTAAATATTCTAAACAAGCACTTCTCCTAGCTAGAAATACTAGTGTTTCTAGAGATGTTTTGGTTGCATTGAATCAATTGGCAATTATTGAACCCAAAAAGGAAGCGATTTATAGTAAAGAATATATTCGTATCAATGAAGAGTTGCAAAAGGCAGAACGAAAAATGGGAGATAAATTCTCTAGGATCGAGTATGAGACAGATGTAATAAAAGATGAAAATACAGACTTGGCGGCTAAAAACCGGAATTTGTTATTTGGTTTTAGTGCATTTGCATTAGTGGGGCTGTTTTTATACATAATCAAGGCTCAAAAAACTAAAAACAGAGAATTGGTATTCAAACAAGAACAGCAAAAGGTGAATGAGGAAATCTATAATCTGATGATTTCGCAGCAAAACACCATAGAAACCAATAGAGTTAAAGAGAAGAAACGTGTTGCCCAGGAGTTGCATGATGGCGTGTTGGGACGAATGTTTGGCATTAGGATGAACTTAGATAGTTTAAATAAAATTGATGATGAAACTGCAATTCAAAGAAGAAATAATTATCTGTCGGAATTAAAAAATATAGAACAGGATATTCGTGAAATTTCGCATGATTTGAATAGAGAGAAATCGGAATTAATTAATAACTTCGTTGCGATTGTAGATAATTTACTTGAAGATCAAAAAAAGACATTCAAACCCAAATTGATAGCGGTCATTGATCGGAAAATAAAATGGGAGTTATTGAGCAATTCCAGTAAAATAAATTTATATCGAATTATTCAAGAATCACTTCAAAATATCAACAAGTATGCTGAAGCAAATACCATTAAAGTGGAACTCAAAAAAATGGATGGCGATTTATTTTTAACCATAAGTGATGATGGAAAGGGATTCGATATAAATAAAATGAAAAAAGGAATTGGATTGCAAAACATACAATCTCGTACCATAGAATGCAATGGAACGGTTGATATACAATCAAAAAAAGGAAACGGAACAATTATTACGATTGCAGTTCCATTTGAAAACACACAAATACTTACATAGAAATGACAATTGCCTCAAATGCAAAGACAATGATTAAAAATAATATACTGATTGTTGATGATCATCCTTTTATTATTGAAGGGTATAAAAATGCGATTACAAGATATAATCCAAAAGAATTTGAATTTTTTATTAGTCAGGCCAAAGATTGTGAATCGGCATATAATATTGTTACAAACCCTGATACTATAGTTTTTGATATTGCTTTTTTAGATATAAGTATGCCTCCTTACGAAGAAAAAGGTATTTATAACGGAGAGGATTTAGCTAAATTGATTTCGGAATATATGCCAAATTGCAAAATTATTTTGCTTACGATGTATACTGAATTGCTGAAAATTAAAACCATTATTAAAACCATTAATCCAAGTGGTTTGGTAATAAAAAATGATTTGACATTTGACGAATTACTTTTTGCTTTTGATAAAGTTATAAAAGGCAAAACCTATTATAGCGAATCAGTTGTAAAAATGCTGAACTTGTCTGAAGAAGATACTATCGAAATTGACCAATTTGACAAACAAATTTTGTTTCATTTATCAAAAGGAACCAAGATGAATGATATTCCGCAATATATCCCAATATCTTTAGGTGCAATTGAAAGAAGAAAAATAAACTTAAAAGAATTGTTAAAAGTAGAAGAAGGTAGCGACATTGAATTAGTTCGAGAAGCTAAAAGCAGAGGGTTACTTTTTTAATGCTTTTTAAATTCAATAAACAAAAAAAACGACATTTTCTCAAATGTCGTTTTTTTTGTTTATTTAAAATTTTTATTCTTCTCGGATAGCATCCCATCCGCGTGCTTTTAAAGCAATTCGAGTATTAGCTCTAGTCACTAAATGAATTCCTTCACTTTCTTGTGTCATGTGACCAATAATGGTAAAATTTGGATTTCCTTTTATTTTTTCAAAATCTTCCATGGCAATAGTGAAAAGTAATTCATAATCTTCACCACCGTTTATTGCTACCGTTGTGCTATCAATATTGAATTCTTCGCATACGTTTATAAACTGCGGATCGATTGGCAATTTATCTTCATATAAATTACAACCCACTTTTGACTGTTTGCACAAATGCATAATTTCAGATGATAATCCGTCCGAAATGTCAATCATTGAAGTTGGTTTTATTTCTAAGGCATGTAACAGAGTACGTACATCTTTTCGTGCTTCGGGTTTTAATTGTCGTTCTATAAGATAGGTGTAAGCGTCTAAATCAGGCTGTGAATTTGGATTCACCTGAAATACTTGTTTCTCGCGTTCCAAAACCTGTAAACCCATATACGCAGCACCAAGATCACCTGTTACGACTAATAAATCAGTTTGTTTTGCACCATTTCTATAAATGATTTCTTCTTCATTAGCCTCGCCAATAGCGGTAATACTGATGATTAATCCTTTTTGTGATGAGGTAGTATCACCACCAATAACGTCTACTTTATATTCATTGGCAGCATGCGTAATTCCTGCAAATAATTCGTCTAAAGCTTCTAATGGAAAACGATTAGAAACGGCCACTGAAACCGTAATTTGTGTCGCTTTAGCATTCATCGCACAAATATCAGAGATATTTACAACGACTGCTTTATACCCTAAATGTTTTAACGGCATATAAGCCAAATCAAAATGTACGCCTTCAATCAATAAATCGGTAGAGACTACTACTTTCTTGTCTTTAAAATCCAAAACAGCAGCATCATCACCAATTCCTTTTATAGTGGAAGGCTGGTTGATTTCAAAGTTTTTTGTCAAATGGTCTATCAATCCAAATTCTCCTAATTGTGCGATACTCGTGCGTTGTGGGGTTTTATCTTCGATCATGATTGTTGCGAGGAACGAAGCAATCGCTTCATTCATTTATGTTAATTTACAAAAGTTTTCAGGCTGCAAATATACAAAGAAATTTTCGCCTTGAATTGCATCAATTTTCGCCGTTTTTTTCGCATCTTTAAGTTATTAAATTTATAAAAAATGAAATCATTTGATATAGTTACCATAACGGTTAATCCGGCTTTGGACAAAAGCACTCATTTCAAAGGTCTGGTAGCCGAGCAGAAAATTCGATGCGAAGAACCACTATACGATGCCGGTGGCGGAGGAATCAATGTGTCAAAAGCAATTTCTCGATTAGGAGGGACTTCCTTGGCTGTATTTACTTCTGGTGGACCAATGGGCACAATGCTGAAAGAGCTGGTAAATAAAGAATCAATAGAATATAAAGCTATAGAAATTCAGGATTGGACAAGAGAAAGTTTCGTTGCTGTTGATGACAATACCAATTCTCAGTATCGTTTTAGTTTTCCGGGACCAACAATTACCGCTGCTGAAAAAGGCAAAATAATTCAAACTATTCAAGAACTAAAACCTAAATTTTTGGTTGTAAGCGGGGGTTTGAACAAAGATTTATCGGTTGATTTTTATCAAAAAATTGCAGAGACAGCAAAAGAATCTGATGTAAAAGTGATTGTGGATACTTCTGGAGAAGCCTTAAAAAAGGTTTTGGAAGTGGGTGTTTACTTAATCAAACCCAATGTGGGCGAACTGGCAAAACTCATTGGTGTAGAAAGATTGGAACTGGAAGAAGTAAATGCCGCAGCCAAGCAAATTATCTCAAATGGCGGAGCCGAAATTGTGGTGGTTTCGCTCGGTCCACAGGGAGCGGTTTTAGTCACAAAAGACTCTTACGAATTTGTCCCTGCTCCTCATGTAGCCAAAAAAAGTACCGTTGGTGCGGGTGACAGTATGGTGGGAGGAATGGTTTGGGCGCTATCGCAGAATAAAAGTCTGAAAGAAGTAATCCGTTGGGGAGTGGCATGTGGATCAGCGGCTACGATGAATGAAGGAACCCAATTGTTTAAACGAGAAGATGCACAACGATTGTTTGATTGGTTGAAAAATAAATAAATAAATATAATTCAGATGTAGAGATGACTGCAGTGCATCTCTACAATCGTGCATCCCTACAATCGTGCATCTTCACGATACCGAAAAAATGTAAAACCTGACGATTTTTAAATCCTCAGGTTTTCTCTATATTTTTTAAAAAGATTTGTTTCTAATCCATAATTTATGTTGGCTCCTACAAAATTTGATAGTGAAAGGCCTTAGAAAACCACCAATATCTTATATTTGTATCATCAAAAAGGAAAATAATAAGAATAAATCATTTTAAAAACTAAAACTGTATGCGATTATTTCTAAGTTGTTTTCTTTTTCTTTCCATTTCCAATGTTTTTTCACAAGAAAAGACCGCTGTTGAGAGTGATTCAAAAGTAAAAATCGATTCATTATATAGAGAAGATCAATTTTATTTTGGATTTACATATAATACGTTAACAAATAAACCTGCTGATTTGTCTCAAAGCAAATTGTCAACTGGATTTTCAGGGGGCTTCGTAAGAGACATGCCTATAAACAAAAATAGAACGGTTGCAATAGCTTCTGGAATTGGTTTTGCGTATAACAATTACAATCAAAATCTAGCCATTTATAAATCAGATCAGGCGCCAACCTATTCGATTATTGATTCCGAAACAAGTTACAATAAAAATAAATTTTCCCAGATTTTAGTGGAGGTACCTCTAGAGTTTAGATGGCGGACTTCGACTTATGAAAGCCATAAGTTTTGGAGAATTTATGGAGGGTTGAAATTCAGTTATGTGATTCATGACCGATCTATTTTTCAAGATGCGCAAGGTAAAATCATAGTTACAAGCAATAAGGATTTCAATAAACTTCTTTATGGGGCGTATATTGCGACGGGTTATAATACTATTAATGTGTATGCTTATTATGGTTTAAATTCCTTATTTAAATCGGCGAAAATAGACGGGGAACCGATTGTTATGAAGTCATTGAATATTGGACTTATTTTCTATATTCTATAACCACAAAAAAAGGATAAGCAACTGCGGAATGCTTCCTAGAAAAAAACCTATAATTAATTCTTTAGTCGTGTGCGCTTTCATTTCTATACGTGAAGAAGCTACAATTCCATTTATAAGGATTAAAAAGGCAATGACAAAAGTATTTTGAATTTGAAAATGCAAACTCAGTGCAATAACAAATACGGTCAAACCGCTTATTGCCATCATGTGAAGACTGGCTTTTATATTTGTAAATAAAAATAAAAGTGCCAGAATAGTAGTAAGCAATGCTCCCAAAAAGAAGAAATGCAGCTCAGGATACCTATCGATAGTAATGCTTTTTCGAACCAATAAAATGATAAGAAAACATTGAAGAATCAGCGGTAGTTTGCGTTGTGATACTTCAGCAATCATGATGGAATCAATTTTACCGAGAGCTCTTAAGACCAAAAAAAACAGTACGGGGATGCATGTGGTAATAATCGAGACTTGAAAAAAAATGAATAGCTTTTCTTCAGTTGCAAAATTGGATGTATTTAAAAAAAGATAAAACACGGTGGCCATCGCCGGAATAAATATCGGATGAAAAATATAAGAAAATAATGGAAGTATTTTTTTCAAAAGTTCTATTGTTGATTGTCACTAACAAATATAGAGATTTTTGTAAAAGTGTTGTTGTAAATTCAATTAGTTGTATTTTTTTTAACGGTGACTTTTAACGGGGTTTTATTTTGCTTTTTTTTAAATGGAAGGGGAAATTAATTGTGATGTTACAAGGGCTTCATTATAAAAAGAAGTGTTATTTTTGATGAAGTCTTATTACAGCAGTTTACATAAATTCTTAAAATTGGCGTCATTCGCTCTCAAAATTAATGATTCTAAAAATCCAAAATATAATTCCGCAAATTCAGGCCGTATTTGTAGATAATAATGCTGATGCAACGATAGATGCCGTTTCTATAGACAGTCGCTCCTTGCAAAATGGTTCGCAGACGTTGTTTTTCGCCTTGGTTGGACCCAATAACGATGCGCATTTGTATATTAAAAACTTAATTTTAAAAGGCGTACAAAACTTCGTGGTTGCCCATATTCCGGATGATTGTGCCGGCAATGCTAATTTTTTGGTTGTTGAAAATACATTGTTAGCCTTACAACAATTTGCGAAGTATTATCGCAGTCTTTTCGATTTTCCTGTTATTGGATTGACGGGAAGCAATGGTAAAACGATTGTAAAGGAATGGCTCAATTTTCTGCTAAGTCCGGATTATAATATCATTCGAAGTCCTAAAAGTTACAACTCACAAGTGGGTGTTCCCTTATCTGTACTTGGGATTAATGAGCAGCATAATCTCGGTATTTTTGAAGCAGGTATTTCTACTTTTTCTGAGATGGGAAAACTGGAAAAAATCATCAAGCCAACTATCGGAATCTTAACAAATATCGGTTCTGCACATGATGAAGGTTTTGAAAATTTGGAACAAAAAATAACAGAGAAACTCATTCTTTTCAAGGATTCTGAAGTGGTTATTTATCAGAAAAACGAAATGGTAGATCCACATTTCGCGGATTTTAAAAACGGAAATAAAGTAACTTTCACTTGGAGTTTAAAAGAGGAGAGTGCCGATGTTTTTATCACAAAAAGATCTATTTTGGATAAAACAATTTTAGATATCCGTCAAGAGAAAGAAAATTTCGAAATAAAAATCCCTTTTCAAGACGAAGCTTCTATTGAAAATGCGATTTCGTGCTTGATGGTTTTGTTGTATTTTAAATATGATCAAACAACGATTCAAAACCGAATCGAATTATTATATCCAGTTGAAATGCGTTTGAAAGTCAAGAACGGAATCAACAATTGCAGTATTATTGACGACAGTTACAGTTCCGATTTCCAATCACTGAAAATAGCCTTGGATTTTCTCGAAAGCCAGAAGCAATACCAAAAGAAAACAGTGATTTTATCTGATATTTTTCAAAGTGGTTTGTCTAATGCCGAACTATATTCAAAAGTTGCAGAATTAATTATTTCCAATAAAATTAGACGAGTAATCGGGATTGGTGAAACTATTTCGGAGTTTAAAGAAAAATTTACTAAGTGCATCACTTTCAAAAATACAGCAGCATTCATTACTGATTTTGATAATTTAATTTTCAGTAATGAAACCATTTTAATAAAAGGGGCAAGAACTTTTCAATTTGAAGAGATTGTGGCTCTATTAGAAGAGAAAACGCATGAAACGGTTCTTGAAATTAATCTGAATTCAATCAGTCATAATTTAAATTTCTTTAAATCGAAGTTGAAACCAACAACCAAAATGATGGTAATGGTTAAGGCTTTTGGATATGGAAATGGAGGATTTGAAATTGCCAAATTATTGGAACATCACAAAGTGGATTATTTGGGCGTGGCTTTCGCCGATGAAGGGATTTCATTGAAAAATCTGGGAATTCATTTACCAATTATGGTGTTGAATCCTGAAAATACCAGTTTTCCTGCCATTATTCAACATCATTTAGAACCAGAAATTTATAGCTTGAAGGGACTTCGCGCCTTTCTTAAGATCGCGGAACAAAAGGAATTAAAACATTTTCCTATCCATATCAAACTCGATACGGGAATGCATCGTTTGGGTTTTGAAGCCAATACTATTGACGACTTGATAGCTACATTAGAGGGAAATCAAACCATTCAGGTTAAAAGTATTTTGTCGCACATGGCCACAAGTGACGATTTAGAACATAAGGATTTCGCACAATCACAAATTGATTTATTCGAGAAATTGTCTTCAAAACTGATGAGCGAATTACAAATAAAACCCATTCGCCATATATTAAACACTTCGGGAATTAGTAATTATCCGGATTCGCAATATGATATGGTGCGCCTTGGAATAGGTCTTTACGGAGTTTCAAATGAGAACGAAGAGCAAAAACAACTGGAGAATGTAGGGACATTAAAATCTATTATTTCTCAGATCAGAACAATTCCTGCGGGAGATAGTGTTGGTTATGGCAGAAGATTTAGGGCAGAGAAACCAACAAAAATTGCTACAATTCCTATAGGTTATGCTGACGGGATTTCCAGAGGTTGGGGGAATGGAGTGGGTTTTGTAACAATTAAAAATAGTAAAGCAACTATTTTAGGTAGCGTTTGCATGGATATGCTAATGGTGGATGTCAACGGAATTGATTGCAAAGAAGGAGATGCTGTGATTATTTTTGGCGAAAGCCCAACCGTAAATGAGATTGCCCAAAAACTAAATACTATTCCTTATGAAATTCTTACTAGCATATCTCAGCGGGTAAAACGTGTGTTTTATCGGGAATAATTTTTTTTGTAATAAAAAGAAGTTAGTTATGTTAAAATTTTAACTATGTTCGTTACTTAAAAAAAAGAGATTTTAACCTAAAACTAAGCAATTATGGGATTTTTCAGTGATTTTAAAACATCTTTAATGAAAGGTGATGTGTTGAGTTTAGCGACTGCCGTAGTTATTGGTGCTGCTTTTGGTAAAATTATCGCTTCTGCTGTGGATGATGTTATTATGCCAATAATTGGATTGATAACTGGAGGTATCGATTTTACCCAAAAATTTATTGCGCTCAACGGTAACAGGTATGAGACTTTAGCTGAAGCAAAAAAAGCAGGTGCAGCGGTTATCACTTACGGTAATTTAGTCCAAGCGATCATCAATTTTGTTATTATTGCTTTTTTTATTTTCATTATTTTAAGAGCTGCCGAAAAAGCCAAAAAGAAAGAAGAAGTGGTTGTGGTACCTGCCGGACCAACTGAAGTAGAATTACTTATACAAATTAGAGACTTATTACAAAAATAAGAGCACAACACTTATGTTCCGTTAAACCATCCGCCACAGCTGATGGTTTTTTGCTTTGTTACAATTATAACATTTTGTTATTTTTTGTGAAGACTCTTGTATTGATTTGAATATTACTTACTTTTGTAGTTCAAAATAAGATTCAATAATAAATATATACTATGAGAATAGCAGTTGTAGGCGCTACTGGAATGGTTGGCGAAGTAATGTTAAAAGTATTGGCAGAAAGAAATTTTCCTGTAACAGAATTAATTCCTGTTGCTTCTGAGAAATCAGTGGGAAAACAAATCGAATTTAAAGGGAAGAGTTATGCCGTTGTAGGAATGCAAACCGCAGTAGATATGAAAGCCGATATTGCTTTATTCTCAGCTGGTGGTGACACTTCATTGGAATGGGCTCCAAAATTTGCAGCAGCAGGAACTACAGTTATCGATAATTCATCGGCTTGGAGAATGGATCCAACCAAAAAATTAATTGTTCCTGAAATCAATGCAGGCGAATTAACAAAAGAAGATAAAATTATTGCTAATCCTAACTGTTCGACTATTCAAATGGTTTTGGTTTTGGCACCTTTGCATAAAAAATACAATATCAAACGTGTGATTGTTTCTACGTATCAATCCATCACTGGAACAGGCGTGAAAGCAGTACAACAATTGGAAAATGAATATGCAGGAATTCAAGGTGAAATGGCTTACAAATACCCAATTCATAGAAATGCAATTCCACAATGTGATTCTTTTGAAGATAACGGGTACACCAAAGAAGAGATGAAATTGGTTCGTGAAACTCAAAAAATTCTTGGCGATAAAACGATTGCTGTTACGGCAACTGCTGTTCGTGTGCCCATTGTTGGTGGACACAGTGAAGCGGTAAATGTTGAGTTTACTAAAGATTTTGAAGTGTCTGAAGTTCAGAACATTTTACATCATACTGATGGAGTTGTGGTTCAGGATAACAATGATACCTATACGTATCCAATGCCAATGTATGCGCAAGGAAAAGATGATGTTTTTGTAGGCAGAATCCGTCGTGACGAAAGCCAGCCAAATACATTAAACATGTGGATTGTAGCCGATAATTTAAGAAAAGGAGCGGCGACCAATACGATTCAAATCGCAGAATATTTGATTGCCGCTAAATTGGTTTAACCTAAATTAAATTTTGACGCAGTAGAGATGCACTGCAGTGCATCTCTACATCGGCAGTGCGTATCTACATCGGCAGTGCATCTCTAAATATTATATAAAAACTACAACGTATCATGTTGTAGTTTTTTTTGTTTTTAAATAGGCGTAACATTTTTTTGTTTTCTTACCTTTGCGAAGTATGAAAAAAAAGCAGGGCATAATTAATCTTACTTTGGTAGTTGCAGTATTGTTTTCAATGCTGTTTCAATCGTTCCATAGTTATAGCCATTTGGTAAAGCAGTTTTCCGAAAAAAGATGCCACCATACTTACAATGTTAGCAATTCTGAGATAACGCATCAGCATCATAATTTTGATAACTGTTCTATTTGCCAATTTACTTTTGGTAGTTATATTTCTCCAAATGAATTCTCATACCAATTAAATTCTTCCTATAAAGAAATACCTTATTTCTTTACTGCAAAGACGGCTTTTGTTTCTTTCTCGGGAAGTTTATATTCCCTTCGCGGGCCTCCTGTAAATAGTTTAAGCTGAATTTATTTCAGCTTCTGTTGAATTCATTTCAGCAGGTATCATTTCTATTTTTTTTACTAAATAATTCCGGTCTCAGCCCTTTCTCCTTTATGAGTTCGCTGAGAAGAAGAACAATTCAATCATTTTCAATGAAAAAATTTATTATAGCCCTATTCTTGGGGTTTTCAGTTATGCTTCAAGCACAGAATTCGGTATCAGGAACCGTGACTGATTTAAAAAATCAGCCTATTAAAGGCGTTTCGGTTTATGCAACAGAATTGCACAAAGGAGCCATAACAGATGAAAACGGAAAATATAACATGTCCAATCTTCCAAATGGAAGTATAAAACTTACTTTTACTTTCGTTGGTTTTGGAATCCAAAACAAAACGATAAATAATGCACAAAAAGAAAATGTGCTGGATGTAATTCTCGAAGAAACCATATTCCAGATGGATGAGGTGATTGTTTCCACCGCTTTCAATAAATTACAATCGCAAAACGTGATGAAAGTTGAACATCAAAGCATGAAAGAGTTACAACGAAAAGGAACTTCTACTTTAATCGAAGGATTAGCGACTATTCCGGGTGTTTCGCAAGTTTCTACGGGAACTTCCATTGGGAAACCAGTAATTCGTGGATTGAGCGGGAATCGTGTTTTGGTCTATTCGCAAGGTGTTAGAATGGAAAACCAACAGTTTGGCGACGAACATGGCTTAGGACTAAACGACGCAGGAATAGAAAGTGTTGAGGTGATAAAAGGCCCTGCTTCTTTACTTTATGGCTCCGATGCTTTGGGTGGAGTTTTGTATTTTAATCCAGAGAAATTTGCCGAAGCCAATACCTTCAAAGCTAATTTCAGTCAGAAACTTTTTTCGAATACGCTAGGAAGTAATTCTTCTTTGGGACTGAAAACATCAACCGAAAATTGGAAATTCATGACCCGTGGGAGTTACAATACCCATTCCGATTATAAAATTGCCGATGGCGACCGAGTGACAAATACTCGTTATAATGAAGCGGATTTCAAAACGGGAATTGGTTATAGCAATGCTAAATTTTCAACAGTATTGCGTTACAATTACAACAAATTGGATTTAGGAATTCCGGAAAACGGTCCCGAAGCTTCGGGAGGAGAACAATCTACAAGCAAAAAAACGGGGTTTCCTAAACAAGGTGTTTTTAATCACTTGTTGAGTTTAAATAATATCTTCTTTTTCAAAAATTCAAAACTGGAGGCTGATTTGGGTTATGTTGGTAATGACCGATCTGAGTTCGCAGAAAGTGATGTGGCCAATTTGCACATGAAATTGAAAACTTTCAATTACGATGCGAAATACCATTTGCCAAAAATAGGAAAAGTGGAATCTATCGTAGGAATTCAGGGGATGCACCAAACCAACACGAATTCAGGTGAGGAATATTTAATTCCGGATGCTACAACCAATGATTTTGGTATTTTTGGTACCACTAATTACGAATGGGGATCGAATGTATTACAGGCAGGATTGCGTTTTGATAATAGAAATATTGTCACCCAAGAACATGGAACTGCAGGTCTGGAAGGTTATTTTAAAGCTATCGATAAATCGTATGATAGTTTTAATGCTTCTTTGGGTTACAAAACTAATTTAGCCGAAGATTTGACTCTGCGATTGAATCTGGCTTCGGGGTTTAGAGCTCCGAATTTAGCCGAATTAACATCAAATGGAGTCCATGAAGGAACCAATCGCTATGAAATTGGTAACAGCGATTTGAAAACCGAGCAAAACGTACAAACTGATATCAATTTAGAATATAAAAACAGTCATTTTGAGTTTTTTGCCAATGGATTTTACAATCATATCAACAATTATATCTATACCTCGCCCGCAGGAACAGTGATCGCAGGTAACGATGTTTTCGATTATATTCAGAATAATGCTAAACTGTATGGTGGTGAAATTGGATTGCATTTTCATCCGCACCCTTTAGACTGGTTGCATTTTGAAACAAGTTTTGAAACGGTTACCGGTAAGAAAAAAAATGGTGATTACTTGCCGTTAATTCCTGCTAACAATTGGAGCAATACCATTCGAACTGAATTTAAAATCAAAAATTGGTTGGAAGACGGTTTTGCGACCTTTAATGTTTCTTCTACTTTCAATCAAAATAATGTTAGTGGTTTTGAAACAAAATCAAATGGGTATTCATTAGTGAATTTAGGTTTTGGAGGGAAAATAAAATTGGGTAAAACTTCTTTTGATGTTAATCTCAACGGAAACAATTTATTAGACAAAAGCTATATCGCGCATCTTTCAAGATTAAAAAGAGACGGAATTCCAAACATTGGCAGAAACGTTGTTTTAGGAGTGAATTTTAATTTGTAAAACGAGTTATTAATTTCAAACTCTTTTACTTTTACATAATAAAAAGCGTTATTCGAAAGAGTAACGTTTTTGGTTTTTTAGCGACTTGTCTTTAATGGGAATGAAAACTATTTTCCTATTTTTGTTATAACTAACTAAACCACATAGAATGAAAAAAACTTTTTTAATAATGGCTGTATCCGCCACAATTGCAAGTTTTGGTCAAAACCAAAAAATAAATACGATGAAGTATCCACATACCAATAAAGGCGAAACGGTTGACGTCTATTTTGACACCAAAGTCCCTGATCCGTATCGCTGGCTTGAAGATGATAAATCTGCTGAGACGGGTGCTTGGGTAAAAGCGCAAAACAAGGTTACTTATGACTATTTAGCTAAAATTCCGTTTCGTGATGCCTTGAAAGCAAGATTGGAAAAACTATGGAATTACGAGAAGATAGGAGCGCCTTTCATTGAAGGGAATTATACGTATTACTACAAAAATAATGGTTTACAAAACCAATCGGTGTTGTATAGAAAAGACGGTAAAGGAAAAGAGACGGTTTTTCTGGATCCAAATACTTTTTCTAAGGACGGAACTACTTCACTGGGAGGATTGGATTTCTCAAGAGATGGTTCCAAAGTCGCGTATGCCATTTCAGAGGGCGGAAGCGACTGGAGAAAAGTGATTATTATGGATGCGATCACTCAAAAAATAATAGAAGATACGATTGTCGATGTAAAATTCAGCGGGGTTTCTTGGCACGGGAATAAAGGATTTTACTATTCCAGTTATGACAAACCAAAAGGAAGCGAATTGTCGGCTAAAACGGACCAACACAAACTGTATTTTCACAAACTCGGAACGGCACAAAAAGAAGATCAAATCATCTTTGGCGCAGACCAAAAAAGAAGATATGTTGGTGGAAGTGTGACAGAAGACGATCATTATTTGGTCATCACCGCTTCGACTTCAACCTATGGAAATGAATTGTATATAAAAGACCTGACAAAACCAAATAGCCCCATTATTACCATTGTCGATAATTTCAAAAGTGACAACAGTATAATTGACAATGAAGGCAGCAAATTATTCATAGATACCGACTTAAATGCGCCCAATAAACGCATTGTTACGGTAGATGTCAGTAACCCAAAACCCGAAAACTGGAAAGACTTTATTGCAGAAACCGATAATGTTTTGACACCAACAACCGGCGGCGGTTATATTTTTGCTAATTATATGAAAGATGCGGTTTCGGTGGTGAAACAATATGATTATTCAGGAAAAATGATTCGGGAGATACAGTTGCCGGATCTTGGAACTGCAGGCGGTTTTGGCGGAAAGAAAAAAGAAAAAATGCTCTATTATTCTTTTACCAATTATGTTAGCCCAGGAACTATTTATTCATTCGAACCAAAATCAGGAAAATCGGCCGTGTATGAAAAACCAAAAGTAGATTTTAAAACCGAAGATTATGTGTCGAAACAAGTGTTTTACACTTCCAAAGACGGAACCAAAATCCCGATGATGATTACCCATAAAAAAGGATTGAAACTCGATGGCAAAAACCCAACGATATTGTATGGATATGGCGGTTTCAACGTAAGCTTAACGCCAAGTTTCAGTATTGCCAATGCCGTTTGGATGGAAAACGGCGGCGTTTATGCCGTTCCTAATTTGCGTGGCGGAGGCGAATACGGAAAAAAATGGCATGATGCAGGCACCAAAATGCAAAAGCAAAATGTGTTTGATGATTTCATCGCAGCGGCTGAATATCTGATTGCTCAAAAGTACACATCCTCTAGTTTTCTTGCCATTCGTGGTGGTTCAAACGGCGGATTGTTAGTGGGAGCTACCATGACGCAACGCCCGGATTTAATGAAGGTAGCGTTACCCGCGGTGGGCGTTATGGATATGTTGCGCTACCACACCTTTACCTCGGGAGCGGGTTGGGCGTACGATTACGGAACATCACAGGATAGCAAGGAAATGTTTGCCTACATCAAGGGGTATTCTCCGGTGAATAATGTAAAACAAGGAACCCAATATCCGGCCACGATGGTCACAACGGGCGATCATGACGATAGAGTAGTGCCAGCACATAGTTTTAAATTTGCAGCCGAATTACAGGAAAAACAAACTGGACCAAATCCCACTTTAATTCGAATTGATATTAATGCGGGACATGGCGCGGGGAAAGCCGTGGCGGCAACCATTCAGGAAAACGTGGACATACAGGCATTTACCTTGTATAATATGGGCTTTACCGCGTTGCCAAAACTGTAGCAGTCATTGCGAGGAATAAATTAATTTGGAGCTATTTCCTGCTTTTTATTGCAATCTTTTTATCTCGTTTTGAGAACGAGATAAAAAGGATTTTCATTGCAATCAGGGCTAGGGTATCCGATTCAACAAGAACTATAATTTTCAAAAACGCCCATCGAGAGATTGGCGTTTTTTGTTTCTGATCATTTTGTTTTGACAAATCAAATTGAAAACCAAAAACTAACTTTATTAAATAGGAAAATAAAAGAAAAATCAGGTCAAAAAGTAGACGGAATTAACCTCTTGATTCTTACTAAAATTATTTTGTAAATATCAACGAGGCAAGTTGTTTGTCTCGATTGTAAACATCCTCATAGAAGTGAAGGATGCCGTCATCATCGACCCAAGCGGTAAAATAACCAATATAAACAGGAATCTTGTTTTTAAGGGGATACCAGGTTTCAACTCCGCTAGACATGGCTTCAGCAATCTTTTCAGGATTCCATGCCTTGTCGTCTTTCAAAATAAGATTGGCAAGTTCCACGGGTTTAGCCACTCGAATGCAGCCATGACTGAAGGCTCTTTTTTCTTCATCAAATAAATTCTTTGAAGGTGTGTCATGCAAATAAATGGCATTGTTGTTAGGGAATAAAAATTTTACCAATCCTAGGGAATTTTCGGGTCCGGGTCTTTGTCTGACACGGCCGTCGAACCATTCCATATCATGTTTGACCATGTAATTAGGGTTTTTGGCAAGAGCGGGCAGGATTTCTTTTCTTAAAATACTGTTGGGCACATTCCAGTAGGGACTGAAAACGATGTATTTCATGTCGGCACTAAAAACTACCGTTTTATTCATGACCTTTCCAACGACTACATTAGAAACTAATTCCTTTTTCCCTTTACTAAAATAGGTCAATTGGTAGGCTGGAATGTTGATGAATATCAAACCTTTCAAGGAGGAAACGCAACTGCATAGCCATCGGCAACGTTCCATATTGACCATGATGGTTTTTATGCGTTCCTTCAATGGCACGTTCATTGCCGCGATGTGTTTTGGCAAAATCACTTTGTCAAGGTTGAAGGCAGTTCTTTTTTTGTATTTCAAAATCCCAGTCGCCAGTGCGTCATCATAAACGGCACTTTTAGAATCGCTTTGAATATCTTCCGTAAGATATAAGTGTTGTCTTATTTGTGCTATCGTTTTTGAAGAGTCTCCTAGTTTGAAGGACTTTACCTTTCGATCCACCTCTATGGGTTTCCATTCCCCTTTTTGATCCATTCCCCGATATTTTTTTAACTGTTCCCGCAGTCGGTAATACTGCCCGTAAACCTCACTTTCGTCTTTGTTAATTAGGGAAGGCTGCGCCAAAATAGAACCAAGATAATCAACATAAGATTGTTTTTTTCGAGGCAGATACCATCCCATCTCTTCAGTTTTATCAGAATCCAATCCACGATAGACTTTATCGGCATAAAAGAAATACAACGAGGATAGGAGCAGTTCAGCATCTTCATTTGGGTTTTGATTCTCTCCCGAAGTTTGAAAAATCCGGTCTAGTTTATCTTTATACGGAACCACCGCGTCAATCCCTTCTCCCTCCAAATTATTTAATTTGTTGTATAAGAAATTACCAACTTCGCTGATTCTGTTTTTATCATACCAAATGTAATTGTATTGATGTTTGCGATACAGCGTTATAACATCAGTTTGATACTTTTTTAGTTCTGGATTCTTGATAAAAAAAGCCTGTACAAAAGTGCTGTCAAAAGTCAACATCTTTGGAACAATAACATCCTGTGAAATCACTGCTGATTTTAAAGTGGCCGTTTTTACGATTTCTTTTTTGTTGTTATTGTTTTTACAAAATATGGAAGTCAACAAAAACAGCAAGACGATAACCATAATGGGGAGGATTGACTTTTTCATGGCTACTTCTTTAAAGGACTTATAAATTTACAAAAATTAATGGTATTGACTAAACAACAAGACGTTAAGATATTGATTACCAATGCTGTTTTATTGATATAAGAAATGCCTGAACAAGATCAAAGTATATTCAAACAACCAAATTTAATATCGCATTAGATGTTCTTGAATTGCGGGAAATAACGGATGCATTCTCGATCAATACTAAATAAATTAATCAAATAAAATGTGTTTCAACAGTTGTGAAGTTGCGAAATAAAACTAATCTTCCTCATATAACAAGGACGCTAATCTTTCATCTCTATCGTAGATATCTTCATAAAAATGAATTTCCCCTTTGTCGTCTACCCAAGAGGTAAAATATCCAATGTAAAGCGGAATCTTTTTTTTCAGAATATAGGTGGTTTCTTTTTCCCCTTTCATGGCTTCGTTTATACGTTCGATAGGCCATTCGGGATCGTTTTTTAACAATAAAACCGCCAATTCCTTTGCTTTGTCCATATTGATGCAACCGTGACTTAATGCACGGTAGTTGAATTCAAATAAACTTTTAGAGGGCGTATCGTGTAAATAAATATCATTAGTATTTGGAAACATAAATTTAACGAGTCCCATTGGGTTCTTTCCTCCAGGTTTTTGTCTGACTTTCCCTTTGTTGGATTCCATATTATGTTTGGCTAAGTAATCTTTATCAGCAAACAGCGCCAATGACAATTCGTTTTCAACGATGCTTTGGGGAATATTCCAATAAGGACTGAACACAATAGAACTTATATAACTGCTAAAAACTACTGTTTCAGTTATATTTTTGCCCACCAACAAATTTGACTCTAATTCTTTTATGCCATTTTTTTTATAGATTAGATTAAAAGCCGGAATGTTTATGATTATGATCTCATCCGCGTTTGTCAGCTCAGGATCAATCCATCGGCAACGTTCCATGTTGACCATAATTGTTTGAATGTATTTCTTAATTGGTACATTCATTCGCTGAATTTGCCAAATTGAGATTTGGTAATTAGGTTGATAACCATTTCGTTTTTTGTAATTCAATACGCCTGCCATTAAATCATTATCGTACACATTGCTCTTGGAATCCTGTTTTAAATCTCCGGTAACTGTAAGGCGATGTCTTATTTGGCCAATGACTTTTGAGCTGTCAGAAGGTTTGTAGAATTGTACGGAAGCATTTGCTTCAATGGGAGTCCATTCACCGCTTTTTTCTATCTGTCTGTATATTTTTAAATAATCACGCAACTTATAATATTGTTCATACAAGGTTTTCTCATTCTTGCTTAATAATTTAGTATCCACCAGTAATGAATCCAATAAATTCTCGTAAGACAGGTCTTTCCTTGGTAAAAACCAACCAATTTCTTTGATTTTTTTTGAGTCAATGCCGCGAAAAACTTTTTTAGCATAAAACACATACATGGTTGACAAAAATATTTCGGTGTCAGTTCTGGAGAGTTCATTTTTGAATTCCGAATCGAAGATTCCGTCAATTTTGTCTTTATAGGCGAGATTCGATTTTAGACCTTCTTCTTCGATTAGATTTACTTTAGAATATAGCAAATCAGCAAATTCAATAAGTCCTTTTTCATCGTACCAAATCGATTTGTAATTTCTTTTTTTGTAAACAGCAATAACATCGGACTGGTATTTTTTTAAATCGGGATATTTACTAAAAAATTCGGAGACAATGGCTTTGCTAAGGGGAACTTCAGATTTTCCAAAGGTATATTCCTGAAGCTTTTTGGCAACAGAAATAACTTTAACCGTTAGATTTTCATTTCGGTTATGGTAAATCGTAGCAACTGATACACCACATAATACTACTACGATGGATAAAACATAGTTTTTCATAGTATGATTGAATATATAAAGATAAAAAAATTATATTTTCAATATAAAAAAAACCCTAATTGTTTGGAGTTTTATGAATATCTTAAGATAAATAAAAGACCCGCTCTACCTGATTAGTTTTACTCGGGACATAATAAGATTTGTTTTCATAAGATTTTATTAATTGCCTTTGTTTTTACTTGAGTATCGTTAAATTTGAGAATCAATAATAAATATAAAATAATATGAAAATTCAAATCAACACGGACAAAAATGTAGAAGGACACGAGAGATTAGAATCTTATTTTTCTAGTGAACTGGAAAAAGGGCTATCACGTTTTGAAGATAAAATTACACGTCTTGAAGTACATCTTGGAGATGAAAACAGTGACAAGTCAGGGATTAATGACAAACGATGTCTTATTGAAGTTCGTGCCGCAAATATGCAGCCTATCGTAGTCACTAATCATGCTGATACTACTGAGAAAGCTTTTCAAGGTTCGTTAGAGAAGATGAAAAAAGTATTGGGAACCACTTTTGATAAAATGAAAGCACACTAAAGAATCCCCTTTTGTAAGGCTTAAAAAAAATGACAGTATCTCTTAAAAAAGATAATGTCATTTTTTTGTGGAATACAAATTTATGCTGTTCGAATGAAATGATTATTTAGCATATATTAAAGAAGCCAGTCTTTGGTCCCTATTGTAGATGTCTTCATAAAAATGAACAATTCCATTTTCATCTACCCAAGAAGTAAAATAACCAATATAAACTGGAATTTTATTTTTTAATGTATACATCGTTTCCGTATCCCTATTCATCGCTTCGTCAATTTTTTCCGGAGTCCAGTTTGGGTCATTTTTCAAAATAATATTCGCTAGGTCTTTTGGTTTAGCAACTCGGATGCAACCATGACTAAAGGCTCTGTCTTCGCTGTTGAATAAGCTTTTTGAAGGCGTGTCGTGCAAATAAATATTATTGGAATTTGGAAATAAAAACTTCACTTTACCCAAGGAATTATCACCTCCTGGTTTTTGTCTTACATCGTTGCCGTTCCATTCCATATTGTGTTCGGCTAAATAGTTTTCGTTTTCTTCAATAGCAGGAAGTATCTCTTTTTTCAAAATACTCGTTGGCACATTCCAATAAGGACTAAATGCAATGTATAGCATTGAAGCACTAAAAACCACCGTTTTATTCAAGGCTTTCCCAACGACTACTTTAGATCGTAACTCTGGTTTTCCGTTGTTAAAATAAGTTAACTCATAAGCAGGAATATTGATGACGATTAGTTCTTTGGACTTGGTGATGTCATTTGAAATCCATCGGCAACGTTCCATGTTGACTGTAAGTGTTTTTATACGTTTCGCAACAGTGATATTCATGTCTTTTATGTGTTCTGGTAAAATAAGTTTATTAACAGTATTACCGCTTCTCATTTTGTATTTCAAAATTCCATCGACCAATGCAGCGTCATAGATGTTGCTTTTTGAATCCCTTGAAATATCACCCGTAATGAATAATCGTTGTCTTATTTGTGCAATTGTTTTAGAGCTGTCTCCTGGTTTATATGACTTTACACTAGGATCAATGGTGATAGTTTTCCATCCGCCTTTTTTTTCTATTTGACGGTACTTTTGCAACACATCTTTAAGAAGATAGTATTGACTTAAAACCCCTTTTTCGTCTTTGTTAATTAAAGTAGGCTCGATTAAAAGTGAGTCCAAATAACTGACATACGATTGTTTTTTTCTTGGAAGATACCATCCTAAATCCGTCGATTTATTGGCAGGTATTCCATGATATACTTTGTCTGCGTAAAAAAAGTAAAGTGAAGAACTTAGTAGTTCCGTATCAATGTCTGGTTTTTGGTCATTATCTGGATCTTCGTAAATATCTGCTAATTGTTTTTTATAAGGAACATCGACTTGAACACCCTCTTCTTCAAGATTATTAATCTTGTCATATAATAGATTACCGAAATCGTTGATTCCGTTCTCATCATACCAAACATAATGAAATTGATGTTTGCGGTACAATTTCTCCACATCAGATTGGTATTTTTTTAGTTTTGGATGATTAACAAAAAATGTTTTTACCAAAGTACTGTCAAAAGGAGTTTCAAGCGAAACTTTATTGGCTTCTGCTTCTTTTTTGTCCTGTTTTTTACAGGAAACAGTTAGGAACAAAAATGTCAGAACGATACTTATAATTGGGAATAGTAACTTTTTCATAGGTTAAACTTTAATGCGTAATAAATTATTTAGAACTGTACAAAAATAAGTCAAATCAAGTATTGAAATGTCAGTTTTCAAAAGCGGATTTTTTTGAGCTTCTTGTTCTGTTTTTACTTTTTGTATTTAAATTAATTTAATTTCAATATTAAGTAGTTGTATATCAATGTTTTGAAATTTTAATTTATTTTTTAATTCGAAATTTTTTGTCTAATAAATGTTTGTAAATCCAAAAATTATGAAATAAATAGCATTTTTTATGTAAAATTGTTCCTG
Organism: Flavobacterium sp. CG_9.10; assembly: GCF_015752245.1. Lineage (NCBI taxonomy): Bacteria > Pseudomonadati > Bacteroidota > Flavobacteriia > Flavobacteriales > Flavobacteriaceae > Flavobacterium > Flavobacterium sp. CG_9.10. The sequence goes on from NZ_JADOVD010000001.1 coordinate 163,352, forward strand.
CTGCCCACTTTCGTCTGTACAGTATAAAAACACAAAAATTTTGTAAGAAAAAATTATTATTTTCTATTGATCACAGTAAAATAGGAATCAAAGCTCATGTTGATTAAGCGGCTTAAATCTGTATTCATTAAGTAGTGGTTTAAAAAATCAAACACAATTCTTACTACTTTACTCGAATTAATTTATAGGAATTTATAATTTTTTTAAAAAAATACGGCTCAATCAAGGTGGATTGCCGGGAATGTAAAGGACCATTTGTGTGCTTAAATGCAGTATTCAAACCAGTTTTTGTAATATTAAGTCCATAAACTAATGTTTTTAGCTACCTTTATTTTAATTAGTAAAGGAATACGCATGAATCAATTTTGGCAGAGCATAAAAAGCTATTTTAAAAGCGTAAATTTTAGAAAAATAATCAAAAGAATTGGTTTTTTATTTCTGGGAATAGTAGCGCTTTTGTTAATAACTTCGGGAGTTTTATCCGTGTATTTTAAGAATAATAAGGCAGAAATTGTAACGCAAATCAATGCCAAAATCAACGAAAATATTTCGGGTACAGCCGCTATTGGCGATATTAATTATAAGTTTTTCAAGGGATTTCCTAATATGACTTTGGCGTTAAGCCAAGTAGAGTTAAAGGACAGTTTGTGGTCCTTTCATAAGCGTACCTTGCTCAAGGCTGCGCAAATAGAGGTTCGTGTCAATATTTTGGGTTTGCTCTCTAATGAGATTAATATCGATAAAATTGAAATTCAGAACGCCACTTTATATCTTTTTAAAGGAAAGAACGGAATTGTAAACACTAATATTTTTCGGGCTAAGCCAAAAAACGAAAAATCAAAAAGTTCGACCGATTCTAAAATCAAGGAAATCCTTATGCACCAAGTACATTTCATTTCCGAAAATCAAATGGGGAATAAGTTATTTGATTTTGATATCCTTACTTTAAAGAGCAAAATTAATTACGATGACGAAAATTGGTACACCAATCTGTATCTTAAAACCTTAGCTAAAAGTATGGCTTTCAATACTCAAAGAGGGAGTTTTATTAAGAACAGGATTGTAGAAGGTGTTTTGGAGGTTGATTACTCGAAAACTAAAAACCAAATTAGTGTTGCCACTGAGCATCTCGCAATAGGGAAAGAGTTTTTTGATATCAATGGCCATTTTAGCTTGGATAAAAACAAATCTCCATTTGATATCGCTATAAAAACTTCAATATTGTGGCGCAACGCTTCTGCTTTATTAAGCGCTAATATTAGTGCTAGAGTCAATCAATTTGATTTGAAAAGACCAATAAATGTGGGCTGTACAATCGTAGGTGATATGAATGCCACGGGCGATCCTGAAATTAGGGTAACTACAAAAATAGAAGATAATGAGCTCACCATTCCGGATGGACTTGTTACTGACTGTGATTTTGATGCCACGTTTACCAATCAATATAAAAAAGGTGCGGGTTGCAATGACTTCAATTCTACCATAACTTTAACGGGCTTTACTGGAAAATATAAGACGATTCCGTTTACAATTCCGGTAGGAAAGATTTCTAATTTTGAAAAAACAACAGTGGCAGGAAGTTTTAGGTCTGATTTTGATGTTTCCCGACTGAATGAGATAATCAACAAGGATTTCATGCATTTTTCTGATGGTCAAGCCAAAGTAAATTTGGATTTCAAATTTGACGTTTTGAATCTAAAAATACAAAAGCCATTATTTATCGGTAATGTTTACGTTACAAATGCCATTGTAAATTACGGACCTCGCAATTTAACTTTTTTAAAAACAGATATTCAGTTGGATTTTACGGAGCAAGCGTTACTTATCAAAAAAATTAATTTTAAAGACCGAAAGAATATGGTTTTTATGAAGGGTAAAATTGATAACTTCCTTACTTTATATTACGAAAATCCTGAAAAAATGCTGGTGAATTGGGAAATATATGCTCCTTTTCTGGATGTGAAACAATTTGTTGGCATTGTTACCAGTTCAGGGAAAAAATCCCCAAAAAAGAAGGGTAAAAAAGATGATTTTTCTGAGGAATTGTATTCTGTAATTGATAAATGCCAAGTGGTGATGAATCTAAAAGCAGATAAAATGGCGTATGGTAAATTGCTGGCTACTAATGCCAAAGCTACGGTTTTATTGCTCAATAATAAATTGATTGTGAAAAATGGTCGGGTTCAAAGTTCCGGCGGGATAATTTCTTTTGACGGACAGTTGGCTCCAAATGGCGATAACTTCATTCTGCAGTCTAATGCAAAAATTAATAAGGTAGATATTGCCCGTTTCCTGACTTCGTTGAACAATTTTGGCATTCAGTCCTTCCAACCCAAAAACATAAAGGGATTTTTAACGGCCTCGGCCTCGCTTAAAGGAACGCTACTATCCGGAGGGCAAATAAAAACAAACTCAATTTCTGGCGCTGCTACATTTGATGTAATTCAAGGGGCTTTGGTCGATTTTAAGCCCATTGCAAATATTGGGAAAATTGCTTTTCCATTAAGAGATGTCAAGAATATCGTTTTTAGTGATTTGTCTGGAAACTTTAAAATCCATGGGGATTTCGTGGATGTAAATGATTTGAAAGTGAGTTCTAGCGTTTTAAACTTAGATGTAAATGGCGTGTATTCCTTTAACAGAGGGACTAATTTAGCGATGACTATTCCGCTGCGAAACCCAAAAAATGATGAGTTGATCACCGATAAAATCGAAAGAGCCGAAAAGCGTAATAAGGGAATTGTGTTGCATTTACTGGCTGTTGACGTTGATGGAAAAATAAAAATCAGATGGAATAAAAACCATGAATAAATCACTAAATCACATGAAAAAAATACTGGCTGTTCTTATCGTTTTGACTTTATCCGGTTGTAAAAGCATGATGGAGAACCAAACAATTTCAAAACAAAAAATCAATGTTACAGTAGATTCTTGGCACAAAGCTGCAGCAGATGCTAAGTACGACGATTATTTCGGCATGATGACGGACGATGCTATTTTTATTGGCACCGATGCCACTGAAAATTGGAATAAAACAGCTTTTCAAGCATATGCAAAACCGCATTTCGACAAAGGGAAAGCCTGGAATTTCACCTCATTAGAGCGTCATATTTATTTTGACAAAACTGGAGAAACCGCCTGGTTTGACGAGTTGTTAAATACCTAAATGAAAATTTGCCGTGGCTCTGGCGTGATGGTAAGAATGGGTAATGAATGGAAAATAAGACAGTATGTTTTGTCAATGATGATTCCAAATGATAATTCAAATGAGGTGGTGAAAATAAAAACACCAATAGAAGAACCTTTGATAGTAAGGCTTCAGAAGAAATAGCAAACTAATCAATTAGTTGAAAGTGTTCTTTTAAGTTCGAATTTCTTGGGTGATTTATTTTGAAATAATTTCGAATGAAATGCGCTATATTAATTTTTCTTCAGCAAAGCCTTCGGTCTTATATAATTCCTTAATTTTGCCGAAATATTTGTAAAAGCGTGGGAAGTAAAAATAAATTAAAGAGATTCAAGGAAAACGAAACATTCACTAACGTTTTTCAACCAACGAGGGAAGAAGTAGTAGGCGATTTATTTCCGCTGAGAGGGAAGTGGAATTCTGAATTTTTCAAAAACGATAATCCATTGGTATTGGAATTAGGTTGTGGGAAAGGCGAATATTCAGTGGGCCTTGCCGAAAGATATCCCGATAAAAATTTCGTTGGAATTGATATCAAAGGGGCTCGTTTTTGGCGTGGTGCCAAAACTGCTGTTGAAACGGGACTTCATAATGTGGCTTTTATTCGAACTCAAATCGAATTAATCAATCATATTTTTGCCGAAAACGAAGTGGATGAAATTTGGATTACTTTTCCAGATCCTCAAATAAAATACAAACGTACAAAGCACAGAATGACCAATTCCGAGTTCTTGCAGTTGTATAAAAAAGTGCTTAAAAAAGACGGTGTCGTAAACCTTAAAACAGATAGCGAATTCATGCATGGTTATACCCTTGGATTGCTGCATGGTGAGGGACACGAAGTTTTATATGCCAATCATAATGTCTATGTAAACGAAGGAAGTCCTGAGGAAGTAACTGCTTTTCAGACTTTTTACGAAAAACAATATTTGGAAGTAAACAAAGCAATTACGTATATTCGATTCAAAATTAAAGAATAGATTTACTTTTTTAACCTTAATTGGTTGTTTTTTTTAAATGATTACACATTGCCTATGAATCTAATTATATCTTTGCTTTCCGGTTTTATAACTGCTTTTATAGGGATTACTCCGCCGGGATTGCTCAATATGACAGCGGCCAAAGTGAATCTGAAAGAAGGAAAGAGGAGTGCGTTATGGTTTGTTTTCGGGGCAATTATTATAATTTTTTTACAAGCGTATCTGGCGATACTTTTTGCCAGATTTATTGATGACCGTCCTGATTTAGTGCTGTTGTTGCGTGAAATTGGTTGTGTTGTTTTCTCAGGTTTGACGGTTTATTTTCTTTTGATTGCCAAAAAACCAAAGAAGATTAAAGGAAAAATAAAAAAGCACAGTAAAACTTCTCGATTTTTTTTGGGAATGTTGCTTTCAGCCCTGAATTTTTTTCCTATTCCATATTATGTTTTAGTAAGCATCACGCTATCATCGTATAATCTATTTTCATTCGATACTACTTTTATTTTTGTTTTTGTTAATGGAGTGATTTTGGGGGCTTTTCTAGTATTTTATTGCTACATCACCTTTTTTCAAAAAATACAAATCAAAGCCGACTATCTTATGAGAAATATGAACACCATCATTGGTAGTATAACAGGATTAATTGCGGTCGTGACTTTAATTAATATTATAAAACATTACCTAGGATAGGTTCGCTGGCCTAAAACAATCGAGTAGAATCAACGGTTTTTATTAAAATTAAATTCATGTCAGAAGATAATTTTTTCGAAAGAGTTTATGTAATCGCCAGACAAATTCCTTACGGCAAAGTCACTTCTTATGGTGCAATTGCGAAGGCTTTGGGAACAGCGCGCTCTGCCAGAATGGTTGGCTGGGCGATGAATGCTTCACATAACTTGGATGATGTTCCAGCGCATCGTGTGGTGAATAGAAATGGTTTACTCACTGGAAAACTCCATTTTGACGGAACGAATCTTATGCAACAATTACTCGAAAACGAAGGAATCATAGTAATCAATAATCAGATTATAGATTTTGAAAAACATTTTTGGCAACCGGAAATGAAGTTTTAATTATTTCGAAAATTGTAAAAGAAGGGCTAATATTTTGCAATTCTAATTCTAGAAGGAAAATGCAACACTTGATTTTTTGTACCTATTATTTTTGGGTTTGTATTTTTTAAAAATTAATTGAAGATTTTACTTTTAAAGCCATACCAAAGTCTTTTTAAAAATGGGAAAGAATCAATAAACCCCACCAATCTCTGCATCAATAAATCCAATCCAATTCCTTTATATTAAGAACTTAATCCGTTATCTTTGCAATCTGAAATCAGTTTAAATAAACATAATATTTTCTACGGTAAATCGTAAATAGAAAAACAGTACACAAAAATGAAATTAGACAGAAAAGATATTCTTAAAGCTTTAGAAACAATTACAATAGCTGGAGAAGGAAAAAATATGGTGGAGAGTGGAGCAATAGCAAATGTAATCACTTTTGGCGATGAGGTAGTAGTAGATTTGGTGTTACATACACCTGCAATGCACATTAAAAAGCGTGCGGAAGACGATATCAAAAAAACAATCCACGATTTAGTTTCGCCAGATGCCAAAGTTAAAATAAACAGCAAAGTTGAAGTAGCAGAAAAGAATGCTGGGGATACAGCTAATCAAATAAAAGGGAAAGCAATACCTGGAATCAAAAATATCATCGCAGTAGCTTCTGGTAAAGGTGGAGTTGGGAAATCTACTGTTACAGCAAATTTAGCGGTAACGCTTGCTAAAATGGGATTTTCAGTTGGAGTTCTAGATGCCGATATTTACGGGCCATCTATGCCAATCATGTTTGACGTAGAAAGCGAAAAACCGATCTCAGTAACTGTTGATGGAAAATCCAAAATGAAACCAGTTGAAAGCTACGAAGTGAAGATTCTGTCTATAGGATTTTTCACGGCACCAAGTCAAGCCGTAATCTGGAGAGGTCCAATGGCTTCTAAAGCTTTGAACCAAATGATTTTTGATGCTGATTGGGGAGAATTGGATTTCATGTTAATCGATTTACCTCCAGGAACAGGAGATATTCATCTTTCAATCGTACAAGCTTTGCCTATAACCGGTGTTGTAGTGGTGAGTACTCCGCAAGCAGTAGCATTAGCTGATGCGAAAAAAGGGGTTTCTATGTTTTTGTCTGATGCGATAAATGTTCCTGTTTTGGGAATTATAGAAAACATGGCGTACTTTACACCAGAAGAATTGCCAAATAACAAATATTACATCTTTGGAAAAGAAGGAGCAAGAAACCTTGCTGAAGATTTAGCCGTTCCATTCCTTGGGGAAGTGCCAATTGTACAATCTATTCGCGAAGCTGGCGATTACGGTCGTCCGGCAGCTATGCAAACAGGTTCAGTAATTGAGACCGTTTTTGAGGAAATCACAAGAAATGTTGTTCAAGAAGTAGTAAGCAGAAATGAATATTTACCTGCAACCGAAGCCGTTAAAATTACAACGATGGCGGGTTGTTCCGCAGTAAATAAAAAATAGAAATTAAAATCTTTGAAATGATCTCTAATCTTTCAATTTTTTAATCTTTCAATCTTTAAATAAAGAAAATGACAACAGAAGAATTAACAGTAGAAGTTCAAAAAGCACTCGAAGAAATTAGACCTTTTTTGAATTCTGATGGCGGTGACATTACATTGATTTCCATCGAAGACGGTAAACATGTAAAAGTGCGTCTCGAAGGAGCGTGTACCAGTTGCAGTGTCAACCAAATGACATTGAGAGCGGGAGTGGAAACCACCATCAAAAAGTTTGCACCGCAAATAGAAACTGTTGTAAATATCCTATAGAGGATTTTGGCGTGCTCTTTTTAAGAAAAAAGGCTAATCAACATAACGAATAGTTGCTTTTTTCTTAAAAGGTTCGTCCCGAAATTTTGGGATATCCTTGTCCCGTAAATTGATTGGACTAGCTTTTATCCCTGATGAAAACCCACAACTCATAACTTATAACTCATAACTGATTTATGGATGTATTAATAAAGATTAAAGATCGAGAAGGAGTTGTTCATGAATTGCAAGCTCCCACAGATATGGCGATGAACATCATGGAATTATGCAAGGCCTACGAGCTTCCTGTCGAAGGAACTTGCGGTGGTATGGCAATGTGTGCTTCTTGTCAATGTTATGTGCTTAATGATGTAGCATTACCGGAAATGGGTGATGACGAAGAAGCTATGTTATCAGAAGCATTCTACGTGAAATCAAATAGTCGTTTGGGCTGTCAAATCCCGATCACCGAAAGTTTAGAAGGATTAGAACTAGAATTAGCTCCGGAAAATTAAAAAAGGCGAGAAGAAATTCTCGCCTTTTTATTTGTAATCTTTTAGATTGGTTGGACCTTCTAGCACTTCTCTCACAATTTGTAAAATACCATTATCCCTTGTGTCAATGTACCATTTTATTAATGTTAAGGTTCCGTTTGCAATCTCAATACCTGTAATACTTCTCGGGTGTACGCAGCTCCCGTCATTAAAATAAGGTGTAGAGTTTTGACTTGGGTACGAAAAACTGGGACGGTGGGTATGTCCTACAATGGTGATTTTTCTATTGTTGTTTTCAATCCATTTTTTTATGCGCAGTTCGATTTTTATACGTTCTATATAATTTTTTGCTGGACTTGTTGGGTCAGAGATACCCCAAATTTGTAATGGTTTCCATAATACAGCAACCATGAATCGGTTAATTTTCCAACCGATATAATTCATGAAATCGGCTTGGTGGCCATGCGTTAAAAATAGCTCTTGCTTGGTTTCCTGATGGACTAAAACGATGGCTTCGTGACATTTTATACCGGTAAATAAAGGTTCGATTCGGTCATTTTGGGTATTTATATAAGTCGTAAGTGTTTTTTCTGCGTGATCTTTATCTCGAAAAACCATATCATGATTGCCCCAAATTTTGTAGTACCTTTTGGAGTCATGAAATTTCTTCAAAAGTAAATAGACATTTTTATGGGCTTCAAAAATGGTTTTAAAGAATATATTTTCCCATAATTCGTCGCCGTCACCCAATTCACAATAAGTAAAACCATCATTAAAATATTGGTTCATAGCGTGAAAATAGACATTTCGATTGTTTGCAAAGTCATCAGCAAAACTATTGTCGCTTCTGTGGCAGTCACTAAAAAGGATAAATTTTGATTGATCATCAAAAGGAATTCTTTGGGCTTCTTTATAGGCTCTTGTTAATCGTTCTTGGGAAGACATTTATTTATTTTAAAAAAAAATAAAGATATATAAAAACACCTATGATATTTGTTTTATAGCGTGACTTCTTTAAAATATAGCTTGTTTTTATTTTTGTATGGCTGAAGCCGCTTTTGGCAAAATACGTTCTACAAATAATGAATAGGCTAATTCCGAAGGATGTAACCCGTCTTGACATACAAGATTTGTATTTGCTAAACCTTGTCTGGTGATGTCAGTAATATTTATAAATTCAATAGTGTTGTCGTTGCAATACTTTTTTGCGAATGCATTATAAGCATCAATTTCCGTGGAAATCCTCGTTTGATTTCCTGACGCTTGGCCAAAGGGTGTATAGGCATAATCTGGAATAGAAACTACAATGACATTGGTCTTGTCTCCTTTTGCGAAAGCAATAGCTTTAGCTACTAATTCAGGAAACTCTTTTTCATATAACGAAAAAGGTTTGTTTTGATATTGATTGTTTACGCCAATTAATAAGGTGACCAAGTCATAATCTGAACTTGGATTTTGTAAATTAATTGCCGAAATTAAGTTGGTAGTTGTCCAGCCCGTTTGTGCAATAATCTGTAAAGGATAAGTATTATTTGGATTTAAATTGCGCAGACTTTTCTTCAGTTGTTCCGGAAATCTACACGTTTCACATACGCTTTGTCCAATAGTGTAACTGTCACCAAGTGCTAAATAGCTAAAGGTTAGATTTTGTGTTTGCGGGACTGTTACCGGTACAGGATTAGACGGCGTTGTGGGATTTGTGAGTATTGGCGCAGCATTTGTTTTTGGAACTGGATTTTCACTGCTGCAACCAATAATAAAAAAGAGTAAAAAGAACGTAACTATTATTTGAAATTGTTTTTTCATTATTTTGAAATTTAGAATTATTCATTTCTAGATAATAGTTACGTTATTTTGAAGAAAATGGTTTTTTTTAAACCATTTCCACTTTCATAATTGTTTCTTCTATGGCATCCCAAAGTCCAATTCGTTTTTCTAAAGCTAAAACGGAGATTGCTGAAACTTCTGACCATTTTTGAGGGTTGGTTCCACAAAGCTCGGTTATCATTTTCATTGCCATTGGTCCGTGCTCGTCAGCATCCAATTCGATATGTCTTTCGAAATAATAAATTAGTTTACTTAAATCAGTTTCCGGGAAGTTTTCTTGAAAGTTTTTTAAGATGGCGGTAAACATGCTCGGAATCAGATCTTCTCTTCCAAAAGTAAATGCGGCTGCGATTTCATGTGTTTTTCCTTCGTCAATAACTCGGAAAGTAAAGTCTAAGAAGGCTTTAATATTAGGATGTAAATTACTTTTTTTTATGGCTACAAATATATTTTGAAGAGAATGAACTTCTGATAAAAATTGTTCGATTCCTTGCGTATTTGCGCCGCAAGCGTGCATCGCTTCAATATACATTTCGTAGTGACTTTGGTGACGGCCATCAATTGTCAAATCAGTTTCTTCCGCCAAAACAATTTCATTAATCAAATATCTTGTTTCTGGATTTTCGGTAGCAAACCATGGAGTTGTAGTGCAAGTTAGCTTTGATTGTAGCGCTTTTAATAAGGACATGAAATCCCAAACTGCATAAACATGATTTTCCAAAAAAGTTTGTAAGTCGTCAATTGTTTGTACTTTTTTGTATAAGGAATGTTGTAACAAAGATTCTTTTTGAGACTGAATCGTTTTGTTAATTGCTTCAATATTCATAATGGTATTTTTTCTGTAAATATAAAAAAGCTTCTTGTTTCCAAGAAGCTTTTGCTATCAATTTTATAAACACTCTAATAGTTGTTTCCTATTATTTAAATGCCGGAATACCAGTGATGTCCATTCCTGTAATCAACAAGTGAATATCATGAGTTCCTTCATAAGTAATCACAGATTCTAGGTTCATCATGTGACGCATAATAGAATATTCTCCAGTAATTCCCATTCCACCTAATATTTGTCTGGCTTCACGAGCAATGTGAATGGCCATGTCTACATTATTTCTTTTAGCCATAGAGATTTGAGCTGTTGTAGCTCGTCCTTCGTTTCTTAAAACACCTAAACGCCAAGTCAATAATTGTGCTTTGGTAATTTCGGTAATCATTTCGGCTAATTTTTTTTGTTGTAATTGTGTTCCTGCAATAGGTTTGTCAAATTGAATTCTCTCTTTGGCATAACGTAAAGCGGTATCGTAACAATCCATTGCAGCACCAATAGCACCCCAGGCAATTCCATAACGAGCTGAATCTAAACAGCCTAATGGAGCGCCAAGTCCTGATTTGTTAGGCAATAAATTTTCTTTTGGCACTTTAACGTTATCAAATATTAATTCACCAGTCGATGAAGCACGAAGCGACCATTTGTTATGAGTTTCTGGAGTTGTAAATCCCTCCATTCCACGTTCTACTATTAAGCCGTGAATTCTACCTTCTTCACTTTTTGCCCAAACAATAGCGATATCTGCAAAAGGAGCGTTTGAAATCCACATTTTGGCACCATTCAATAAATAATGGTCTCCCATATCTTTAAAGTTGGTAATCATACTTCCTGGATCAGAGCCGTAATTCGGTTCAGTCAATCCGAAACATCCCATAAACTCGCCGGTAGCCAGTTTTGGTAAGTATTTCATACGTTGTTCTTCGTTTCCGTATTTCCAAATAGGATACATTACTAAAGACGATTGTACCGAAGAAGTAGATCTCACTCCTGAATCGCCGCGTTCAATTTCTTGCATAATTAAACCATAAGAAATTTGGTCTAATCCAGCTCCTCCATATTCTTCTGGAATGTAAGGACCAAAACCGCCAATTTCACCCAAACCTTTTATGATTTGCTTAGGAAATTCAGCTCTTTGAGCGTATTCTTCTATAATAGGAGACACTTCGCGTTTCACCCATGCACGGGCGGAGTCGCGAACTAATTTATGTTCTTCTGTCAATAAATCGTCTAGGTTATAATAATCTGGAGCTTGGAATAAGTCTGGTTTCATGATCGCTAATTTTAAAGGAACAAATTTACATAAAGAAATATAACAAAACCATTATAAAATGTTATATTTTTAAATAATTCAAAAATGATGGCTTTGTCGAAATGTTTCTTCGAATAAATTTAATGTTTATTTTCCACACAAGAATTGTCCTTTGCAGAGAAAGCAAAAAATATAAATAATTAGATGATTTAAAAATAGAAATTGACGATGTTAATCGAAATAAAATCTTTTTGAATTTACATTTTCAAATAGAATTCTTTCGTCAATTCAATATATTCGGCGGTATAAATGTGTCTTGCCGTTTCGATGATTAGTTCATCAATTGGGAAATCAATGTTTTCATTTCGGCTAAAAGCCAATAAGCTTCTTTTGATTTCTGTTGTTGGAGTTCCTTTTACACGAGTTATTTTAAAAGGGTATAATTCATATGCTGCGGCTAAAGCCAAGAAATTTTCTTCCTCTTTGAATGGAATGATTATGGAAAAAATCCCGTTTTCTGAAAGTAATAATGCAGCGGCTTCAATCAAATCTACAAAAGGCATTGAGTCAGCAAAACGAGCTAAATCGCGTTGTTCCGTTGCGGATTTAAAATCATCGGTATAAAAAGGAGGATTGGAAACGATTAAGTCATATTCGTCTTCTGGTTCTTCCACAAATTCATCTAAACCGGCATGAAAACAGAATAATCGGTCGCTCCAAGGCGAGTTTTCAAAATTATCTACTGCTTGTTCGTAGGCATCTTCATCAATTTCTAAAGCATCAATTTGTTCGGCATGAGTTCGTTGTGCCAACATCAAAGCGATTACACCAGTTCCAGCACCGATATCCAAAATGCTAAATGGATTATTTTCTATTGGTGTCCATGCGCCAAGTAACACACCGTCAGTTCCAATTTTCATGGCGGATTTGTCTTGATGAACGATAAACTTTTTGAAGGTAAACAAAGCGATTTAAGATTGTAGATTAACGATTTTTGACCCGAGCGATAGCGAACGGGCGAAGCATTTCAGGTTTTTTAGAAACTGAACACTGCGACTGAACACTGAATACTGTTTATAAGTACATTTCGATTAAGCCTTCTGGTAAATCCATGACCACTTTTTTGTTTTCACGATCAATTTTTACAAGAAAATGATCAATCATTGGGATTAGAATTTCAACTTCGCCATTTAGCACTTCAAAAAGGGGCTGTGCGGTTGAATCATTTATAGATTCTATTTTTCCAACAACGCCAAGACGTTTGTCTTCAACTTCAAATCCTATAACTTCGTGGAAGTAGAATTTGTTACCGGTAAGTTTTGGTAACATTTTTAATGGAAGGTAAATGTCATTGCCTATTATGGCATCTGCATCTTCTTCGGTATTCATGTCTTCAAAACGAATTCTAAGGAAATCGTTTTTGTGCAGTGAACTGCTCTCAATAAAAAAAGGAACCAAGTGTTTGTTGCATTCAACAAACACTGATTCCAAGTTTTCGTATAACTCAGGTTCGTCCGTATCTAAATAGGCAAGAACTTCCCCTTTGAAACTAAATTTTTTAGCGATTTTACCTAAATAGAAACAATCTTCTTTACGCATCTTCGCCTTCTAAAATTATGCTTCAGTTGTTTCGTTATTTTCTTCTGCAGCAGGAGTTTCTTCAGCCGAAGCTTCAACTTCTTCTTCTACAGCAGGAGTAGCAGCAGCAATAGCATCTGCTTCAGCTTGTGCAGCTGCAGCTAAACGTTTTGCGTTTACATCTTGTTCTGCTTTGAAAGCTTTCGCTTTAACATCCGCTTGTGCTTTTGTCAAACCTTCTTTTTTAGCATCAACTGTTCCTGTTTTTTCTTCTAACCAAGTTGCTAATTTTGCATCAGCTTGTTCTTGAGTTAAAGCACCTTTACGGATACCACCATCAAGGTGATGTTTCAATAAAGCTCCTTTGTAAGAAAGAATTGCTCTAGCAGTATCAGTTGGTTGAGCACCATTGTGCAACCATTTAACTGCGCTATCAATGTTTAAATCGATAGTTGCTGGGTTTGTGTTTGGATTGTAAGTACCGATTTTCTCTAAGTATTTACCATCTCTTTTTGAGCGAGCATCCGCTGCTACAACCCAGTAAAAAGGTTTTCCTTTTTTACCGTGTCTTTGTAATCTAATTTTTACTGACATAATCTTGTGATTAAATTTTGAGGTACTCGACCTCTATTAATTAAGGGTGCAAAGATACATTTTTTATTGGTAAATACTAATCGGATTAGTATTTTAATGACTCATAATAAGTTACGGGAAAAATGACTGTGTTTTTTATTTTTGTTTTAAATTTTCTAACTAAAATAATTTACTTTTGTGTAGATCAATAGCCACTATTATGAAAAAGCTTTTTTTAATTATTATTGTTCTCTTTGCATTTCTATCATGCCAAGAAGATGTTCGTTTCAATAATCCTTCTTTGCAAGGGATGAAAGACAATGTATTTTGGAGAGCGATAGAATCTAGGGCGACTTTAGCTCCTGATGGGTCTTTGCTTATACAAGCTTATACCGGGAATGAAACCCTATCCTTAAAAACCACTTCTACAAAACCTCAAACATATTTTTTAGGAACCAGTGAATCAAAAAAAGTCACTTACATTTTAAATGATCCAAGCGGATTAATTACTTTTTCTACGGGTTTTGGTGTTGGCGATGGTCAAATTGTGATAGAAGAATATGATGCTGTAAACAATACTGTGACTGGAAAATTTAAATTTAACGCAGTAAATACTGACAATAACGCAATTGCGAGTGCAACAATAAATTTTCAACAAGGCGTTTTTTATAAAGTTCCGGTAAGTAAACTTGTTCAGTAAATTAAGGTAAAAATTAATCTTAAAACACTTATGTAAGATGTGTTAGCGATATTTTTTTGCGTAATATTTCAAAATAAAAACATAAATAAGCTAATAGATAGTGTTTTAGAAATAAATAGCTGTACATTTGTTCTATTATTTAAATAAGTACATATGAATATTTTTGTTGGAAGTCTTCCATTCAGTATTGAGGAAGCAGATTTAAGAGAGTCTTTCGAGGCTTACGGAGCAGTTGATTCAGTTAAGATTATTACTGATAAATTTACTGGAAGAAGTAAAGGATTTGGTTTTGTTGAGATGCCAAATGATGAGGAAGCTCAAAAAGCTATTGACGAATTGAATGGTGCTACTGTTCAAGGACGTGCAATCGTAGTAAACAAATCTGAGCCAAAACCAGAAGGCGAAAGAAGAAGTTTTAACAATAACAGTCGTGGTGGAGATTCACGCGGTGGTTATGGTGGTGGAAACAGCCGTGGTGGAGAAAACCGTGGTGGTGGAAACAGAGGTGGATATTAATATTTTTCTCTACAACTATAAAAAAAGGTGTCAATGTAAATTGACACCTTTTTTGTTTGGTAAAGATGCACTCCAGTGCATCTCTTCTAAAAGATCTTATACTTTACAAATTAGCAACTAACCAGTCACCAACTTCGCTGGTTTTATATGCTTTTGCTTCTTTTATAGCTAAATCTTCTGTTACAATTCCTTGCTCCAAGGATTTATTTACAACCACTCTTATAGCTGCCGCTTCTTCTTTTAATCCAAAAGCATCTTCAAACATCATTGCTGCCGACAATACTGTCGCCAATGGATTTGCAATATTCAATCCCGTAGCTTGTGGATACGAACCGTGAATAGGTTCGAATAAAGAAGTGTGTTCTCCAACAGATGCGGAAGGCATTAATCCCATAGATCCCGAAATCACTGAAGCTTCATCAGTTAAGATATCTCCAAATAAGTTTTCGGTAATCAATACGTCATAGGAATTAGGCCACTGAACCAAACGCATCGCTACAGCATCAACAAATTCGTAACTTACTGTAACTTCCGGGTAATCTTTCTCCATCGCTTGAACGGTTTCTCTCCATAAACGGGATGTTTCCAATACATTGGCTTTGTCCACGCAACACAGTTTTTTAGTTCGTGTCATAGCCAATTCAAAGCCTTTTTTGGCTAAACGTTGTACTTCAGCTCTGGTGTAAGTACAAGTGTCAAAAGCAGTTTCGCCATCATCTTTCCTTCCTTTTTCACCAAAATAAATTCCACCGGTAAGTTCTCTCAAGAAAACTAAATCCGTTCCTTCAATTCGTTCTCTTTTTAATGGAGAATTGTCAATCAAAGATGGGAAGGTAAATGTTGGTCGAACATTGGCAAACAAACCTAATTTTTTTCGCATTAACAGTAATCCTTGTTCGGGTCTTACTGTTGCTTTTGGATCGTTATCATATTTTGGATGTCCAACAGCGCCAAATAAAACAGCATCGGCTTTCAGGCAGATTTCATGCGTTTCGTCAGGGTAAGGAACTCCAACAGCATCAATCGCACAAGCACCTGTTAATGCAGGCATCCAATTGATTTCATGGTTAAATTTTTTGGCAATAGCATCCGAAACTTTTACGGCTTCATTAATTACTTCAGGTCCAATTCCGTCTCCGGCTAAAAGGGCGATATTAAATTTCATTTATCATAGTTTTATTTTCCTACCCCCTCCCGAACCGTCGGGACCCTCCGATGGAGGGGAAGACTGGGTGATGATGGATTATTTTTATTATTTGATTGTATTTCTTTAATTTTATTCTAAATTTTGAGCTCCGATTTCACCTTGTCTTCCTCCATTTTGGGAAGCCCCGACGCTTCGGGAGGTGAGAGAATTACATTTAACATTTTTTGAGTAGCAATAATTGCGGCTACCGTTTGGTCTGAATCTAATCCTCGTGTTTTAAATTCTTTTCCTTTATTAGTCCATGTTATTATCGTTTCGCATAAAGCATCAGAACTACTTCCCGGAGGAATTCGAACTGCATAATCGATCAATTTAGGCAATTCTAAATTTTTACTTTTATATATTTTTGCCAATGCATTCATAAAAGCGTCAAATTGTCCGTCACCTTGCGCGTGTTCTTCAATTACTTCTCCGTCAATTTTTAAGGAAAGGGTGGTGGATGGGCGCATTCCTTTAGCATGGGATAAAATATATGATTCTACTACGATTTTTTCTTCATAGGTCTGACTGTCTAAAACATCAGAAATGATATAAGGTAAATCTTCCTTGGTAACGGTTTCTTTTTTGTCCCCTAATTCGATAATCCTTTGGGTAACTAATTTTAGATCTTCTTGATTTAATTTTAATCCTAATTCCTGAAGATTTTTCTCAATATTGGCCTTGCCGGATGTTTTTCCAAGAGCATATTTTCGTTTTCTTCCAAAACGTTCCGGGAGTAAATCATTAAAATATAAATTATTTTTGTTATCACCATCGGCATGAATTCCAGCTGTTTGCGTAAATACATTGTCGCCTACGATAGGTTTGTTGGCGGGAATTCTATATCCTGTGAAAGTTTCTACCAACTTACTCACAGAATATAAGGAAGATTCTTTTACACTGATTTCTATTTCCGGTAAAAAGTCATTGATTACGGCAACAGTACTTTCAAGTGGTGCGTTTCCAGCGCGTTCTCCCATTCCGTTTACGGTTACGTGAAGTCCTTTGATACCCGCTTTTACCGCTTCCATAACATTGGCAATGCTTAAATCATAGTCATTGTGTGCATGAAAATCAAAATGGATATCTGGATATTTTGCAGTAATTTTCGAAATAAATTCAAATGTTTCTGTTGGAATAAGAACGCCTAAAGTATCCGGTAATAATATTCTTTTAACGGGTTGCGTCACTAAAAAATCTAAAAACTGAAATACATATTCGGGCGAGTTGCGCATTCCATTGCTCCAATCTTCTAAATAGACATTCGTCTCTATATTATTTTCTTTAGCCAAAGCAATCGCTTGTGCAATTTCAGTAAAATGTTGTTGGGGTGCTTTTTTTAACTGATGGGTCAAATGATTCAAAGATCCTTTGGTTAATAAATTCTGAACTTTCGCGCCAGTATTTTTCATCCATTCTATCGAAAGTCCTCCGTCAACAAAAGTTAAAACTTCGATTCGGTTGCTGTATCCTTTTTCCTCAGCCCAAGTCATGATACCTTTTACACCTTGAAATTCGCCTTCGCTGACACGTGCCGAAGCGATTTCGATTCTATCAACATTTAATTCTTCCAACAATAATTGTGCAATGGTCAGTTTTTCTGCAGCAGAAAAGGATACTCCTGAGGTTTGTTCACCATCACGAAGTGTCGTATCCATTATTTCAATCTTTCTTTTTTCCATTGTATTGCTTAGGCTACTATTTTTTCCTCACTAACTCCCCCTTTCGGGGTTGGGGCATTTTATTTCAAACAAACTAAGGGTTATTCCGTCGTAATGTTTGGGTAATCCGTTATAATCTGGGGTTATGATTCCTAAAAAGTCAAACCCACATTTTTGATAATACTCAATTAATTCTTCATTATCTCCCCAAGTATCTAGTCTCAAATAATCGAGTCCTTTTTCTTGGGCAAATGGTTTTGCCCATTCCGTAATTTTTTTTACAAAATTTTGTCCTCGAAATTTTGGATGGGTCACAATCCTGTGAAAGTATACTGCTTTGTCACTATTTTTTTCTTTCCAAATGCTTTCGTCATCAAATGTGATTGCAAAAACACAAGCGATTTCATTTTCAATAATTATTTTCCATTGCCGTTCTTCTGCAATTTCTTTTTTCACCAAATTTCTTTCAAAACCTTGCCAATGTTTGTTGAACTTGGTTTTTTGATATTCGACCGCCATATCATAGAAATGAAAAATGGAATCAATATCCTCTATGGTACTTGCTTCAAATGTCATATAAAATGCTTAAATACTGCTGTTTGAAGATAAGCACAGTAAAATACAGAACTTAAAATTCAAATCGTAAACTATAGGGAATAAATTAAATAAGTTGCTTGTCAGCAAACGTTACAATTTCTTCTTTGATGTTTTGTAAATAATCAATGTCGTCAAAACCATTGATCATGTTGTCTTTTTTGTAACCGGAAATGTCAAATGTTTCTTTTTCTCCTGTGGTCAAAAGAGTGATAGTTTGCTTCGGAAGGTTGATTTCTAATTCTGTTTTTGGATCAGCTTCAATCGCTTTGAAAATTTTATCGGCAAATTCTGGGCTTACTTGAACTGGCAAAACGCCAATGTTTAAGCAATTTCCTTTAAAGATGTCTGCGAAAAAACTCGAAACTACGGCACGAAAACCGTAATCGTAAACTGCCCAAGCTGCGTGCTCTCTTGAAGAACCCGAACCAAAGTTTTTCCCGCCCACTAATATTTTCCCGCTATAAGTTGCGTCATTCAAAACGAAATCTGCTTTTGGAATTTCGTCTGCGTTGTATCTCCAGTCGCGGAAAAGGTTGTCGCCAAAACCAACACGTTCTGTTGCTTTCAAGAAACGAGCTGGGATGATTTGATCTGTATCTACGTTTTCTATAGGTAGCGGTACTCCACTACTGGTAAGGATATTAAATTTATCGTATGCCATTTGATTTTTGATTTTTGATTAACGATTTCTGATTTTTGATTTTCAATGTAGAAAAGTAAAACCTCAAACGTTACTGTTTTTTTGTAAAATATAAATTGAATTTTTTAAAAGAAAGTTTAATTGGATTAACGAAATCTGAAATCTGAAATCAAAAATCGTTAATCTTCAATCTGAAATCTTTAAAAAAGCTCTCGTGGATCTGTCAACACTCCGGTAACCGCCGCCGCCGCCGCCATAATTGGACTTGCTAATAATGTTCTGGAACCCGGACCTTGACGCCCTTCGAAGTTCCTGTTTGACGTACTTACGGCATATTTTCCAGCAGGTACTTTGTCATCATTCATTGCTAAACAAGCGGAGCAACCGGGTTGACGCAATACAAAACCAGCTTCGGTTAGAATGTCCAAAAGTCCTTCTTCTTTAATCTGTGCTTCCACTACATGAGAACCCGGAACCAACCAAGCCGTAACATTGTCTGCTTTTTTTCTGCCTTTTACAATTTCTGTAAATGCTCTAAAATCTTCAATTCTACCATTGGTGCAACTTCCCAAGAAAACAAAATCAATCGGTTTGCCAATCATGACGTCGTTTTCTTCAAAGCCCATGTAGGCTAAAGATTTTTTATAGGTTTCCTCGCCACCTTCTACTTGGCTGGCATTTGGGATATTTTTTGAAATACCAATTCCCATTCCTGGATTGGTTCCGTACGTGATCATTGGTTCAATATCAGCTGCATTGATGTTTAATTCTGCATCGAAAATCGCGTCGTCATCCGTTTTTAATGTTTTCCAATAGGTCACGGCTTTATCCCAAGCTTCGCCTTTTGGAGCGTATAATCTTCCTTCCAAGAAAGCGAATGTTTTTTGATCAGGCGCAATCATACCACCGCGAGCACCCATTTCGATACTTAAATTACAAACGGTCATGCGACCTTCCATAGACATGTTTTCAAAAACGTCTCCGGCATATTCTGCAAAATATCCGGTACCTCCAGAAGTAGTTAATTGAGAAATAATATAAAGTGCAACATCTTTTGGACCAACACCTTTACTCAACTCTCCATTTACGTTGATACGCATTTTCTTTGGTTTCGGTTGCATGATACATTGTGTAGCCATTACCATTTCTACCTCTGAAGTTCCAATACCAAAAGCAATAGCGCCAAAAGCACCGTGAGTAGAAGTGTGTGAATCCCCACAAACAATAGTAGCGCCGGGTAAAGTGATTCCGTTTTCAGGACCTACAACGTGTACAATTCCGTTTTTAGGATCTCCTAATCCCCAGTGAGAAATGCCGTATTCTGCTGCATTATCTTCCAATGCCTTTAGCTGATTTGCTGATAAAGCATCTTGAACAGGTAAATGTTGATTTATAGTTGGAGTATTGTGATCGGCAGTCGCAAAAGTGCGTTCTGGATACAAAACCTTGATATTTCTTGATTTTAAGCCTAAAAAAGCAACAGGACTAGTAACTTCATGGATGAAATGACGGTCAATAAAAAACACATCTGGTCCATCTTCAATTTTACGCACCACGTGCGAATCCCATACTTTGTCGAATAATGTAGTACTCATTTTTAACTATTTTTAAGTGTATTTCTTCTTTTTGCAATCCTAATTATCAACTATAGGTGCAGCAATGTGAGCAAATTTAAAAAAAGAAATAAAGTCTTCAATTTCAGTATTTCATTATATACGATACCCAAACTGTTTTTACGATACTTTACTCCTGTCGTTTGTTAATTTATGAGGGAATATTGGTTGTTTTAGTTTGAATTTATTTTTTTAAATCCCGCTTTTGTAGGTAAAGACGATTTTCATATAATTTATTAAATTATCAATTTTACGTAGCACTTTAACAATTTTATTTAATTTTAAGGGAATTAATTAATCATTTTTTGTCTAATTAACCTAATAAGTTGAAGAAATTATTTTATAAAAAGCCATCGCATTACTCTTTTAAATATAAATCATAAAGGATGGTTTAGTGTTTGCTTTCCTGATTTTATTTGATAAAAAAGTACGACAACCAAAACAAAAAATCTTTGTTTTTTTGATTCAAAAAAACGAAGATTTTTTAAATTTTATATGTCACAATAAATTATAACTTGTTGCTAGATAGTTTTAAGTTGTATCTGCTTAAAAATTTTCGGGTTGGTTATAAAGTTGAATTATTTAATTATATCAAATAGGGTTTTGAGAAAATTAATAAAAGTCAATCCAAGAAAATTTTTCATTGATGATTTCTTCCTTTTTAGAGTTTATAAAATCAAGGTAGGCAGATGCAACAGGCGATAATTTTTTAGATTTGAGCCATATCAAATTCCATGTTGTAATAATAGGAAGTCCTTGTACTGGTATAATCTGCAAATCGTTGTTTTTTAGTTCATTTTTGACACCAATTAAAGGCATGATAGAACATCCTAATCCAGAAATAACGGCTTGTTTTACTGCTTCATTAGAGGTGAGTTCAATTTTCTTTTGTACTGAAAATCCATTGGTTGAAATGAATTTTTCCATAGCATTTCGGGTTGCAGACCCTTGTTCACGATAAATTAGAGAAATGTTTTCGAATAAGTTTTTTTTATCGTTTTGCTTCTTTAGACTTAACTGGCTGCTGCCTAAGAGGAATAGCCTGTTTTGCATAAGTTCGATTTTTTTAATTTTTAATTTTTTTGGCAAAACAGAAACCAAAGCAAAATCTACTTGATTCAATTCTAAGTTTTCTAAAACTCCTGATTTATTTGTTACGTCAATAATAAGGTCTACTGCAGGATTTTGCTTTATAAAATCTGATAAAAAATAGGGCATTACATATTTACCAGTAGACACTATTGATATATTTAGTCGCCCTGAGAGTTCTCCTTGATAAGCTGAGGTTTTGTAATTAATTGTAGATACTTCATTTAAGATTTTCTCAGCGACTTGAGCTATTTCTTTTCCAAATTCAGTTATATAAAGTTTTCTTCCTACTACTTCGGTGAGAGGAATAGGGAATTGATCTTGGAAATTTTTAAGTTGTATTGAAACTGCTGGTTGGGTAAGATGGAGTTCTTCCGAAGCTTTTGTAATACTTTGTATTTGAGTTATTTTCAAAAAAATTTGCAGTTGATGTAAAGTAAAGTTCATAAATATTTTTTATGGATAGCATAACAAATATAAATAAAAATTTATGAATATAAAATATAATATTTGTACCAGAATTAAAAGTCTAATCACTAATACAGCAACAATGGGAACAAACGAATTAACTAAAACTGATAAAATTATGCAAAAAATTCAATTGGTAAAAGGGGAGTTTACTCCTTTTGAAGCTTCGAATATAATTATGTCTTTGATCGATCAAAAAATTAATTTTCATCAAAGACAAAAAATTCAAAAATGGGAAGAAAACCACGAAAGCAATTCAGATGAACTAAATGATCGTATCACCCAACTTGAAAATGAAAAACAAGCTGCGAAAGAGTTTATCTCCAATGCTATAAACGGGAAAACCAAATTAAAAATAAATGGAACTCTTGAAATCACAATTGTAGATAATCAATAATAAAATCCAAAAAAATGATATTAAAAAATCATCAACTTCTGTCTTTTGCCAAGATTATCAATTACGCATTATGGCTGCTGTTTATAATTAATCTATCTTACTTAATATACAACTTCCCTAATATTCCAGTATGGAATTATGGCAGTGTTTTAAAAATTAATGGTTTTACTGTTCTTATTTGGACGCTTGTAACGTTTTTTAGCGCACTAATTGGTAGCTATGGGAAAAGCTATTTGGAAGGGTTCAGATATCACACCAAATTTTCAATGCTATGTTTAGGGTTTACCTTCTCTATCATGGTTTTTGTAATGTCTAATCATGTATTGCTTTTACTAATTATGTGGTTATTGATGGGTGTTTTTATGTCCAAATTAATAGGGGTAGATGCTACGTGGGGAGAAGCAAGAGAGGCTTCGAAATTTGCTCTTAAATATTTTGTGGCGGGAAGTTTTTTCTTAAGTATAGGAGTGCTATTATTGGCTTATCAAGTAGATTCTTTGACTTTAAGCGAAATTATTTCCAAGTTAAGCGAGGTGCCTCAACACATCACTACTATCTCGGGTTTGTGCATTATTATCGCCGCTCTAATTCAATCGGCAATTTACCCTTTCCATCGTTGGTTGCTTTCAGCAATGACAGCGCCGACACCTGCCTCAGCTTTGATGCATGCAGGGTTTGTGAATGGTTCTGGGATTTTATTGACACTATTCTCAACCGTTTTATTTGCTTCGAATACTTTGATTATCCTGTTTATTATTGGAGGTTTAACAGCAGTTGTAGCCCAATTTGCCAAACTTCTGCAGGTCAATGTGAAGCAAAAATTAGCATGTTCAACCATTGCCCAAATGGGTTTTATGATTATGCAGTGTGGTTTGGGATTTTTTAATGCGGCTGTTGTTCACTTAATCCTTCATGGGTTTTATAAAGCGTACTTATTTTTATCAGCAGGAGAAGAAATTGCACTTTCAAAACCACAAAATTTGATGACTATTAAAATCAAACCATCACAGGCTATAATTGTGCTCTTCTATGGTATTGTGGGCGCTTTTATGTTTGCCTTCTTGACGGGAAAAGGCACTGAATTAAATAGCGGTATTTTTCTAATACTTATTGTTGCAATTACTGTTGGTCAGGCTACTTACAATATTGTAAAAGAACAAAGTCTAAGCATTTTGCAAAAGTCATTTTTACCACCACTTTTGTTTGTATGTGGCATGGTAACCTATGCCTTAATATATAAGGGCGTGACGTTAGTAATGAGCGATATGCCTATGGCAGTTGTGCCTTTGCCACTATCTGTGATTCAAATAGCGTTTGGTATTCTATTTCTTGCGGGCTTTTTTATAATGAAGTTAGGTATTTACCGCAAGTACCCGTGGCTGTATGTGAAATTGTTAAACATATCTCAACCGTATAAAAAAACTGTTTTAATGTATAAATCGAAATCAATATGATAAATCTAAGCATTCAAAATAGTATTGAAGAAGCAGCTCAGGTTATAGGAAAGACTTGGCCACTGTATTCTTTTGTCGCGTCGAATCCATTGTCAGGTCAGGAGAAAATGCCTTTTGAAAAAGCAGTAAAACAGGCGCAAAAAGCTCTTAACGCAAATGTGTTTCCAGAAAGCGCGCTATTCCGTCAAGCATGGGAAAAGGGTGAAATTGATAAAAATGTGCTTTTAGAATTGCTTGAAGAAAATCAACTGTCAGAATCACCAGACCATTATTTACAAAAAATGGCATCTCAAAAAACAATCGATGCCAAAAATAGCCATCATGACCTAGATCGAATCATGGCAAAATGGCTCGCCGCATTTATGGACGAAGGTTTGGCAGAATGGAACATGCCCAATAAAAACGAAGGGTTTTACGGTGCTTGGCGCAAACTTGCGGTATATGATAGTGAGATGCCCAAAATGACTATTGCAGAGATACCAAAAACGAGCGTCGAAGCGCTAACGGATGTGCTTAATGGATATGCAACAGTCGATTTCACTAAAATACTGACCTTTCATTTAGCCGCATTGCCGGGCTGGACGGGATATATAAATCATCGAAATACCTATGATTCCCAATGGCAACAACAATATCCAATAACATTACAGGACTATCTAGCTGTTAGACTTTGGGTGGCAAAAAAAATAGGAGCTGAAATTTTTCCAGAAAACAATGATTCTGCAACCTCTTCCTCTGCGTCAAAGCTGCAATACATCTTTTTAAAAGCATGGGAAAAAAGCTGGCAAAATGAGCTTGTAAAACTGTTGGACAACCAGCAGATAGTTAAACAAAAATTCGAAAAAGAAGCGGAGGTTCCAGATGCTCAAATGGTTTTTTGTATTGATACACGATCAGAGTTGATACGAAGACATGTAGAGAATAAAGGGCAATATGAAACTTTTGGATATGCAGGTTTTTTTGGAATCGCAATGGATTATGAAGATTTAAAAGATGGTTTAACACGTAAATCTTGTCCCCCGATTTTAAATTCTGCTTACCATGTTTCAGAAATTCCACAAAGGAATCAATCTAAAGAAGTACGAGCATATAAGCGCAAAAATGACGTTTTAAACTTTAAGGAATATTTTCTAAAAAGAATGAAAAACATGCTTCCTTCTGCCTTTGGGTATGTTGAAGGTTCGGGCTTCTTTTATGGAATGTCTTTAATTGCAAGAACACTCACGCCAGCTTATTTATATAGGTTTAATAAAAAGAACACAATGGATTATGAATCTATTTGTGAACCACAGATTAAGAATACTTGCACGTTCGAATCGATAGATTTAGATATTTCTTTAGCAGAGAAGGTAGCGATTGTAAAAGGGGCCTTTGATTTAATGGGATGGAAAAAATTTGCTCCACTAGTTCTTTTTATAGGTCATGGAAGCCATTCTGCCAACAACCCTTTTGGCTCCAGTTTAGATTGTGGCGCTTGTGCTGCAAGCCCTGGCAGGCATAATGCGAGAATGCTTGCTAAAATAGCGAATATCCCAGAAGTGAAACAGGCCTTGAGAGAGAATCATAATATTGATATTCCTGCGAGCACTATTTTTATTGGAGGAGAACACAATACGACGACAGATGCCATTTTGCTTTTCGACGCAGAGGTGCCAGATTCTCACAAAAATCAACTGCAGAAGTTGAAATTAAATTTGATAAAAACCCAACAAACCGCAACTCAAGAAAGGCTGGGTATTGCTAATAACAGTGTTGCTTTTGCTCAGAAAAAAGCGAGTAACTGGGGAGAAACCAGACCCGAATGGGGTTTGGCTAAAAATGCAGGATTTATTATTGGCCCACGAGAATTAACAAAAAACAATAATCTAGACGGACGTTGCTTTTTACATTCCTATAATTGGGAAACCGATACAAATGGAAAAGCATTAGAAGGTGTCATGCAAGGGCCTATGGTGGTTACCCAATGGATAAACAACCACTATTATTTTTCAACTGTTGACAATGAGGTTTTTGGTGGTGGTTCTAAAATCACCCATAATGTTACCGGTAAATTTGGTGTGGTAAAAGGTAATGGAGGGGACTTAAAAATGGGACTTCCTCTTCAATCGGTTATGGAATCAGACTTAGAAATGTATCACCAACCCTTACGATTATCGGTTGTCATTCAAGCACCTTTATCTAGGGTAAGCGAGATACTTTTAAGAAACGAACACCTTAAAAACTTGCTAGATAACGAATGGATTTATTTAATGGTTATGGATACTTTGGATGAAAATGTAATAAAGCTTTATCAAAAAGATCTAAACTGGATTCCTGCTGATAAAAATGGGAAATGGTCTAAAGATTTGAAAAAAAATAGGATTGAAGTTGCTGTTGAAAATCTGGTATAAATGGATATTAAATTTTTTATCGTACTGTGGCAATTATGATTAAAAAGTAATCAGGATGAATTTTTTTCAGTAGTGAATTTTGAAGGTTTTATTAATAGACAATCAAAACCCTAAAAACAAGAAAGCTGTTTCGTAATTCACGAAATAGTTTTCTTGTTTTTGCCAATTTCCCTTTTGTGATTGGGCTAAAAATATTTAGCGTTTATAATATTAATTGTCGATTAATGAAGTTCTGTTTTTAGGCTTATTATTTTAAAAAAATTAAAATAGAGCTAAATCCAAATTTTGATTTTAACTTTGTCAAGCAAAATAATTCTATTTTAATTTCTTTGGATTGTTAATAACTCACCTCTTTTTTTAGAGTAAAAAAACCTAAATTTGAAATTCAATTTTTGTGATTTTGAACAATTACAAACACTTCAATTCCAGATATGTACTTAATATTCGATACCGAAACTACAGGATTACCAAAGCGTTGGGGCGCACCCATTTCTGACACGGACAACTGGCCACGTTGTATTCAAATCGCTTGGCAGTTGCACGATGATATGGGAAAACTCATCGAGCATCAGGATTATTTGGTCAAGCCCGAAGGATTTAATATTCCGTATGATGCCGAAAGAATTCACGGAATTTCTACGGAATTGGCGGAAGCCGAGGGAATTTCTTTGAGTGAAGTGTTGGAAAAATTCAATTTTGCTTTAGGCAAAGCCAAATATATTGTAGGTCAGAATTTAGGTTTTGACATCAATATTATGGGTTGCGAATTTTACAGAATGGGCGTTGATTCTATTATGAGTTCAATGCCTATTCTAGACACTTGTACCGAAGTTACTGCTTCCTTATTAAGATTGCCTGGTGGCCGTGGAGGAAAATTCAAATTGCCAACACTTACTGAATTACACTCTTATCTTTTTAATAAACCTTTTGGCGAAGCGCACAACGCCACTGCCGATGTGGAGGCAACTACGCGTTGTTTCTTGGAATTAATCCGACGTGAAATTTTCACCAAAGAAGAGCTTGATGTTGAGGTTGGTTATTTCAAAGACTTTCAAAACAGGAATCCAGCCGAGATAAAGCTTATTGGCTTAAAACATATTAATCTCAAAGAAGCTTCTGATAAAATTCGTCAGCAGTTTGGAGAAAAGCAAGCGCCAGCAGTTTCAAAGGCAGCACTTTCAGAGAATAAAAAAGTACTTGTAGATGCGCCTTTTGTGCATTTGCATAATCATACCCAATTTTCGGTTTTGCAGTCTACCATTAGTATTGCGGCATTGGTCAAAGCGGCAGCGCAACAAAAAATGCCTGCGGTGGCCATGACGGATCATGCCAATTTGATGGGCGCTTTTCATTTTGTACGGGATATATTGTATCACAACAAAGCCGCCGAAGCCAAGAATAAAACAGCGATTGAAAACGGTGAAGAACCTACTGAAGTTCCGATGAAACCCATTGTGGGTTGCGAGTTTTTTGTTTGCGAAGATCATAAAAACAAGTCGGTTAAGGATAATGGTTACCAAATAGTACTTTTGGCGAAGACCAAAAAAGGCTATCATAATTTGGCCAAAATATCTTCCATTGCTTATACGGAAGGGTTCTATTATGTACCAAGAATCGACCGGAAAGTCATTCAGCAATACAAGGAAGATATTATTGTCTTATCCGGAAATCTCTATGGTGAAATTCCAAATAAAGTTCTAAATCTTGGTGAAAACCAAGCCGAGGAAGCTTTGCTTTGGTGGAAAGACGAATTCAAAGAAGATTTTTATATTGAGTTGATGCGTCACAATCAAGAGGATGAAAATCGAGTGAATACCTCATTGATTTCTTTGGCAAGAAAGCATGATGTGAAGCTAATTGCGACTAATAATATTTTTTATATAGATAAAGAAAATGCAAATGCGCACGATATTTTGCTTTGTGTGCGTGATGGCGAAAAACAAACGACGCCAATAGGCCGTGGCCGTGGTTATCGTTACGGATTACCCAACCAGGAATATTATTTCAAGTCGGGTGATGAGATGAAAAAGCTCTTCAACGATTTACCGGAAGCGATTTCGAATATTTCCGAAATTGTTGATAAAATAGAAATTTTCGATTTAGCGCGCGAAGTTTTGTTGCCAAAATTTGAAATTCCAACCGAGTTTGAAATTCCCGAAGACGCTGTTGATGGAGGCGTTCGAGGAGAGAATGCGTATTTAAGACATCTTACTTTTGAAGGTGCAAATAGAAGATATCCTGAAATTACAGAAGAAATTCAGGAACGACTGGATTTTGAATTATTGACTATTTCTAATTCGGGTTATCCGGGATATTTCTTGATTGTACAGGATTTAATTGCCGAAGCGCGAAGTATGGGGGTTTCAGTAGGTCCTGGTCGGGGTTCTGCAGCGGGTTCCGTGGTGGCGTATTGTTTGAAAATTACAAACATCGACCCTTTAAAATATAACCTGCTTTTTGAGCGTTTCCTGAATCCGGATCGTGTGTCTCTTCCCGATATTGATATCGATTTTGATGATGAAGGACGTAGCAGTGTCATGGATTATGTGATTCGGAAATATGGCTCAAAACAAGTGGCGCAAATTATTACGTATGGTAAAATGGCAACGAAATCAGCCATTCGAGATACGGCTCGTGTACTGGATTTACCTTTATTTGAAGCCGATAAAATTGCCAAATTAATTCCGGGGATGATGCCCGGAAAATGGAATCTTGCTCGGTTCTTGAGTGAAGATGATGCCTTAATAAAGAAGGCGGTTCGTCCGGAGGAATTTGATAAAATAAAAGAATTAATTGCGCTGGCCAACGAAAGTGGTTTGAGTGGTGAAACTATTCAGCAAGCTAAAGTTCTGGAAGGGAATTTAAGAAATACCGGAATTCATGCTTGTGGAGTGATTATCACGCCCAGTGATATTACCGAATTTGTTCCTGTTGCTACTGCGAAAGATTCGGATTTATATGTAACCCAGTTTGATAACTCTGTGGTAGAAACGGCGGGTTTGTTGAAAATGGACTTCTTGGGTTTGAAAACCCTAACCTTGATAAAAGATACGGTTAAATTAGTGAAATACAGAAATGGAATCGATCTCGATCCAGACACGTTTCCTATCGATGATTTAAAGACCTACGAGCTTTTTCAGCGTGGAGAAACGGTAGGGATTTTTCAGTATGAGAGTCCGGGAATGCAAAAATACATGAAGGAATTGAAGCCTACGGTTTTTCCCGATTTGATTGCCATGAATGCTTTGTATCGTCCGGGACCAATTGCTTATATTCCGAGTTTCGTCAAGCGAAAAAATGGCGAAGAGGAAATTATTTATGACCTTGATGCCTGTGAAGAATTACTGAAAGACACTTATGGAATTACGGTTTACCAAGAGCAAGTAATGCTTTTGTCTCAAAAACTGGCGGATTTCTCCAAAGGTGATGCCGATGTTTTGCGTAAAGCGATGGGAAAAAAGCAAAAGGACGTTTTGGACAAGATGAAGCCCAAATTTATCAGTCAGGCTGCTGCCAAAGGTCATGCCGAAGATAAACTGGAGAAAATTTGGAAAGACTGGGAAGCCTTCGCGGAATACGCCTTTAATAAATCGCACTCTACTTGTTATGCTTGGATTGCATACCAAACAGCTTATTTGAAGGCTAATTATCCCGCCGAATATATGGCTGCAGTTCTGTCGAATAATATGAGTGATATCAAACAGGTTTCGTTCTTTATGGAAGAATGTAAACGCATGGGGTTGCAAGTTTTGGGACCAGATGTCAATGAGTCGTTTTATAAATTTACTGTAAATGATGATTATGCAGTGCGTTTTGGAATGGGCGCTATAAAAGGAGTGGGTTCTGGTGCAGTGGCGACTATTGTTGAGAAAAGAAAGGACGGAAAATACAAATCGATTTTTGATTTGACTAAGCGTATTGATTTGCGTGCAGCAAATAAAAAAGCATTAGAGAATCTGGCGTTAGCAGGTGGTTTTGATTCGTTCGGAAATACAACCAGAGCGCAATATTTTCATGATGATGGCGATGGAATTACTTTTTATGAAAAAGCGATTCGGTATGGTTCTAAGTATCAGGAAAATGAAAATTCGTCGCAGGTGAGTTTATTTGGCGATGCCAGCGAAGTGCAAATTGCGGAACCAGTTGTGCCGCCATGCGAGGATTGGAGTACGATGGAAAAATTGGCCAAAGAAAAAGAGGTTGTTGGAATTTATATTTCGGGACATCCGCTGGATGATTTTAAATTTGAAATGAAATATTTCTGCAATTCGAAATTGGAAATGCTTAAAAACATGGAATCCCACGTGGGGAAAACCCTTGCTTTTGGAGGGATTGTTTCTAATGTGCAAAGACGAATAGCCAAAAATGGTAAGGAATGGGCGATTTTTAACTTAGAAGGTTTTGAAGAAAGTTTTGAATTTAAAATATTTAATGAAGAGTATCTGAATTTTCACCGTTACTTACTTCCTAATAATTTTGTTTATTTTAAAATCCTGATAAAAGACGGATGGGTTAATAAGGATACTGGGAAAAAATCGGAACCAAGAATGCAGTTTACGGATGCGAAACAGTTGCAGGATGTATTGGGTATTTTTGCCAAAAAGCTAGTTGTTTTATTGAATATTACTGATTTGAAAACCGAATTTATTCATAAACTGAGTCATCTTTTTTCAGAAAACAAGGGAGATAATCAAGTGACTTTTGAAATCATGGAATTGGAAAAAACAAGACGCATCGTAGCTTCAGCACCTGTTGTGATTGAAAGTGAAGACGTAGATTTTGTAGAAGAGAATGAAGATTCAGAATCGGGGGTTTTGGAAATTCCCGAAACCAGTACGGTAACCGAAATTGAAGAAATAAAGGTGGTCACTAAATTGTCGATGCCAAGTAGAAAACTGAAAATTAAGATTTCGAACGAGTTATTGTTTGAATTAGAAAAAATGCAAATTAATTTTAAGTTGAATTAGGGTTTTGGTGTTAAATTTTAGATTTTATTCTTTTCATTTAGTTAAAAATAAATCTGTAAATATAATATTACAGTTAAAATAATAAATACTGTAATGATTTGCTAGTGATATTGCTAAAGTGTTGTCAAATGTTATGTGAAATTGATTTAAATTTGGTGTAAATTAATTAATATAATATTATGAAAAAGAATTTATTATTATTAGGATTTATGGCTTGCTCGTTGACTATGATGGGCCAAACTGATAAGAAAGAAAGCAAGAAAGAAAGTTGGTATTTTAAATTGGGAGCTTCATACTTCACGCAAGCTACCGCAACTGAATTTCCTACCGTAGGAGGAAGAGCAGCCAATAAAGATGTTTATGTTGGTGGTAAATTAAATTCTAGAGAAAGCGTTACAGGATCTTTTGGAGAAGGTTTTCGTTACGGAGGTAATGTTGGGTATCGTTTTACTGATCGTTTAGGTGTAGAAATGGGAATCAATTATTACAATAGTAATAGTAAAACAATGGTGCAAACTATCTCTCAAAATACTACAGTATTAAAATCAGACGGACAAGTTAAAGCTTTAGATCTAGCTCCAGCTCTTGTTTTGTTTTTAGGAGAAGTTAAAGGATTTGAAACATATTCAAAAGTAGGTGTTATAGTTCCTGTTAATGGTACTTTAACTATTAAGACTGACGCAATAGTTCCAACTAGTGCTACTACTACGGTTGCAGTTCAGAGCGTTGATAAGGTTAAACCAAACCCAACGGTAGGTTTTATGGCAGCTTTAGGTACTTCTTATAAATTAGGAAAAAACTTATCTGCGTTTGGAGAAGTAGAGTACCGTAATTTTACAGTACATGGTAAAACAAAAGAAACTACTGAATTTACTATGAATGGCGCGGATGCGATGGCTACTAGAACTCAATCTGACATCCATACTAATTATTCAAATCAAATCAATAGTACTTCTAACAATATGTCAACTAATGCAGCTGGTTTTGATAAAAATAAACCAACAGATGATTTAAGCTCATACATCAGTATTAGTGGTGTTGGATTAACTCTTGGTCTTAAATACAGTTTGTAATAAAACGTTATTGGAGTTACACATATGAAAGGTTGTCTGAAAAGACAGCCTTTTTTTTTGATTGGATTTGTTAAAGATGATGTTTATTGGTTTTGGTTTTGTAGCCGTGATGGCCCCGAAGTTTCGGGAGGAATCCTTTTACACTGTCCTGACAGTTCGGGACAGTTTAAAAGACCCATTGTACAGCAGGAAATAGCTTCAAATAACTATTGACAATACATTTATAATCAAAACTAATTTGAGAATGGTGTTTGGTTTGTTTTTAATATCTAAATTTGCGTTGTAATTGAGGTTCGTGAAACTTTAAACTAAACTTTAAACAAAAATATAATATGGCATTAGCAATAACAGACGCTACTTTTGAAGAAGTAGTTTTGAAATCAGACAAACCAGTAATGGTAGATTTTTGGGCAGCATGGTGTGGACCTTGTAGAATGGTTGGTCCAATCATTGACGAACTTAGTACGGAATACGAGGGTAAAGTAGTAATAGGTAAAGTTGATGTTGACGCGAACCAAGAATTTGCTGCAAAATACGGAGTGAGAAACATCCCAACGGTTTTGGTTTTTCATAACGGAGAAGTAGTAGGAAAACAAGTAGGAGTTGCTCCGAAACAAACCTACGCTGATAGTTTAGACGCGTTGTTGTAATCGGTAGATTATGATTTATATAGAATCTGATATTTATTCAGATGAAAGGTTTGGCGAAAGTCAAGCCTTTTTTTTGGTTTAAACTGAATTTATTTCGGCTTCCAGATTTAGTTATGTTTCTTTAATCTTTTAATTTTTTAATTATTTCATCTTTTACTATATTTGAGATATGAAGATCGAATCGCAAATAGAGAAAATTTCCAGCTTTCAGCATTTGGAATTGCTAGCCAATCAGGTGGTGGAAGGTTTTATTTCGGGGATGCATAAAAGTCCGTTTCATGGGTTTTCGGCTGAATTTGCCGAGCACAAAGTCTATAACGTAGGAGAAAGTACCAAGCATATCGATTGGAAATTGTTTGCAAAGACTGATCGCTTGTACACCAAACGTTTTGAAGAAGAGACGAATTTGCGTTGTCATATTATTATTGACAATTCCTCCTCGATGCATTATCCCAAATTAAAAGACAAGCAAGCTTTTTTTGAAAACAAAATAGGTTTCTCCGTTTTGGCTTCGGCGGTTTTAATGAATTTGTTAAAGAAGCAACGCGATGCGATAGGACTAAGCGTGTTTTCGGACACTTATGAGTACTACGCTCCTGAAAAAGGCAGTGATCGTCATCATCGAATGATATTGAATGCCCTTGAAAACTTATTGGAAAAACCAACAACAAAAAAAAGTACCAATACAATTACCTTTTTACATCAAATAGCGGAAAAGATTCACCGTCGTTCCATGATTATTTTGTTTACGGATATGTTTCAGTCTGGGAAAGAAGAAGCGCTGTTTAATGCCTTACAACATTTGAAACATAATAAGCATAAAGTGGTTTTATTCCATGTGGTTGATAACAAAACGGAACTGAATTTTGATTTTGATAATGCTCCAAGGAAGTTTATTGATGTGGAAACTGGAGAAGAAGTGGCTATTTTTGCCGATAATGTGAAACAGGAATACGAAAAACAGACCGAAAAATATTTTAGAAAACTAGCATTAACTTGTGCGCAAAACAGAATAAAGTACATTCCGGTGAGTGTTGGCGAAAGTTTTGAAAATATTTTAACAACATACTTAGTTGAAAAACAAAACTTTGGATAATAGGTTAAAATTTTATTGAATATTTCTCATAAAAACACTTGCGTAAACGGAAATCTATTGTATCTTTGCCACCGCAATAAAGCAGCAGGTTTGGTAGTTCAGTTGGTTAGAATACATGCCTGTCACGCATGGGGTCGCGGGTTCGAGTCCCGTCCAGACCGCTAATATTGGGGAAAGCCTTTCGTAACAGAAAGGCTTTTTTGCCCCATAAAAGGTATCTAAAGCTAGTTGTGTTGTTTTGGTCAGTCTTGTAAGCTGACCGGGTTTAGTAGTTAGACCAATGAAAAGCTTTCCAATGTTTCTAAATTTATTTAGAACCTACGGATGGCTTTTTTGATTTAAAGAAGTTGGATATTTTGTTATATAACATTTGGGTGAAGATTTTGCATCTTATCTGTGTATAAATGGAAATCTATTGTATCTTTGCCACCGCAATAAAACAGCAGGTTCGGTAGTTCAGTTGGTTAGAATACATGCCTGTTATCTCATCTTTTCGGACGAGACGGGTTCGAGTCCAAATCGGGAGTTCAGAATTAGATTGTTATGGATTAAAATATTGGTTTGGTAGTTCAGTTGGTTAGAATACATGCCTGTCATCTCGTCTTTTGGGACGAGACGGGTTCGAGTCTAAATCGGGAGTTCAGAATTAGATTGTTATAGATTAAAAATATTGGTTTGGTAGTTCAGTTGGTTAGAATACATGCCTGTCACGCATGGGGTCGCGGGTTCGAGTCCCGTCCAGACCGCTAATATTGGGGAAAGCCTTTCGTAACAGAAAGGTTTTTTTGTGTTTAATAATTTTAATCAGCAGTGCTATGTATTTTGTTTATATAATTAAAAATGGACAAGGTATATTTTATAAAGGATTCACTCAAGATATTGAGAAACGTATTTTTGAACATAATAATGGCTTTAGCAGGTACACATCAGGTAAAGGTCCATGGGTTTTGGTTTATTTTAAAGAATTTGAAACTAAAACATTAGCTTTAAAAGAGGAAGTGCGATTGAAAAAATTGAATGTTGCTTCGATAGAAAGGTTGTTAAATAATTTTTGAAGTTGGTTAGCATACCTGCCTGTCATCTCGTCTTTTGGGACGAGACGGGTTCGAGTCCTCTCGTTCCAAAAACGAGACTAATATTTGGGAAAGCCTTTCGTAAAAGAAAGGCTTTTTTTGTGTTTAATAATTTTAATCAGCAGTGCTATGTATTTTGTTTATATAATTAAAAATGAGCAAGGTATATTTTATAAAGGATTTACTCAAGATGTTGAAAAACGTGTTTTTGAACATAATAATAGCTTGAGCAGATATACATCAGGTAGAGGTCCATGGGTTTTGGTTTATTTTAAAGAATTTGAAACGAAAACATTAGCTTTGAAAGAGGAATTGCGATTGAAAAAGTTGAATGTCGCTTCGATAGAGAGGTTGTTAAGGGATTTTCTCCTTGGTTAAAATACGTGCATGTCATCTCGTCTTTTGGGACGAGACGGGTTCGAGTCCTCTCGTTCCAAAAATGAGACTAGTATAAAAAAGTCTTTCGAAAGAAAGGCTTTTTCAGTTGCTATATTTAAAACAACTCCAGCTTATATTGCCATACAATTCCCAGAAACAATCCCAAATACATCATACAAACTAAAAATTTCATGAACGTAGAAGCTAGGAAGCCCAAAAATGAACCTGTTGCAGCTTTAAAAGCCTGTTTATGGTTTTTAGAATAAATTAGTTCTCCCACAAAGGCGCCAACAAAAGGGCCGATGATAAATCCAAAAGGAATAGGGGCCAAAATCCCAATGATTAGACCAATATTAGTTCCCCAAATTCCATATGAGCTTCCACCAAATTTTTTAGTGCCTTTGGCCGGAATCACATAATCCAACACAGAAATAATAATAGTAATCAATAAAGTTATTCCTAAAATCCAATAATTTGCTGCAATGGCATTGGTAAAATAAAGCAAAACCAACCCAATCCAACTAATGCTTGGGCCAGGTAGAACCGGCAAAAAACTTCCAAAAACACCTACAATCATACAAATAAAACCTAAAGTCAAAAGCAGTAAATCCATAAATTAATTTTTAGTATTTTTGAAAACATTAAAGGAACACCTATTTAGTAAACGAATATGAGAAAAATAATTTTAACCTGTTCCATTTTAATCCAATTCACGCTTTCTTTGGGCACTTTAATTGCGCAAGAAACAAAGACAAGCGGTAAGGACGATTTTTTAAAGGACTCTTTGTACAGGGTGAATAAAGTAAAAGTATTAAATTATTCCCTAAAAGAGTTCGATCATCTTTTTTTTGAATTTTTCGAAAAGAAATCAGACACAAAATTATTACTGACCAGAGCAGAATTCTATAACTATACCATTCAAATTGCAGTTTTCTCTGATCGTTTAGCCGCTTTGTATCCCGACCAAAAACAAATTGCCGATGAAAATAAAAAGAAATGGTTTGCGGAATCCTATGAAGATTATTTGCGGTATAAGGCATCTCAAAAAAAATAATTGTATTTTTATAAAATATTAGTCCCATTCAAAATCTTAATCTTGAAGCAATATTACCTTTTATTAACACTTATACTTTTCAATTCCTGTCAATATTTCGACAAGCAAGTTCCTTCAGAAAAGGAATTGTTGCGTAAGGAATTGAAAACAATCAATTGGAAAGAAGTCGACGAATACCCATCGGTGGCAGATTGTGAAAAAATAGATAATAAAACACAGCGTCAACAATGTTTTTTTGAGGTTTTAACCCAGCTTATTCAGCAAAAATTGAGCGTAGATACGCTATCCGTTCGCTATCCGGAATTGGATACCATTCAGGTGAAAGTCACTGTTTTTCCTAATTCCACGATCAAATTCGAACCGCAATTTCCTAAAGATTCGGTGGCGTACGATAAGGTAAAAATCGATAGCATTCTTCAGGCGCGTTTGGTCGATTTTCCAAAAGTAAATCCAGCCATCAAACGTGGAATTCCAGTAAAAACGCAGTTTATACTTCCCGTTATTCTTAAAGTGGAATAGTTTTTCTAGGAGCTATTTCCAGCTGTTCACTATATCTTTTTCTTTTTTAATCAAAAAGAAAAAGGATGCCG
Source organism: Flavobacterium sp. CG_9.10 (assembly GCF_015752245.1). NCBI lineage: Bacteria > Pseudomonadati > Bacteroidota > Flavobacteriia > Flavobacteriales > Flavobacteriaceae > Flavobacterium > Flavobacterium sp. CG_9.10. The sequence continues at coordinate 200,488 of NZ_JADOVD010000001.1, forward strand.
TTTCCATCTGGGCGAGGGCATTTGTGAAAACAAGAGGTATCGTTCTGCATACATCTGAAATAAAAAATCTAGAATCGTCTCCCTTTCCATTCATATTTCCCAAATAGCGAATATAAAGCGACGCTTACGCTGAAAAACGGATAGAAAAAACTGCTCATAATTAAATAGCGCATTCTTTTTTTGGTCAAAAATAAATGGGACTTTTGGATCAAAATAGTGTCAATAACAAATTTTGACAGCCATAAGAAAAAGACGTTATGCAAAGTAACATAACCTGCAATCCATAAAAAAACAGCTAAAATCAAACTCAAATTCCCTCCAAACACGACTAAACCTAAAGCTTTTCCAAAACTACTTTCATACGAACTCGTTTTTGAAGCCCAACGGACTCTTTGATAAAACAAAGATTTCCAGTCATTCAAAGGTTTTGTAGTTACGATAGTGTTTTCAGATTTCAAATAATGTACTTTTTCCGGAAAACGTGAAATTGCTTTTTGTAGTAGGAAAACGTCATCGCCACTTGTAATTTTGTTATTTCCCTCGAAACCATTTAGTGATAAAAATAATGATTTGGTATAAGCGAAGTTCGCGCCATTGCACATAAATCCTTTTCGCAAACCAAAACTCCCGATAGTAGCGCCTTGTAAACTCGCCAAATCCAATTGCTGGAAATGATGCAGAAACGAACTTTTGCAATCATAAGTCACAGCTCCTGCAATCATCGAAGTATTGTGAAGCTGAATGTAATTATCCAATGTCAGTAACCAGTTCTTATTGACCTGACAATCTGCATCGGTAGTAATGATCCAGTCCGTTTTTACGATTTGCATCGCGGTCACAATCGCATCTTTCTTAGGGGAGTTAGAAACCCGAATGTTCTTTATGACCGAAACTTTAAACTTTAAACTTTGAACTTTAAACTCTTCTTGGGAAAAATCATCCACCAAAATAACTTCAAACAATTCCATCGGATAATTTAACTTGGATAAACTATCTAACAAAATAGGCAAATTTTCGGCCTCATTCCGAAAAGGAACAATAATCGAGAATTTATTTATTGGCTTTAAGCCAATGTAATCAACAGTATTTACTTTGGTGAAGCCATAAATCAAAAAGCAAATAGTAAAAAGATAAACTATTACAATCGCACTTAAAATTAAGGTAATCATTCTTTAGGAGTTAAATTAATCTCCTTTGTGATTCCCTCTTTGGGGGTTAGGGGGCTTTTAAAATTCAACACATAATAACTCCCAATAAGTACTGGTAAAACCACATTGAGAAACCACATTAACGTCGAAATAAAAATTACAATCCATTCATTTATGCCTAGAATCCCGAAAAAATAAACGGCTACACTTCCCTTCACAGCAAAGTCTAGAAACTGAAAAGTAGGCAAGGAAGACGCTAAGAAATATACACTCGAAATACACGACATCATAATTAAATAAGGGAAATGAACATCGAAAGCCAAAAACAAGAAATAATATTGGTGTGAAAAAACCAGATAGCGACAAACTCCCAAAAAGATATTTTTTTGATGAATTGATTTTGGAATTTCATTAATCTTAATAATTAGTTTTTCGATAGAATAGCCTTTGATTGCGATTTTTTTAACCAAAAATAAAACAACGAATAGGAGTAATAGCATTCCAAATAGCAATGCCACGGTTTTTGTAGTAATCACATTGTACTTTGCATTGAAATACAATAAGCCGAAAACTCCAAAAATAACGGTCAAAATCATTTGGATTCCGTTGCAAATCAGGTTTAAAAAAAGGATATTTTTAGTGTCTTTTTTTTCAAAAAACAAAGCTTTTCCGGCATATTCTCCTACACCATTAGGTGTAAATAGTCCGGCAGTCAATGCGCCAAGAACTTGTTTAGTGGCTTCGCCGATAGATATTTTATGGATAAAATGAACCAAATTTTGCCATTTCAAGATTTCAAAAAATCGATTCAAAAAACTGAAAAATAAAATAAAGGCGATTCCCCCAGTTGATTGGTTTTTCTGGAACAAAACAAGGAATTTCTGCCAATCGAGCTTGTCGTTATTGGCAAGTTGATTGTAAATAAAATAAAAGGCACCGCCCACAATCAAAATTTTGATTATAAGAACGAGGAATTGTTTAGTTTTGTGTGGAATTGTAATCATAAGTCCCCTAGCCCCCGAATGGGGAATAATTAAGGTGTAAAATAACGAATAAACTTTTAAACCTGAAACTTTAAACCTGAAACAAATCAACTTGGCAAACGAACGCATCATATTAGGAATTGACCCCGGAACAACAATTATGGGTTTTGGATTGATAAAAATTGTCAACAAAAAAATGGAGTTTTTGCAATTGAATGAATTACAATTGTCCAAATATGACAATCATTATCAAAAACTGAAAATCATTTTTGAGCGTACCATTGAGTTAATCGATACACACCATCCAGATGAAATTGCGATTGAAGCACCTTTCTTTGGTAAAAATGTGCAATCGATGTTGAAGTTAGGACGAGCACAAGGTGTGGCCATGGCAGCGGGACTTTCGAGAGATATTCCTATTACTGAATACGAACCCAAGAAGATAAAAATGGCGATTACCGGAAACGGAAATGCCAGTAAAGAACAAGTCGCTAAAATGCTGCAGCAACTTTTAGGACTGAAAGAATTACCTAAAAATCTTGATAGCACGGATGGTTTGGCAGCAGCAGTTTGTCATTTTTTCAATTCAGGAAAAGTGACTGGCACCAAAAGTTATACCGGTTGGGATGCTTTTGTAAAACAAAACGAAGAACGAGTTAAAAAATAGTTTTCATTTTGTAATTATAATACTTATAAAAAATCTCGTAATAATGTTTAAAGAGTTCTCATTTATTGGTTTATTGTTTATTCCATTAATTTTTATAATTAGTAGGAAAGTATTGAGAGAGAGAATGCCATTTTTAATAATATTTAGTTTCGCTATTTTAATTTCGATCCTATCTTTTTTTGAAATGAGCAATGATAAAAGCACTTCGCCAAACTTTATATTATTGTGGTTTTGTCCCATATATTCGTTATTGCTTTACAGGTTAATGTTAATTCCTTTTTGGGCAAGAAAGAGAAGAGATCCAAAAATTCCACAACGAGAATTATTTTATTCAGGAGATGTAAGTCTTTTTGCTGATAAATTTTTTGGGTTTGTTTTTATGTTATTAAGTATACTGTTACCGATGGTTTTAATAATCAAATTAAGTTAAAGCTAATTTATGTCAGGAATCTACATCCATATCCCTTTTTGCAAGCAGGCATGTCACTACTGCGACTTTCATTTTTCGACTTCGATGAAGAAGAAAGAAGAGATGGTTTTGGCTATTGCCAAAGAAATTGAAATGCGCAAAAGTGAGTTTGAAAACGAACAAGTTGAGACCATTTATTTTGGAGGAGGAACGCCTTCGGTTTTAACTTCTGAAGAGATTAATTTTCTGATTGCTGCAGTTTATAATAGCTATTCTGTTTCAGAAAATCCTGAAATCACGATTGAAGCGAATCCTGATGATTTGTCAAGTGAACGAATAATTGAATTGTCAAAAAGTAAAATAAATCGTTTGAGTATTGGAATTCAGTCGTTTTTTGAAGACGATTTGAAAATGATGAATCGCGCGCATAATTCGGCAGAAGCCAAAAAATCGTTAGAAATAGCGACTCAATATTTCGACAATATTTCCCTTGATTTGATTTACGGAATTCCGGACTCGAGCCAGAATGGCGAACAGGCGCAGCAAATGAGCAATGAGAAATGGAAGCAAAATATCGAAATCGCTCTGTCTTATGGGATTCCGCACATTTCTAGTTATGCTTTGACGGTGGAACCAAAAACAGCTTTGAATAAACTGATTCAGACGGGAAAAATTGCTGCTCCTAAAGATGAAGTTGCCCAAGAACATTTTGCTATTTTGGTGGAAACGCTCGAAGCCAATGATTTCATTCATTATGAATTGTCGAATTTCGGGAAGGAGAATTATTTCTCCAAAAATAATTCGGCGTATTGGTTAGGAAAAAAATATATTGGAATTGGTCCTTCGGCACACAGTTATGATGGCGTTTCCCGAAGTTGGAATGTTTCTAACAATTCTCTTTATTTAAAATCCATTCAAGAAGATAAGTTGCCTAACGAAAAAGAAATTCTTTCGATTGCGGATCGATATAACGAATATATTATGACGGGGTTGCGAACGATTTGGGGCGTTTCGTTAGATAGAATCGAAAAGGAATTTGGAAGGGAATTTTTGGATTATCTGCTTAAACAAAGTCAGAAGTTTTTGAATGACAATTTGCTTTCCATTGAAAATAACATTTTAAAAACCACCAAAAAAGGAAAGTTTTTGACGGATGGAATTGCATCGGATTTATTTTATTTAAATTTGGAATAAAATATAACCACTAAGTACGCAAAGATGGCACAAACTCCACTATGCTTTGTGATCTTGGTGATAATCTTAATGCCCTTTGTGGTTAAATAATTATGCTAGCAATTATCGATAATAAATATCAAGTAGACCTATCAAAACCTATTGATATTTCGATTCCATTAACGAATACAGATGAAAATCCAATTGCTTGGTATATTGATAAACCGATAATTGAACCCGTAGTTTTTGACAATTGGATTGGAAGCGTGAAAAAAGGAGCTTCCACTAATTTCAATAATATTTTCTTTAATCCGCACGGTCACGGGACGCACACGGAATGTCTGGGCCACATTACACGGGAGTTTTACAGCATAAATCAATCGTTGAAACAGTTTTTCTTCTTAGCAGAATTGGTTTCGGTAGAACCGGAAATGCACGGAGTAGATCGGGTGATTACTAAAATTCAGATTGAAAAAGCCTTGAATGGAAAAACCCCAGAAGCAATAATTATTAGAACGTTGCCCAATTTAGAATCAAAAAAACATTTAAAATATTCGAATACCAATCCGCCTTATCTGGATGAAGCTGCTGCGCGGTTCATTTGCGAAAGCAAAATACAACATTTGCTGATTGATTTGCCAAGTGTGGATAAAGAACATGATCAAGGAAAATTATTGGCGCACAAAGCATTTTGGAATGTAAAAGACGTAAACAATTTGAATGAAGATGCAAGATTGGAAGCAACTATTACTGAAATGATTTTTGTTTCGAATGAAGTGCAAGACGGTAGTTATTTGTTGAACTTGCAAATTGCTTCGTTTGAGAATGATGCGAGTCCGAGTAAACCAATTTTGTATAAAATATGATTACCGTTTCAACCGATAAAAATAAGCTCGATATTCCGTTTATCCAACATTTTTTGAAGGATATTTATTGGGCCGCTGGACGAACCATTGAAGAAGTGCAAACTACTATCGATCATTCTTTTTGTTTTGGAATTTACCTCGATAACAAGCAAATCGGATTTGCACGTGTTATTACAGATTATGTGGTTTTTGCTTATTTAATGGATGTATTTATTACAGAGGAACATCGCGGGAAAGGATATTCTTCAATTTTGATCAAAAATATGATGAGTGAGCCGATGCTAAAAAAGGTAAAAATTTGGAGGCTTGCCACGTCTGATGCGCATTTTTTATATCAAAAATTTGGTTTCAAGCATTTAGCGAATCCCGAAAAATTAATGGAAAAAATTATCGAATGAAAACAATTATTAAACTGGAAGAATTGGGATTGTTGTTACTTGGGATTTATTTTTTTAGTATTTTAAATTATCCTTGGTGGTGGTTTTTCACGTTGATTTTAGCACCGGACTTTTCTATGGTTGGCTATGTTTTTGGAAATAAAATAGGTGCATTCAGCTACAATATATTCCATCATAGAGGAATTGCTATAATCATCTATTTAATTGGAATATACTTTCATCAGAATGAAATTCAGCTGGCTGGAGTAATTCTATTTGCTCATTCGTCGTTAGATAGAATGCTGGGTTATGGATTGAAATATGAAAAAGGTTTTAAATACACACATTTGGGATTAATTGGAAAACAGTAAATAATGAACCTAGAAACCTACTACGAATACTGCCTTTCTAAAAAAGGAGTGACGGAACATTTTCCTTTTGATGAAGATACCTTAGTTTTTAAAGTGGGAAGAAAAATGTTTGCTTTGTCATCTTTAAGTCAATGGGAAAAAGGCGAACCATCGGTTAATTTGAAATGCGACCCAGATAAAGCAGAAGAATTGAGGGCGCAATACGATGATATTAAACCAGGTTTTCATATGAGTAAAATTCATTGGAATACCGTAAATATAAATAAAGACCTTTCGGATTGTTTTGTCATAAAATTGATTGATGATTCCTATGAATTGGTTTTCAAAAGTTTAACAAAGAAATTGCAAATCGAAATTATTGAATTAGAAAATTAGGCATTACTTTTGCGATGCATTTTGAACATAAATAATAAACAGATACTGAAATAAATTCAGCATAAAAATGAAAGAACAACTTAAAAAATTCCTGAACGAAGAACAAGATCCGAAAGCCATTGAAAAACTCACTTCAAAATTGTATGATTTATTGATGAAGAACGAAGAAATTGGTTATATCGCTGTTCAGAAAAAACCTGCATTGACCGTTTTTCCGGATAGTATTGTATTGACAAACAAGCGAATTATTATTTGTCAGCCTAAAAACCTAGGACTTTCTATGGATTTTACGGATTATACTTGGGATCAAATTGAAGGAACTTTTGTTAAAGAAAATATTTTAGGCTCTGAATTTTCGTTTTCCACCAAAACGGATATGCAAGTTTCGATTGATTATATTCCAAAAATTCAAGCAAGAAAAATTTTCACTTATGCCAAAGAACAATTGGATATTTTAAAAAGTGGAACAATTACACATCAACCAACTGTTGAAGGAATTTCAGATGCTGTGATTTTAGACGAAGATTTTGTTGAAGAAATGGAAACCGAAGAAGTTACTAGTTTCTCTGAAATAATGCCAATTTCACCTCCGCCTTTTAATATGGAACCCGAAGAGTTCAGTCCTCCTGTTGAAAATCAAAAGGAAATCGGCTTAAGCAATTTGTCACAAGATGAACTTTTTGAAAAATTACAGAATTATAAAAGATTATTGGATAATGGATTGATTTTGCAAGGCGAATATGATGTTTTCAAAAAAGAGATTTTGAGTCATATGTAAAATAGTCGAAAGGCGTAAAGTTGAAAGTCTTAAAGAAGGAACTCGTATCCTGACTTTAAGACTTTCGACTTTTTAACTTAAAAACTAAAGTGTTTTCTTCTGCTTTTCTACAAAGTTATGTGCTTGCAATTCCAGTAATTCCGTCGCTTTCTTGCGTTGCAAGTCATATAAATTCTTGTCTTGAGCAATGTCTTGATAGACTTTATCGTGCATAGCAGCACTTGTTTTTACTAACAAGCCTCTTTGGTATTTATCTTGTTCCAAAGTTGCTTTCAGCGCTGTTTCTAGATCTTCCAGTTTATAATCATATTCGCCTTTTGGAGATAAAAGTTTGGCAATTATTGGGGAAGTTTCAATGGCTAAAAACAGCAACATGATGAAGAATGAAGGAATCCATGGCAATTTGTCTAATGCGTTTATTCGCGCCATTAAACCGTCAAAACCATCAATGATCGGTTGGGTTTCGGTTACTTTTTTATCTAAATCAGCTTGTAGCGTTTTAGATTTTTTCTCCTTTTCGGCAATTTTTGCCAAGTTGTTTTTTCTAATAGTATCGAGTTCGGCAGTAGCCAAGCTATGTTTGGCAATTTTTTCTTTAAATACGGGACCTTTCCCCAATTTCATAGTGCCTTTTGTACCTTCTGCTTCTGTAATGTAAGTTTCATAAAGCGTATTCACTTCCTTTTCTTTCTTAGTAATATCCGATTTTAAGCTATCGATTTCGGTTTTGTTTTTATCTAAATCCGATTTGAAATAACTGGCAATTTCTTTTTTGTTGTTCAAAGCCATTGCGTTTTTTTCTTTCAATAAAACGGTGTTAATTTCTTTTTCGAAAATTTTAATTTCTAATGGTTTAGAAATCACAATGGCAATGATAACTGCCAAAATAATTCGGGGAGTTGCTTGTAGAAATTCACTTCCGAACTTGTCTCTTTTTCGAATAGTGGAAACGATAAAACGATCCAAATTAAAGATGAGTAAACTCCAAACCAATCCAAAAAGTAAAGCGGGATAGATACTGTCAAAAACGGTAAACAAGGCATACGCACTTGCAATAAAAGCCATAACGGCAGTAAAAAAAACAGTGGCGCCAATACCAACATATTTGGTTTGTTCGCCTTCGGAACAGCCTTCAAGGAGTTCTTTGTCGGCTCCGGAACAAAGGATGAAAAAATGTTTTAACATGATTGATGATTTTGATTGATGCTTGCAAATTTAACGCCAAAAAACAAATAATGGTATAAATAGTTGATATGATTTTAATTAGCTTTTTCTACTATATAAAAAGAGCTGTTCATTACGAACAGCTCTTTTTGTTTTTGAATTAAAATTAACTTAAGCTAAGGGAGCTCCTGCCATAATTTCGGCATTAGCAAACTCTTCAAACTTGGCGAAATTGGCTTTAAATTTTTGAGCTAATTCGACCGCTTTTATATCATACAACTCAGGATCTTCCCAAGTATTTCTTGGATTTAATATTTCAGTTGGTACATTTGGGCAAGATTGTGGTTTTGCAATTCCAAAAACTTCGTGATTTTCATAGTCCACATCATCCAATTCTCCGTTTAACGCAGCAGTAATCATTGCACGAGTGTATTTTAGTTTCATTCTGCTTCCTGTTCCGTAAGGTCCACCAGTCCATCCGGTATTGATTAACCAAACTTTTACATTAGCGTCTTTTATTTTTTTGCTTAGCATTTCAGCGTATTTTGTTGGATGCAAAGGCATAAACGGTGCGCCAAAACAAGCAGAAAAATTAGGTTGAGGCTCCGTAATACCAGCTTCTGTTCCTGCCACTTTTGCCGTGTATCCTGAAATAAAGTGATAAGCCGCTTGTCCAGGAGTTAGTCTCGAAATAGGAGGTAATATCCCGAAAGAATCGGCAGTTAAGAAAAATATATTTTTAGGATTTTTCCCAATAGAACCGGGTTGGATATTATCAATATGGTAAATAGGATAACTTACGCGGGTGTTTTGTGTGATTGAAACGTCCTCATAATCAACTTCATTCGTGTCATTGTTTATAATTACATTCTCTAAAATTGCGCCTTTTTTTATGGCTCTAAAGATATCTGGTTCATTTTCTTCGGAAAGATTGATGACTTTTGCATAACAACCTCCTTCAAAATTGAAAACGGTATTTTCATTAGTCCAACCGTGTTCATCGTCTCCAATTAATTTTCTGTTTGGATCTGCAGATAAAGTTGTTTTTCCGGTTCCTGATAATCCAAAGAAAATAGCTGTATCTCCTTTTTCACCTACATTAGCACTACAGTGCATAGGTAATGTATTTTTGAAAACAGGTAAAATGAAATTCAAAGCAGAAAAAATTCCTTTTTTCATTTCCCCGGTATATCCAGTTCCACCAATCAGAACTATTTTTTTAGTGAAATCTAAAATAGCAAAGTTACTTTGACGGGTTCCGTCAACGGCAGGATCTGCCATGAAACTAGGAACACATAGCAAAGTCCATTCTGCTGTAAATTTTTCAAGTTCTTCTAATTCAGGTCTCAAAAACATATTGAAACAGAATAAATTTGCCCAAGGAGTTTCTGTAACCACTCTAACATTTAATCTGTAATTAGGATCAGCACATACATAAGAATCTCTTACGTAAACTTCCTTATTTGATAAATAATCCGTAACTTTTTTATATAAAGCATCAAATGCTTTAGGTTCAAACGGAATGTTTACTTTTCCCCACCAAACTTGGTTCTCAGTAATGCTGTCTTTGACAATAAATCGATCCTGAGGAGAGCGTCCAGTATATTCGCCAGTGTTAACTGCTAAAGCGCCGTTCGAAATTTCAATTCCTTGACCTAATGCAATTGTCTTTTCGTGTAATTCGTTGGCTGATAATTGGTAATGAATCTTTGCGTTTTCAATTCCTATGTCTTCTAGCGAAATCGATTGCGTAAACGGTGTGTTATTATTCATAAAATTATGTATTGTGAAGTTTAATTTATCGACTGCAAAAGTAGAACTTATATTTTAGATAGGATTTAATTATCGTGGTTTTATTGTTTTTTCTTGATTATATTAATAAATAATATCCCCCAAGCCAGTATTAATAAGAGTCCACCGATTGGAGTCACAAAACCAATCGCTTTAAAATCAAAAGAAGTAAGTGTATTTGTGGCCAATAAATAAATAGATCCTGAGAATAAAATAACACCAAAAAGCACCAAATTATAGATAGTTTTCTTCGTTTTTTGAGACAAGTCTGTCATTAGTCCAATAAATAATAAAAATAGCGCATGGTACATTTGATAGCGTACTCCAGTCTCAAAAGTGGAAAGTTGCTCTACAGACAGTACTTTTTTTAGGGCATGTGCGCCAAAAGCACCTAGAATTATTGCTATCATTCCAAAAATTGCTCCGGTTGAAATTATTTTTTTGTCCATTTTTTTTTGTTCTATTTTAATTGCAAAAGTATCTCATTGCTATCTAAATTGAAAGAATATTGGTTGATACTTTTTTTGGAGTTTGATTGCTATATTTTCTTTTTTTAGTGTTACTTTTTCTTTTTTAGAAAAAAAATTAAGTTTTAATGTTTGCTATTTGTTATAAATACAACAATTTTGTATGTTTGTGTTATAATTATAGAAAAATGAGAACAATACTTATCATTGGGGCAGGAAGATCAGCGTCATCGTTGATTCAATATCTTCTAAGTAAATCTGAAAAAGAGAATTTACACCTCATTATTGGTGACTTATCGATGACATTAGCCCAAAAGAAAACCAATAATCACCCCAATGCGACTCCTATTGACCTAAATATTTTTGATGAAAATCAAAGGAAAGAAGCGATTCAAAAAGCAGATATTGTTATCTCGATGTTGCCTGCGCATTTGCATATTGAGGTTGCCAGAGATTGTATTGTTTATAAAAAGAGCATGGTTACGGCTTCCTATGTGAGTGATGCCATGCAAGAATTAGATGCAGCTGCCAAAGAAAATAATCTTATTTTCATGAATGAGATTGGTTTGGATCCTGGAATAGATCACATGAGCGCCATGAAAATTATTGATGAAATTGGTGATAAAGGAGGGAAAATGCTTTTGTTTGAATCCTTTTGTGGTGGTCTAGTTGCGCCAGAATCTGATACAAATCTTTGGAATTATAAATTTACCTGGGCGCCTCGTAACGTTGTTCTTGCTGGACAAGGCGGTGCTGCCAAGTTTATTCAGGAAGGAGCTTATAAATACATACCGTATTGTAATCTATTTAGAAGAACTGAATTTCTTGAAGTAGAAGACTATGGTAGATTTGAAGCGTATTCCAATAGAGATTCCTTAAAATACAGAAGTGTTTATAGGTTAGATGATGTACTTACTTTATATAGAGGTACAATTCGTCGGGTAGGATTTTCCAAAGCTTGGAATATGTTTGTGCAATTGGGAATGACGGATGACAGTTATGTTATGGAAGATTCCGAGCACATGAGCTATCGTAAATTCGTAAATTCCTTCTTGCCGTATCATCCTACGGATTCCGTTGAAATAAAAGTGCGTTTGATTCTCAAAATTGATCAGGACGATATTATGTGGGATAAATTAGTGGAGCTGGATTTATTCAACTCCAAAAAAATTGTGGGACTTAAAAACGCTACTCCAGCACAAATACTGGAAAAAATATTGAGTGATAGTTGGACGTTACAGCCCGATGATAAAGATATGATTGTGATGTACCATAAATTTGGATATGAATTAGATGGTGTGAAAAGACAAATCGACTCCAAAATGGTCTGTATTGGCGAAGACCAAACGTATACTGCAATGGCAAAAACAGTGGGTTTGCCGGTTGCCATGGCAACATTGCTGATTTTAAATGGTAAGATTACAACCCCAGGCGTACAACTTCCTATTCGTAAAGAAGTGTATGTGCCTATTTTGAAAGAATTAGAAGAATATGGCGTTGTTTTCAAAGAACAAGCCATGCCATATTTGGGTTATAACCCGATAAAAAATTTTAGTTAATAGTTTTTAGATTTGTAGTTCAATGAATCCGCTTCGTAATGAAGCGGATTTGTTGTTTTAAAATCTATTTAGCCGTTTGAACGGTTATAGGTAAACTATACATGGTTCTAACTGGTTCCTCATTCATTTTACCGGGAATCCATTTTGGGCTCAAGCGTATCACTCTTTCTGCTTCTTCGCCTGTGTTAAAGCCAATGTCTCTTAAGATTTTTGTATCTGTTATGCTCCCGTCTTTTTCTACTATGAAAGTGATGTATACTTTTCCTTTTATTTTGTTAGCTGACGCTTCTTTAGAAATTTGGAAATTTTCGCCTACAAATTTATAGAATTCAACTATCCCGCCCGGAAATTCTGGTTTTTCTGTTAGTCCAGCGATATCGTAAACAGTTTGACTTTGATTAGTCCTTACTTTTTCAGGGGAGACCGTTTTAGCGTCCTGTACTTTGTAAGCCTTGTCATCTCCTTTGTTATAAATACTCAATTCAACTGACGTTGGTCCTTTTGCTTCTTTGAGATTTTTATCCTGCTTACTTGTTGCTGGAGGTGGAGGAGGCGGAACATTTTTTTTCTCTAGATCGGTAAGCTCGTTGAATTTTTTTTCGGATACAATTGTTCCATTTTTATCCTTGATTTTGAAAATGGTATTTTCAAAATACTTTTCCATTCCGGTAAGTTGAGTCTTCGTCTGCTCAGCCTTTACTACTTTTTTTTCTTGAGCTACTACTTTTGTGCAGAGTGAAAATACTAATACAGTCAATAAAGGAATTAGAAGTCCCTTCTTTACTAATGCTCTCGTTGTGGAGGTGGTTTTTGTCATCATAAGTAATCGTTTTTTAGTTATTAAATAATTCAAATTACTGGCCAGGTAAAAAGGTTGGTTCTCGTTTGCTTTCGATAGTAATAAAGATTGGTAAAACGGAACGTTTTTATAGGATGTGACTACTTTCTCATCAGCAAGAAATTCGTGATTGAGCTGTATAGCTTTCTTGTAAAAAATAAAAATAGGGTTGAACCAAAATATCGTTTTGATGATTTCTATAAACAAAATGTCTAAAGTGTGTTTTTGAGTAACATGCGTCAATTCATGGGTATATAATTCCGCTTCAATATTTCGATTATTATAATCCGTTTCGTTGATGAAAATAGAGTTGAGGAAAGTATGCGGCAGTGTTTTTTCAGGCACCAAAATCAATTTGGCGTTTTTATAAGCAATTGGTGAATTCGACTTCATTTTTGCCGAAATCTTGATGACGTTGCTAATAAAACGGATTGCCAAAATCAGTGTTACTAAAGCATACAAACTCCATAATGCTATGGGTAAATAGTTTGTTTCTTCAACTATTTGTGTGCTTCCCTGTAGTACTTGAATGTTTGCAGGAACAGCTGTACTTTTCGCTATTTCCTGAATCACTTCTATTGTAATGAACGGAACTACAAATGAAAATACTAGACTGAACAACAAGTAAAACCTGTTGAATAGGTGCATTTTTTCTTTTTCCAAAAACAAATAATACACTGCCAGTAATACGAATAAGGTAATGGTTAATTTAATTAGAAAGTCTATCATTTTTTCTTTTTTTGAATTTCACTATCTATTATTTTTCTGAGTTCTTCCAATTCTCTTTCTGACAAATTGGTTTCGGTGGTAAAGAAAGAAGCAAATTGTGATGCCGAATTATTAAAGAAATTACTAATCAATCCGTTGACGTGTTTCGAGAAATAATCCGTTTTTTTGACCAAAGGATAATATTCCCGAGAGTTTCCAAATTCATTGTAGGCAACGAATTTTTTGTCAATCATTCTTTTTAAAAGTGTGGCAACGGTTGTGGTTTTGGGTTTTGGATCCGGGAATGCTTCGAGCAAATCCTTCATGAAAGCTTTTTCTAGTTGCCAAAGATGTTCCATCAGTTGTTCTTCGGAGTTAGTTAGTTGTAGCATATTTATTTTTTTTATTTTGTATAAATTTCTTGAATTGGTATACCTTTTTCATAGATCTTGGTTCCGAGTAAAATCCCTTCGGAGTCATAAAATTTCCATTCTCCTGTGGGTAGCCATTCTATCTTTGAATTTATCATGGCTTTGTTTGAAACACCTATTTGTTGAATTTGTCCAGTATTGTGATATTTGATTATATGGCAACTGTTTTTTTTATATTTTTCTTTTGAAAGTAATCTATCGCTCATGAACTCTTTCCAAGTTCCAATCTTATTTCCTTTTTTGTATCTTCCTGTTGCAGTGGATTCGATATTCATGAATTTTTTCGTTTGAATCCATTTACCCGTTTTGAATCCATTTTTAGTTTGATTGACTTTACAGCTAGTTAGGCTTATACATATTATAAGGAGGACAATTTTATAAAGATTTTGCATTTTCATATTCTACAAATTAAAACATTGTTCTACAAATGTAGAGCAAAATCTTTAAAAAACAAATTTTTTTTAAAGATTTTGATTTGGAAGTATTTATTTCTTAGTTAGCGCGTTAGGGATAGCAGCGGCATCCTTTTGTGACAATAGAAAGGGCTAGCGAAGCAAATAAAATTGGAACAAAAGATAGAGCGAATAGCCCGACCTTGTTTCTAAACAGAAGTTTTTATTGAACGAGATATTTCTGAAACGAGGTAACGCCCAAAAAAAATCCGTTCACTCTATGTAGAAGGAACGGATTATTTATTTTGAAAAGGGTTCTCGATACTTTTTTGTTCCGTTGCTCTTCTCAAAAAAACTCGAACGGACGGAATGAGAAATATTATTTCGAAAGTTCTACGAAATATTTATAAAACAATGGGATAGTTTCGATTCCTTTCAAATAATTGAAAATTCCGAAATGTTCATTTGGCGAGTGAATCGCATCGCTATCCAAACCAAATCCCATCAAAATAGTTTTACTTTTCAGTTCTTTTTCGAATAAGGCAACAATAGGAATACTTCCCCCTGAACGAACAGGAATGGCAGGCACACCAAAGGTTTCTGTATAGGCCATGTTCGCCGCTTTGTATCCAATGCTGTCAATTGGAGTCACGTAACCTTGTCCGCCGTGATGCGGTTTTACTTTTACGGTAACGCCTGCAGGAGCAATACTGAGGAAATGTTTAGTGAATAATTCGGTGATTTGTTCCCAATCTTGATTTGGAACTAAACGCATCGAAATTTTAGCGAAAGCTTTGCTTGCAATAACTGTTTTAGCACCTTCTCCAGTGTATCCACCCCAAATTCCATTGACATCAAGTGTTGGACGTATGGAGTTTCTTTCGTTGGTTAAATAGCCTTTTTCACCATAAATATCGTTTAACTCTAGTGCTTTTTTATAGTCTTCTAATTTGAAAGGGGCTTTTGCCATTTCGGCTCTTTCTTCAAGAGATAATTCTTGAACATTATCATAAAAGCCAGGAATGGTAATGTGATTGTCTTCGTCGTGAAGCGAAGCAATCATTTTTGCCAGAACATTTATCGGATTGGCAACGGCTCCGCCATATAGTCCAGAATGTAAATCACGGTTTGGTCCCGTAACTTCTACTTCTACATAACTTAATCCACGTAATCCTGTAGTGATGGATGGTTGTTGATTTGAAATCATTCCGGTGTCAGAAATTAAAATCACATCGTTTTTCAGCTTTTCTTGGTTGCGTTCCACAAACCAACTCAAACTCTTAGAACCCACTTCTTCTTCGCCTTCAATCATGAATTTTACGTTGCAAGGCAAGGTATTGCTTTGGACCATATATTCTAATGCTTTTACATGCATGTACATTTGGCCTTTATCATCACAAGCACCGCGAGCAAAAATGGCGCCTTCGGGATGAATATCTGTTTTTTTAATGACAGGTTCGAATGGTGGAGAAGTCCAAAGTTCGATTGGATCTGCAGGTTGAACGTCATAATGACCGTAAACTAACACCGTAGGCAAGGTTGGATCAATAATTTTTTCACCATACACAATTGGATATCCCGGAGTATCGCAAATTTCAACAAAATCGCATCCTGCTTTTTCCAGACTGGCTTTTACAGCTGCGGCCGAATCGATAACATCTTGAGAATAAGCCGTGTCAGCACTAACGGATGGGATTTTTAATAATTCGATTAATTCGGTAATGAAACGATCTTTATGTTGTTGAACATACGATTTTATATTTTCCATGGATTTAAATTTTATAGTTTCAAAAGTACAAAAAATAGAATAAATATTTTTTCAATAAATTGCTTTGAAAGTTGGAAGATATGTTTATATTTGCACCCACAATTGCGCGGATATGGTGAAATTGGTAGACATGCCAGACTTAGGATCTGGTGCCGCAAGGCGTGTAGGTTCGAGTCCTATTATCCGCACTAAACCCTTAACATTTAACGTGTTAAGGGTTTTTTATTTTTAATCTAGTCAGTATTTAGTCAGTAATTTCTAAAACTCATTAAAAAAACCGCTTTCGAGTTAGATTCTTTTTTCTACTAAATTATATTTAATGAATTTAGACAACACCTAAACTTATAAATGGAATTTATTTAGGAGTAACGGTGAAACCATGTAGTAAAAGTTGATTATAAATTGTAATTGACGCCTTTAATTCCTTTCTTTTGTTAATCGGTTAAAAAAGATTACATTTGATTTGCCTACAAATACCACCTTGGTAGGCTGTCTGTTAGGAAGACAGAAAGTCAAAAGATTTGCAATAAAAAAACCAAAAAACAGACCCACCCATTGAAATAAGAAGCGTTTCCTTTCATTTAAAACAAGGGGGATTCTTATATATAACCTGCTTTATCTAATTTACTCTCTTAAAAATAAATACAATGAAAAAGATATTTTTTGTTCTCTTTGCTTTTTATATAATTACAAATGGTTACAGTCAGACGAGCAATGACTATTACAAAAGGGGTTTTTTAAAAGACAGTTTGCAAGATTATAATGGAGCAATATTAGAGTACACAAAAGCATTAGAAATTAATCCTAACTACTCAAGAGTGTATACAAGTAGGGGAAATGCGAAAGCTAACCTACAAGATTATCGAGGGGCAATTGGTGATTTTACAACAGCAATAGCAATAGATCCAAATGAATCATATGTATATTCCAATAGGGGAAATGCTAAAGTCAACATACAAGACTATCAAGGAGCATTAGCAGATCATACAAAAGCAATAGAAATTGACCCTAATGAATCATTCTCGTATGCTAATAGAGGAGTTGCGAAAGAATATTTAAAAGATTATCAAGGAGCAATTTTAGATTATACTAAAGCATTAGATATAGATCCTAATTATCTATATTATTCCAATAGAGGAAAAGTAAAACTGTACCTAAAAGACTATCGCGGGGCAATTTCAGATTATAACAAGGCAATAGAAACAGACCCTAGCGATGCAGATATCTATGACAATAGAGGAGCTGCAAAAGCCAACTTACAAGACTATCGCGGGGCAATTGCAGATTACAGTAAAGCAATAGAAATTAATCCCGATGATTTATATGCGTATTCTAATCGAGGAAGAGCAAAAAGTGAGTTAGAAGATTATCGTGGAGCAATTGAGGATTATAACAAAGCAATAGAAATTGATTCAAATAATAACAATATATTTAAAAATAGGGGATTTGCCAAGTATAACTTGCAGGATTATCGCGGAGCGATAACAGATTATAATAAATCAATATTACTGTATGCTAGTTATGGAGCTTATTACTTAAGAGGATCTGCAAAAGAAGATTTAAAAGACTTTCAAGGAGCAATTTTAGATTATACCAAAGCAATAGAAATTGATCCTAAGGACGCTTCAGCTTATTTCAGGAGAGGACTTGTGAAAATAAAATTAAAACAAAAAAATAGTGGGTGTTTAGACTTAAGTAAAGCAGGAGAATTAGGATATGAATATGCATACACAGAAATAAAAAATAATTGTAATTAATAAGATCACTAAACTATGGAATTTTTAGATTACGACCCAGACAGGTATCTTAATGATAATAGCGAATTTAATTATAATTATAATTTAAAACGATTTTTAAGAGTAGACGAAGGAGCAACAGAGTTAGACTTTATAAATTCTGAAATACTAAAAAACGAAAAAATAATAGAAGGCATACCTGTGCTAATTGATACTGAGTTGATTCAAATCATTGAAAGTAAACACTCATCTTTACAAAAAACATCCCCAAACTATAAAGAATACATTTTACACCAATTAGAAGTAGAGCGAAAAAAATTAAGCAGAAAAAGACAAGGTTATCTGAATGGAATTGAAGATTTAATAATTAGAAAAAATAGGTTACCTCAACCTGCACAAAAAGTAACCACAGCACAAAACACAAACCCTTTTCCTGAAATATTTAATGGCGATGATGATAAGGCATTTAATGTTTTTAACGATTTTGCAATTGAAGTAACAGATTACTATTTAGATTATAGTTTTATTTTTCAAAAAATGAAGAGTAAAGAAGAAAACTTAATAAAATCAAATTATCGTCATAAATCATTTATGAATTGGCTATTAGAAAATAAATTCATAACGGAAAAAACACATAATGACTTTTTTGACAAAGAGACTTTCAGTTCAAAAGCAGACAAAGGAATGAGACCAACAAGATATTATTCCATTAAAAATAGACACTTCCCTACCGTAACTGATTAATCGGAAAAAACGACCATAAATCGGAATTGAAACGTATTGAATATTTGTGAAACAAAAAACACTTCACAAATGCAAACAGTACAATTTATTTCGACAACCCCAGACCAACTACAAAGTGAAATTAACGCAGGGGTAAAAATCATTTTAGAAGACTTTCTAAAAAACTTCAAACCAAAACAACCAAACGAGTATTTGACACGCAGACACGTGGCAGATATGTTTGATGTTGACATTTCGACAATCTCAAATTGGCAACGAACAGGCAAATTAAATCCATTAGGAATTTCGGGAAGAGTATATTTTTTACGTTCCGAAGTTGAGGCAAGTCTTATTCCCTTAAATGTTTAATTTATGGGTTTAACAGACAACATGCCAAAAAGCGAAGGAGATTTCGAGCCACAATTGCATCCTGACTATGAGACGCAAGAATTTCCAAATTACGAGATACAACAACATCCCGAAAATTAAGGTATTAAAAAAGCGCAACTGTTCAGGTTGCGCTTTCAAATACGTCGTTCAAACGCTTGTTTCAACAGGCAATGTAGAAACTTATACAAAGATAGTCAATTGATGAATAACACAGATATTTTAGCCACGGATTTAAACCTCTGCAATGTAGTGGTAAATCCCCTCTTTATAGAAACCATTGCAAAAAGCTACTGTTTTGAAATAATCGAAAATCGCATCTCAAACTTTTATCAAAGTTGCTTTCCTTTCAACTTTTCAGAAATTACAGGAGCGAAATACAAACATAGCAATCCTTCCGGAATAAATAAAAAAACAAATAATTTTATCATTTATAAAAATGATTTTCAAGTAATGGATTCTCAATTTGATATCAATAAATATTACACAGAAGCAGAATTTTTATGCAATGTTAAACGATTATTTTTAGTTTTAAGATATTTGAATTTAGATGATGATTATACTCAATTAACCGCAATGGTTTTACTAAATATTCAGTCGAGTGGCGCATATAAATTTGATTTAAACGAGTTAATTGATAGGATTGAATCCTATGAAGCTTTGCCAATAAACGAGGCTCTAATCTACTTAAAAAACAGGAACTATATTTTTAATTCAGATTCGA
This sequence comes from Flavobacterium sp. CG_9.10, assembly GCF_015752245.1. Classification (NCBI taxonomy): domain Bacteria; kingdom Pseudomonadati; phylum Bacteroidota; class Flavobacteriia; order Flavobacteriales; family Flavobacteriaceae; genus Flavobacterium; species Flavobacterium sp. CG_9.10. The sequence continues at coordinate 220,323 of NZ_JADOVD010000001.1, forward strand.
AAATTGATAATTATGAATTTCTAAAACAACTTCGAGAGGCTAAGCTGAAATATAAAACATGGTCGCAACTGTACGCAATTAAAAATTTAGTAGGAGAAGCGATCGACGAAGTTAAATTCATAGATAGAAGACGTTTAGGAATATACCGTAAAGAGTCCAGCATTTATGTAAGTGATTTAATAGACAAGTTCAATAACGCAAGTCTTGGAACAACTAATTTAAGAACTGCAAAAGCTTTTTTAGAGACTCATAAAAAAATGGTACCCGAATTTGTGCAGTATAATATGCGTATAATTATAGTGCGCAATTTGAGGTGCCACAACAGTAGCATTCGTAAATTATCCAATGAAACTGGGATTTTACGTAAAAACTTAGCTTTTTATATCAATTTGAAGCGAGATATTGAAACAATCAAATCAATTCACAATGAAATTTCCTTTTACATTTCTAATATTGATATGTTAGATATCCGAACGAATGGTAAATATTCCGTTATGGTTTCTAATCCTTTACACTTCACATCGTATTCCGACGAAGACGAAAAATAGCAGAGTACTTGCACATAAAAGAAAAAAGACCACTTCAAAAAGAAAACCTTTAAATAAATGAAAAGACATTATCTGTCGCTGCCTTGGTCGTCCGTCGACTTCGATGCACAAGTAAAGGAGATTATACACAATATCAGGAATGAAAATAGTAATCAAAGAATAAAACTAGTTTAATTCTATTCCTCTCAACAGTTTAACTTACTGCCTACTTTAAATATAAAATATCACTAAAAGTGGGTATTGTTTATAGGAGAATAAAATTCGTTATTTGATACAAACTAAAACATAAATTATGAAAAAATCAATGTTGGGAATTGTAATGTTGCTTTGCCTTGCTAGTTATGGACAAAAAATAACATACTCTAAAGATTACTCAGGGAACACAGTTGCAAAAGATGAATATGGCAATGTTATAGCCACTGCGTCAACCAACTATGCGGGAAACATCGTGTGGAAAGATAAATATGGTAACGTAATAAATACCGAATCTAAGGATTATTCTGGAAATACAGTTACAAAAGACAAATATGGGAATAAACAAACTACGCAATCAACTGATTACAGTGGAAATGAAGTTGTGAAAGACCAATATGGGAACGTTTTATATACTTTATCTAAAGACTACTCGGGAAATATTGTTAAAAAAGATAAATATGGAAATGTTTTAGGCACTTATAAAAAGAACTATTCAGGAAATATGGTATACTATCCAAATAATTAAAAAGAAATTATAAAAATTATTTTATGACAAAAATTATTTACTCTCTGGTTCTTTATATGTTGTACTCATCCGCAATGTACTCACAAAATTATCAAGCAAAAGAATATAGCAAAGATGAAACTTTGTACAAGGCAAAAAAATTCGTTTTCACCGAAATAATAGGATCATCAAATGAAGTTGTTGAATTTGAAGCAGTGCCACTTGCGGCAGCAAATTCGGGAGAATTAACAACGCTTTTATTTAAATGTGAAGCCCAACAAAAAGAAGGTTTAGTCCTTGGCTTTTATGGAAGTTACTGGAATCCCACAGGAGTTGTCTATCAAGGATACGATTTTAAGTATTTTGATAAAGATAAAGCAATGGATTTTTTAAATAAAATGCAGGAATCAATCGACAATCATATAAAGTTTTTGAATAAAAATTCAGATATTAACAATATTTACATTCGTTATGATGACATTGATGTATTGATATGGAGTAACGGACCCACATATAAAATTAGGCTTTTTTGGAAAAATTTTGATGCAACTTGGGAGCAAACCGCATTTGAACGCTCCAAACGTAGATTTGAAAAAAAGACTAAATAGAATTCTTATAAACATCTTTATAAGAAATTGTTATTTAAAACGTTAAAAGTAATATTGGTAATATGACAACAACAGAAGAAATGCGGGAGTGGTTGAAAAACCTATCTTAAAAAAAGTCTTTAAGGCAAAAAATAAAAGAAAAAAACATTGTAAAAATGTACAAATTAATTGTAAAAATAATTTTGTCTATTGCTACAGGTGTATTAGTAGGAACCGTTTCAGGGAATCTGGAGAGCAATAAAACAATAACCTATTCTATGAGAAGTGTGGCCGGCAGTTTTGAAATATCAAAGAAGAGATATGATGAATACAATGAAAGAGGCGCGTATGTAAATAAAAAAGTAGCTTTTAATAAAGAGCTGGGTTTTTATTACGGGGCTATTACGGGTTCTTCACTAATTATTTTATTCCTAATACCGGGCCTAATAAAAAAACAAGATGATTAAGTTTCTTTGACAGTAAATTTTAGACCAATTTAAATGAAAAAAATAATTTTCTTATTGGTGTTTTTAATTTTATTAACAATTACTGCTTGCGGTGGCAATAACTGTAAAGAATTGCCAATCAGTTTTAGAAACCACATCAAGCAAAAGAAATTGTTTTAAACTCAACTTTTAAAGTCTCCGACGACGCCGACGTTTCAAATAGTTTATGGATAAGTTCGGCAAAATATTTTAGTTGTGATGGTTTGTTGGGTTTCCTTGTCATAAAAACCGGCAGTAGAGCTTATGTTCATCAAGATATGCCCAATGAAGTTTGGGAAAGTTTCAAAAAGGCAGATTCAAAAGGCAGTTTTTATAGCCGAAATATAAGAGGAAACTACCGCTTGAAATTAGATTAAAAAAGTTGGCAACATTCAATTTGGCACTTACTTAGAATAACAATGATACTAATAAAAAATCAAATCGATAAAACAGAAAACGAAACATTTGATAACGAACAAATGTTGCTTCATTTTGGAGATATTTCGGATGAAATAGATTTGAATGTTTCGGAGGGAATAATTATTATCGATGAAGATTTGGTTGTAATCTATAAAAGCCTCAACATACCAGTAGATGCGAAAATAATAAAATTTGCATATGTTTATAAAAAACTAGAAAAAACATATCGTTTAGAAGCCAAAACATTAATGGAGGTACTTTTTAAAAGAGGAGCTTTTATTAATTTTTCAGAATTGGATTTAATTAATATACTCACAGAGGTACGAAAACAACATAAACTCCAAACCGAAAAGGCACCATTTACAAGTAAGATAGTTTGGTTGAAAAACCAAGACGGCAACAATATATAATAGACACTCTTCTAAAAAGTGTAAGTTTAAAATAATGGGTTTTGGCTTTTTGATTAAAGTTAAACCTTTTGCAATTACCTTTTACTTAACCTGTAGTGTTAAACCAAGAGCGTTAATTATTTGCACAAAATTTGAAATTTGCAAATCGGTTTTACCTTGTTCTATTTTGGCAATATAGGCTCGTTCTTTGCCTATTTGGGCGGCTAGTTGTTGTTGGGTTAAGTGTTTTTCTTTTCGTTTTTCTTTAATCAATTCACCATAATAAAAAGACAATGCGTTTTTAGAAAACACCTCTCTTTCTGGCGTGCCTTGTTTGCCGTATTTATCGTTTAAATAATCATTAGCTGTCGGCAACTCTTTTTTTATTTTTTCTAAATCTAGTTTTGGTCTAGCCATTTTTCTAAAATTTTGATTGCTATTTTTATTTGTTTGTCATAGTCCTTTGTGGATTTTTTCATAAATCCATTCAGGAACAAAATATTTCTGCTTTGTGTTATATTGTCGTGATCTACTGCAAAAACAATAATTCGATATTCGTTATTAACTTGAACGCGCACCTCGTAGAAATCAGTATTTATTAATTTCTTTGCTATTTTAGAATTAATAACGGGTTGCGTTATTATAATTTCTAATAGATAATCTATTTTATCAATTACATTGGTTTCTGAATTGTTTAAAAATTCTAAAAATTCCTGCGTTTTAAAAATTGTCCTCATTATAAATGGTTTACAAATGTAATTAATTCGTTACTATTTTAAATACTATTTGTGGTTTTTTTAATTACCGTTTTTAACAATTCTCATTTGAGGCTCTTTGTTTTGCTGTAATTCTTCGTAAAACTTTTTGAATAAATCGGCGTTGGCGTCTTTGTCTTCTCGTTTATTTATGTAAGTTAAAAATAAACTTTCCTTTGAATGGCCAGTGATATTTATTAAAATTGGGGTTGGTATCTTCTTGTAATAGTTTGTAGCAAATGATCTTCTAAAACAATGCGATGTTATTAAGTCGTACTTTGGATGAAATCCTAATTCTTTTCTATTCGTTTCTGTGTTTAGTTTTTTCCCCTCTACGACGGCACTAATTCCCGCAAGTTTGCAAACCACTTTGATAATGTCGTTTAGTTTTTGGTGCGGAATTTTTCTCGGAAAGTTATTTAAGACCAATTCAGTTACATAAGCAGAAAAAACGCCAACTGTTACACTTTTATTTGTTTTCTTTTGTATTATGTCAATGTAAATACTTTTGCCGTTATATCTAATATTTTCGTTTTCTATACTTAGTAAATCTCCTCCACGTTGCCCAATCTCACAACCTAATAAAATCCAGTTGCGGGCGTTGTTCATTGTTTCGGTCGTTATCGCTAGTCTGTTGGTTAAGTGGGGATTCTCTTTCTTGAATTTGTCTAACACCTCCTGATTTGTAAAGTCGGAGTTTTGGATTTGTTCTAATTCGTAAAACGACAATGTTTGTATGTAGCGATCTTTGTCGCTCTCTCTAAAGTGTTGAATTGTTTTAGAGTAAGGAGTGATAATAATTTCGTTTTTTTCAGCATCAATACAAACCGTTTTTAAAATTTCTAATTGTTTGCCGGCGTAGTTAGTAGAGTAGTTTTTTGAATTAATTAACCAGTTTGTGAATTTTTCAACAAATGGTTCAGTTACCCCAATAAAATGGATTTGTTTTTTAGTAATTTTTTGATACTCTGTAATTATATTTTTGAATAAAGTATAGTTTTTAATGGTACTCTTGCTCAATCCTATTTTAAATCCGCCGTTAATTCTTATTTTGCGGGTGTTGGCGTTATCAATGATATATTCAATATGATTAACTAACAAACTGTTGTCTGTTTTGGTAACTCTTTTAAAACAATTGTTTATTTGAGTTTCCAACCAATAAACATCAATTAAGATTCCTTTTGATAAATCATTGTTGAGGTTGTCAAAAACCCATGTTTCTAACTTGTTCAAACTAGAATGAGTTATTTTGTTTTCGGGATTGTTTTGTTTCGGACGGTCTGTGCCTTTGTCTTTAACTTTTGCGCTCCAGTCTTTCGGGTTAATTGTAAAACCTGTTTTTTTCTTTATAGAAAGAAATTGACTGATAGAAACACGAATGTAAATTTGGGAGTTGTCGGATTTGCCCTGAACTAAAAATTTAATCTTTGCCATATTGTGAACTTTTGAACTTTTGAACATTCAAATATAAAACAATAATACTGACTAAAAAAAATTCTAGTCAGTATTTAGTCAGTAATTAGTCAATAGCATTCATTTTTATTCTATTTCATTCTACTTGTATAATGTTGTTTAAATTACCTTTAAGGGTTGAATTTGTGGGTATTAACGGTTAAATTTATAGTGTTTTAGGACAATGGTACAAAGTGCCAAAATGAGAGGGTAGGCGTGTAGGTTCGAGTCCTATTATCCGCACAAAAAAAGCTTCTCAATCGAGAAGCTTTTTTTATTTTATACTATTTGGTTTCTGGGATTACTCAAAATTTGAGTATAAAAAAACCAGAGCAAGTCTGGGTTTACGTTTTTATAAATTACTGAGTTAATATAAAAGATAGCGACACTTATATTATCTAAAGGCAAAAGCTATTCGGAATGTTTATAGTAAAAAATAGAAAAACAATATAATTAATATTCTAAATTATTCGTCTTCTAGCTTTTCTTCAAATTTTGAATTTCTTACAGACACGACCAATACAAATCATAAAACATAATGTTAATTTGTTTACCGGTATTTCGATGGTTGTTTTTAATTTAGGAGCATGTTAGCCCCACATACAAGACAACGAAGAAGACTAATATTAATGTTAAATCTTTCATGATTTATGGTTTTAGGTTTGCAATATTTTTTATGTGAAAGCTACGATTACAATATTCTTTTTTTGAAATATTTAGATAGTACAATTCTTTCAATTGTTGAGCAAATTTACAAATATAGTCGCTAAAGTGCCAAATTTAATCGATGAAATACACTAAATTAATTATAAATGGTATAATTTTCTTACTTTGAGAATAGAAATAAAACGTGGTTGATTAGTTGTATAAATTCTTACAAACAATCTGTAAGAAATTCCAAATTAAATAAAATTAGTAAAACATTCTTGAAAATATAGTTTGCCTTTTTGTGGAGTAGTTTTAAAGCAGAAAAGCTTCCGCCGCGGCGAAAGCTTTTTTGATACAAATGACTGGAAATTATTTCTCGTCTATCCAAGCATTAATCTTTTTTTCTAATAATGTCAGTGGCATATTGCCAGATTCTAATACTTTTTCATGGAATTTCTTAATATCAAATTTGGCTCCCATTTTATTCTCCGCTTTCTTGCGAAGTTCCATAATCTTCAATTGGCCAATTTTATATGATAAAGCTTGTCCCGGAATCGCCATATAGCGCTCTATGGACGTTGTGATACTTGCCTCATTTTCGGCTTCATTTTCCAATGAGTATTTGATAGCTTGTTCTCTCGTCCATCCTTTGCTATGTAATCCTGTGTCAACTACTAAACGGATAGCACGGTGGATTTCATTACCTAACATCCCAAAATATTGATACGGATCTTGGTATAAACCCAGTTCTTTTCCTAAACTTTCTGTGTATAAAGCCCAGCCTTCGCCATAAGCGCTAAAAAAATTGAATTTTCTAAAATCAGGCAATGATTTATTTTCTTGTTGCAGCGAAATTTGGAAATGATGGCCAGGAATGGCTTCGTGTAAGAATAGATCTTCTGCGGCATAGACATTATAATTTAGCACATCAGGAATAGGTACATAAAAAATTCCGGGGCGCGTTCCATCGGCTGAGCCTTGATTGTATTCTGCAGAGGCTGATTTTTCTCTAAAAGCTTCGGTTCTTCTAATTTCAAATTTTGTTTGGGGTTGTAACGAAAATAATTTATTTACGTTTGGTTTTATTCTTTCATAAATGCTTTGGAAATTTGCAATTACTTCTTGTGGTCTTTTGAAAGGTTTTAGTTCTTTTTTATTTCTTACTTCGACGAAAAATTCTTGTAGTGAACCTTTAAAGCCAACTTGGTTTTTTACTTTTTCCATTTCTATTTTTATACGCGCAACTTCCTTAAGTCCTAATTCATGGATTTGTTCAGGAGTCATTTCAGTAGTCGTCATTTGTTTTGCATAAGTAGCGTATAATTCTTTTCCAAAAGGCAAACTCCCTATTCCGCTAGTTGTTCTTGATGCAGGAAGATATTCCTTGGTCAAGAATTCCGCCATTTTTTTGTATTGAGGAATCAATTTGTTGTTGATTTCTGCCGTGTATTTTGCCGTCAAATCTTTTTTAACTCCATCTGAAAAAGAAGCTGGCATCAATTTTATAGACGAATAAAAAAGATTATCTTCTATTTTTGCGGTTGGCATTTCTGCGAATTGTGGAATTATTTTTAGGGTCAGAGCTTTTGGCATAACAACTCCTTTAGCCATCCCTTTTTTCATATAGACCATTGCCGAATCTATCCAAACAGCATATTTATCGATTCTTTTTAAGAAATTAGTATAATCTTTTTCAGTTTTGAATGGTTGAGCACTAGAGCCTCCCGCAAATTGCCCTATAGTCAGTTGTGTTCCATACATTTGATTAAATGGCATTAAGTTGGTGGGATATTTTAGCATGTTTTTGCCTATTTCAACTTACCATTTTATGATTTGATAGCTATTTTTTTCTTCTTCGGATAACTTGGTAGTGTCAATAGTTTGAATTGCTTTTTGATATTTATCAAAAAATGCGGCTTGAGACTTTCGATATCCATCCGTCATATCAAATTGTAACTGATCGTTATATTCGTTTTGACCATTTTGAGTTGCACCCAATGGGTCTAGCACATTTTTGTCGTCAAAATAATTTTTTGTCAAAGCGGTAAAATCTTCTTTTTTGTTGTCGGATTTGCAATTGACCAGTAAAAACGAACAAGTGATTGTAATAAGAATAGCGGTTAATTTTTTCATATTAGTTGATTATTAAATAGTTGTAGCTAATTTATCTATAATAAATGGATTTGAGGTGATTAATTTTGTAATACTTTAGAGTCTTTTTTATTCTAAATTTTTAGTAATGCACTATTTTTGAATTTCAATTTTCATTTTTTAGTTTATGATCAGCCATGTAATTTAAGTAGTAAATAATATCATCGATTTCTTTCTCTTTTAGATTCGGTAAAGTGGGCATTTTAACCCCGTTTCTAAAAGAGGCCGGATTCTTAATGAAGTCTTTTAATTGTTTTTTGTCCCAATATTCGGTGACACTTTTAGGGTAATTTAATTCCGGTCCCATATTTCCACCAATTTTATTTATGGCGTGACAAGTGACGCAGTTTTTTTCGAATAATTCAAATCCTATTTGAGCTTTTTTGTCTTCTTTTGGAAATAATAATGAAACATTTTGACTGTTAGCGACAAGATGGATTTTGATAAGGTTATAGGGCCATTTGAAATCAGTGTCTTTTGTCGATATCCCTTGGTAAATTAAATAGAAAGGCGCGGCTTTCATTCGATGTCCGTCTTTAATAATTTCCGCCCATAATTTCCCTTCTGGTGCATCCACGTCACTAACTGCAATAAACGATTTAGCCGAAATAAATTTTTTCAAAGACATCATCGGTTTATATCCATCTTCACATTCAAAAATTATCTGATACTGGTCCGCCTTTAAGTTTTTTATAGAGGTATAGGTTTTTAATAATTCTGGTAAAGGAACTGTATTGTAATGCTTGGTGCTGTGGTACACAGGGTCATCATAAACAGTTATTATACTTGTCTGTTGAAATTTGCCTTGCTTTTGTAAAGCGACTAAGTCAATCGTTAGAGAGTCCGAATTAGAAATTACAGTCGGGCTTTGTTTAACAGTTTTAACAACTGTTTTCTTTTGAGAATTTTGTTGGCAACTCAAAGCAAAGAAAAATATGAAAACAAGTATTTTGTATCGAAATTGTCGCATTGTTTTTATGGAGATTGATTGTTAATCAATGTCTGCTAATTTACGAGTAAAAATGGATATTTAAAAGTAGATGGTTTTTAACTTGAATCCAGCGTATAAAAAAATCCCATTTGTTCTAAACCAAATGGGATTTTGAAGTTTTATTTTTCTCCAATCTATTAAAAAAGAATTAAAAAAAAGGAATTTTAACCGTGATATACTCGGGAAGCAATTATCTTATTTTCTTTGATATCAAGTACTTCGGCAACAAGCATTTCAGCCTCTCCGTCCACGGTTCTTATGTATTCCATAAAAACGCGATCGCCATTTGCGGTAAGCGAAGTCACTTTGTAGTTTAAAGTTGGTAATCGTTCAAAAGCATCTTTCCACCAGTCTCGTAAGGCTTGTTTTCCCGCAACAAATCCATTTGTTTCGGGCTTATGGATTTTTAGTTTTGGACTAAAATGCACGGCATCATCGTCATATAATGACAATAGTTTTTCTAATTCTTTGTTGTTAAAAGTTTCAAACCATTTAAAAGCAATTGATTGTAATTTTTCTGGTGTCATGGTGGTAGTTTGTATTTTTAATTAAAAAAATCCCATTTCACGTGAAGTGGAATGGGATTTAATATATAATTTCAAAGAAATATTAAACGTTCTTCAAGTTGATAATTTCTTGCTCCGTTAACAATCTCCAATTCCCTCTCGGTAAATTTTTCTTTGTCAATCCAGCAAAAGAAACCCTGTCAATTCTTAAAACATCATAACTAAAATGTTCAAAAATATTTCGAACCACTTTTACGTTAGACGATCTTAATTGCAATCCAATTTCACTTTTCGCTTCACCATCAATATAACTTACATCTTCCACAAAAACGCGGTGTCCGTCAAGCGTTAAACCTTTGTTGATTTTCTCTAAATCTTCAAATTTCAAGTTTTTATCCAGTGAAACTTGGTATATTTTAGATGATTTTTGACTTGGTAAAGTAAACTTACGGATCATATCCGTATCGTTTGTGAACAATAACAAACCAGTTGTATTTTTATCCATTCTTCCTACAGCACCAATTTTTGCAGTAGTAGAACCTTTAACTAATTCCATTACATTACGATATTCCTGACCTTCGTCCATGGCAGTCGTAAAGTTTTTTGGTTTGTTCAGTAAGATGTAAACTTTTTTCTCCGGTGTCAAAGTTGATCCGTCAAAATTCACTACATCACCCGGTTTTACCATATATCCCATTTCGGTAACAGGAATTCCGTTTACTTTTACAGTCCCGGATTGAATGTAAATATCTGCATCACGACGCGAGCACGCACCTGAATTAGCAATATATTTATTTAAACGAATTTCGTCTTTTACTTTTGGTCTCTTCGGAGCCTGATTTGGTTTTTTCTCTACTTTATCAGTAGCAACTTCGGCAACTTTAGTATTTACTTTAACTTTTTTTGGCCCTTGAGCGCGCTTCTGCATGGCAGGTTTTGGCTTATTCGAACTGGGTCTTGAGCTATTTGCTCTAGGTCCACTTTTCTTATTATTGCCCTCCTTGTTATTCATAATATTCCAATAATTTGCGCAAAGATAGTATTTATATACTTGACAAACGATTTTTGACAATTAGAAAACGCTAACTATCTAATTAATAAGCTGATTAAGGAGTGTTGGTTTGGTTTTTTGTAGCTATTTCCCGCTTTCCACTGTATCTTTTTCTTTTTAAAGGAAAAAAGAAAAAGGATGCCGTTTTAATCGGGGCTAACCAAATGGAGAAAGTAGGAGATTTTTTGATGAAACTATTTTCAACCTTTTTTATGATTTTTAGAAGAAAAACCTAAACCATCAACAATAATCTCTTTCCATGCCATAACACACTTGGATTGATCAGTACAATACAAAATACACCAGCTACAATAATGAATTTTAAAACATTATGAAGCAATAGAAATTGTGCTTTTGTATTGGATTTCGATAAATACAACAAGAAGAAAATTAAGATGATAAGACAAGAGTAAAAATAAATATCCATATACCCTACATCGTAAATTTCAATCAAAATATAAACGGGAAAAATGGTTGAAATGGTCAAAATCGTAATCACTTTCTTCGAAATGGATTCACCGTATATAATAGGGATTGTTTTATAATCGTTGGCCAAATCTCCTTTTAAATTCTCTAAATCCTTAATCATCTCCCGAACAAGCAGCAATAAAAATAAAAAAGTGGCATGGGCAAAAATTACAGCAAACTGATTTTTATAAGTCTCAATATCGCTAAATGAAATTTTTGTATAATAATAAAGCAGGATGGCAAAAAAAGGAATAACAGCCAGCAAAGCCGCCGTCAAATTGCCGATTATTGGGTATTTTTTTATTTTATGGGAATAGAACCAAACTGAAAATATGTAAACAGAAATAAATAGAAAAGCACGCCATGAAACAAACATCGACATTAATGCCGCAATAAAATTAAGCGAAAAGTAAACTGTCAGTTTGGTCTTCTGGCTCACTAATCTATCAAGCATAGACTTATTTGGTCGATTGATTAAATCTTTTTTGCTGTCGTAAAAATTATTAATGATGTAACCGGAAGCAATAGTTAAAGAAGATGCAAATACAATTAAGAATAAATTGAAATCCAGTAGTATATCCAAGGCCCTTATCTCTGGCGCCAAAATAAATATCGCTGAAAGATACTGCGCCAAAATAATAATTGGAATGTTGTACCCTCGAACGACAGAGAACAAACTTATAATTTTCATCAATAAAAGTTTGTGCTGCCTACTTAACATTATGATTATTCGAGTTTAAGGTTTGGGTTTAAAGTTTTAAAACTGATAAACTACTTCTAGTTTATAATCTTTCAGAGATAATTTGGCGCGTTCTAAATCCTCAGTGAAACCAAGAATATAACCGCCACCGCCAGAACCACATAATTTCAAATAATAATCGTTCGTGTCAATTCCTTTTTGCCAAATCCCATGAAATTGCTCAGGAATCATTGGTTTGAAATGATTCAAAACTACTTTTGATAATTTTTTGGTATTCATGAACAATGAAATCATGTCGCCACCAAGGAAGTTTTCTACACAAGCATCCGTATGTTTTACAAACTGATTTTTAAGCATGGCACGGAAACCTTTGTCTTTCAGGTTTTCCATAAAAATATTAACCATCGGAGCAGTTTCGCCTACAATCCCTGAATCTAACAAGAATACAGCGCCTTTCCCGTCAAAACTTTGTGTTGGAATTCCGGTTGCTTCAATATTATCGTTAGAATTAATCAGAATTGGAATACTCAAATAACTGTTTAAAGGATCCAAACCAGAACTTTTTCCGTGGAAAAAACTCTCCATTTGAGAAAATATATTTTTTAACTGTAATAACTTTTCACGTGTTAAATTCTCCAGAACCGTGATTTTATTGTGAGCATATTTATCATAGATAGCGGCAACTAATGCGCCACTGCTTCCTACACCATATCCTTGCGGAATACTGGAGTCAAAATACATTCCTGTAGCAACATCACTGTTTAAAGTCGCTAAATCAAAAGTAACTAAACTAGGATGTTCGCTTTGTAAAGTTTCCAAATAGGTAACAAAACGTTTTAGATTCCCGTTAGATTTTATAGCTTCAGCAGAAGGATTTTCGTCTTTTTTAAGGGCGCCGTTGTAAAAGTTATAAGGAATAGACAACCCCTTTGAGTCACGAATAATTCCGTATTCTCCAAAGAGTAATATTTTAGAATAAAATAAAGGTCCTTTCATATTAGGTAGGTAATTAGCAATTTGGGATTGATAATTTGGTTTTGAATAATGTTAAAAATCGACAATATCACCGCGATTTTCTTTTTGTATTACTATATTGATTTCTTCTTGTTGTTCAGGCGATAATTTCTCCCAAACTTCTTTTTTTTCAGACTTGAAGATGTTTTTTATAGCTTCTATTATAGTTTTGTCATCAGTTTCTAATAACATTTTTATCAATTCTAATTTCTCTGATTGAATGTCCATAATTTTAACTATTTAGAAATAAAGGTATTGAAAATTATTCAATTCTCAACAGCGCCACTTCCAATTTGATCACAAATGTACTGACCATTTTGACAATAGCCAACTAATTCGTCCTGAATAAATTGTAATACTTTTGGTTTATCCGTATTTGGATACAAAACATGCACATTTGCACCAGCATCCAGTGTAAAGCAAACAGGGATTTTAGTGTCATTTCTAAATTTCCAAATGGCATTAATGATCTCTAATGTGTTCGGTTTCATTAATATAAAATAAGGCATTGAAGTCATCATCATGGCATGTAAAGTCAAAGCTTCACTTTCCACAATTTTAATGAATTCGTCTAAATTTCCATTTTCGAATATGGTAATTAGTTTGTCCAAGTTTTCGTGCGCTTGCGCAAATCGCCTTTCGGCAAAAGGATGGTCGTGCATCAAATCATGGCCAATGGTGCTAGAAACTTGTTTTTCGCCTTTGTCAACCAGCAGAATCGTATCTTGGTAATTCTTGAAATTAGCGTGAATAGCATTTGGAAATTCCACTCCAAATAAATCCGAACTTCCCTGAATATTCGTGTGATTTCCCCAAACTACCACTTGTCCTTTTACGCTGCGACAAGCACTGCCGGAACCTAAACGAGCTAACATAGATGCTTTTTGAAAAAAATAGTCGTCGGTCATTTCTGGGTTCAACGCTTTTTCTAAACTCATCAAGTTCATCGCTAAAGCCGCCATTCCTGATGCCGAAGAAGCAATTCCAGAACTGTGCGGAAACGTATTTTCCGTGTCAATCGTAAAATGATAGTCCTTCAAAAAAGGCAAATAGATTTCTATTCGTTCCAAAAATTTCTGAATTTTCGGTTTAAAATCTTCTTTTGGTTTTCCTTCAAAAAGCAAATCGAAAGAGAATTCACCATCGTTTTGTTTTATGGCAAAAGCCAGTTTGGTAATCGTTTTGCAATTATTCAACGTAAAACTCACCGAAGGATTGGCTGGAATTTGGTTATTCTTTTTCCCCCAATATTTCACTAGGGCAATATTACTAGGTGCGCTCCATTGGAAACTTCCCTTTTCAATGGAATGTGTATATTTTGATGGAATAAAATCGTTTGCTGAAATCATGAACTTAAAAATTTACGCAAAGATACTTTTTTTGGTTTATCCTGCGATTTGTTTATTTATTGAATTGTACTAAAGTTTTGATTAAATTTGGCCCACATTAGAAAATAGAATTATGACGAAGATTACTCGAATTTTAACGATGGTTGTAACTTGTGTTGCGATTGGTTATTTATCCGGAATGGTTACACGTTCTGCAATAACAACGTGGTATCCCACTTTGATAAAACCAAGTTTTAATCCACCTAATTGGATTTTTAGACCCGTTTGGAGCATGCTTTATATTATGATGGGTGTTGCGGCAGGATTGGTCTGGAACCGAATAGAATTTGAAAAAGAAATCGTAAAAAAAGCGTTGGTTTTATTTGCGATACAATTGGCTTTAAATGCCTTGTGGTCCTATTTGTTCTTTGGATTACACAACCCAATGCTTGCCGGTTTAGAAATCATCGTATTGTGGTTAATGATTTATGAAACCTATATCCAGTTTTCTAAAATCAATAGAATTGCGGGCTATTTGTTCATTCCGTATTTGGCTTGGGTAAGTTTTGCAGCCGTTTTAAACGGAAGTATTTGGTGGCTTAATAGATAGTTGGCAGTTTGCAGTAGCAGTGATCAGTTTGTCTTGTATGAGAAAACTAAATTGTTTTCAAAGTCTTATAGCTTCTTAAATTCAATATTCTTGGTTGATAAAAAATCCATCATCGATAAGATATTGCTGTTCTCTACTAGTAATCTCGATTTTGGGTCAGCATCACAAAATTGAAGAAAAAGGGCTATTTCCTCTGGTTTTAATTTTAAAGTTTGAAGATAAAATTTTTGATCACAGGTGTTTCTTGCTAATGCTGTAAATTCAATTTGAGGAACTTGTTTTTTGACTTCTTCTTTTTCTTTTTTGAATAGTCCTAAAATCATCCCACCAATTCGCATAAAATCCATTCCATTTTCAATAGTTCCATTGTTCATGCCAAGTATTTTTGGGGTTCTTACTGCTTTCTCTAAAGCTAATTTGTCTAGCTTTCCTTGTTCCCAATTTTTATCTTTACTTAATTGTAAAGAAGGCATTTTTGTAACCACAACTTCTTTTAATTGTTCTGGTTTTAGGCTTAGAAAAACAGAAAAAAAAGCTTTGTCTAGAGTCTCTTTTTCTAATAAAATTTTTTGTAGTTCATATTTTTTAGAAATAAATACAAGTAAATCTTTTGCTTTAGCTACAATGGAAAAATTACCGTTCCCATCTGAAACGGTCAGTTTTTTGGTGTTTGCATTTATGACTTCCACATCAGGAACAATACTATTTTCAAAATAGATTTTTCCTTTTAGTGTTTTTTCGGTTTGACAGAAACCTAATTGGCAAGTTAATAAGAGCAGAGTACTGAGTAGTTTTATTTTCATAGATTTCTAATAAGCTAGAGGTAAAGTTATCAGATTAGTCTTAAGAAAAACTTAGAAAAGCCGTAAAGTCTTGTTAATTAATTCAAGGTTTTTAATTAAATGCTGTTAGCCACAATAAAGCCACTTGTCCATGCATTTTGAAAGTTAAACCCACCGGTAATCGCATCGATATTGACGATTTCTCCAGCGAAATATAGGTTTTTGTGGAGCTTGCTTTCCATTGTTTTGAAGTTGATTTCCTTTAAATCGATTCCTCCGGCAGTCACAAATTCTTCTTTAAACGTGCTTTTTCCGTTAACTTGAAAAGTTCCATTCGTCAACTGATTGGTCAGGTTTTGTAATTGGAGTTTTGACAAATCTGCCCATTTGGTTTCCACTTCAATTCCCGAAGCGAGGACTAAACTTTCCCACAAGCGATTCGGAAAATCAAAAGGTGATTTTTTGGAAACCGCTTTTTTGGCGTGTTCTTGTTTTAAATCTTTCAAGATTTTTTCGGCTTCATCGTTTTCAACATCATTTAACCAATTCACAAAAATGGTAAATTGATAATTTTTGTCATGCAGGATTCGCGCTCCCCAAGCCGATAATTTTAGTACTGCAGGGCCGCTCATTCCCCAATGTGTAATCAATAAAGGTCCCGTTGAAGTAAGTTTGGTATCTTTTACTTTTACAGTAACCCTTGCAGCAACTCCGGGTAATTCTTTTATTCGTGCATCTTTGATGTTAAAGGTAAATAGGGAAGGTACCGGACTGACAACTGCATGTCCAAAAGTCTGTAGCATTTCCCAGATTTTAGGATTGCTTCCTGTAGCTAGAATCAGTTTTTCGGTGAGGTAATTTTCAGTTTGGGTTTCGATTTTCCAGAGATTTTCACCGGAAACTTCAGGATTGAAAATAGATTGCACGCTTTGTCCAGTAAGCACTGCGATTCCCAGTTTTTGAGTCGCTTGTAGAAAACAATCAATGATGGTTTGTGAGGAATTCGAAACTGGAAACATACGTCCGTCAGCTTCAATTTTGAGTTCCACACCATGTTTCTCAAACCATTCAATCGTATCGCCAGAGCAAAATTGATGAAAAGGTCCACGCAATTCTTTTTCGCCACGCGGATAAAATTTAACCAATTCGTTTGGTTCAAAACAAGCGTGCGTCACGTTGCATCTTCCGCCACCAGAAATACGAACTTTCTGGAGCACTTCTGCGCCACGTTCCAAAATAGCTACTTTCAATTTCGGGTTTTTCTCCACAATATTGATTGCCGTAAAAAATCCTGCCGCGCCGCCGCCTACTATTATTATATCGAAATTTTGATTCATTTTTTCAAACCATTAAGGGAGTTAAGATTTATTAAGTTTAGTCATCATCTAACCTCAAAAAATATTCATTTATCAAAGGTCTTGAGGAATTTGTTATGTTGGGTGTTTTAAATTAATAAGCAATCTTCTTTTTTGTCATAAACTCGACTATTTACCTGGTTACTTAATTCACTTCATGGTATAATATTAAACCTTATTTGGAAAAACGGGACTAAGAATATTATAATTCTGGTTCATTTTTTTTAAACCATGAAGTGAGTTAAGATTTATTAAGTTTAGTCATCAGCTAGCCTTGAAAAATATTCATTTATCAAAGGTTTTGAGGATTTTGTTATGCTGGGTGTGTTAAATTAATAAGCAATCTTCTTTTTTGTCATAAACATGACTATTTACCTTGTTACTTAATTCACTTCATGGTTTAAAATTAAACGCTACTTGGAAAAATGGGACTAATAATATTATAGTTGTGGTTGATTTTTTTTAAACCATTAAGTGAGTTAAGATTTATTAAGTTTAGTCATCAGCTAGCCTCGAAAAATATTCATTTATCAAAGGTTTTGAGGATTTTGTTATGTTGGTAGTATTAAAATTAATAAGTAATCCTTGGGGAATACTTAATAGTTTCATGTAGGTTAATAGTTTGGCTTCATCGATTGGGTGAAATTTTTCAACTGTTTTTAACTCAACAATAATACAATCATTTACTAATAAATCCAATCGTAGTGGATGCGCTAATTCTAAATCATAGTATTCGATTTCTACATTAAATTGTTGTTTAACATTGTACCCGTTTTTTTCTAGCTCATATTTTAAGCATTCTTCATAAATTTTTTCTAATAAACCTGGTCCCAGTTTTTTGTGAACTTTTATGGCGTAACCAATAATTTCATAGGATAATTGCGTTATATCTTTTTTTGTCATAAACTTTACTATTTAGCTAGCTACTTAATTGACTTAAATCACTTAATGGTTTAAAAATAAAATCCTATTTGAAAAAAAACGGAAATAATAATATCGAAATTCTGGTTCATATTCTATTTGGGAAATCAGTGATGATTCCGTTTACTTTAAATGATATTATTTTTTGAATGTCTTCGGTTTCATTGATGGTCCAAGGGAAAACCTGAATTCCTTTTTGCTGTATTTTCGCCGTGTTTTCTTTAGTCAATAAATGAAAATGAGGGTGAATGGATTTTGCTTGAATAAATTTGGCGAAAGCCAAAGCCAAATCTAAATCGGTTTCAGTTAAAACGCCAATCTGGATTTTGTCATTTAAAAACCGAACTTGTTGCAGCGCATTCCAATCAAAACTGGAAACTAAAAAATGGTCGTAACGCCAGTTTTTTTTCGAAACATACTTCTCAATTAACTTCACTACTTTGGTTGCTGTATCGTAATTTTTTAATTCAATATTGATAAAACAGTCTTGGTTTACTAATTCAAATACTTCTTGGAGCGTAGGAATCTCTTGTTCGTTTATAATTCGAAGTTGTTTTAATTCGCGCAAAGATAGCTGATTTACAAAACCAATTCCGTTGGTCGTTCGATCAATTGTTTCGTCATGAATAACCATCAATTCCCCATCAGCACTGAGATGTACGTCCAGTTCTATTCCGTCCACTTGCATGTTCAATGCTTTTTGGAAAGAAAGTAAGGTGTTCTCCGGTTCATATCCTTTTGCGCCACGATGTCCGATTTTGAGCATTGCTATTTATTTTTGGTAAAGGTAAACATAAAAAAAACGCCTTTATTTCTAAAGACGTTTGGATAAAATTATTTTTAAAATTAATCTGTTTGGTATAATTCAATTTGTTTAATTTTTAACCACATAGAAACATAGATTTTGATATTTTGAAAGGTATTTCACTTTTTTAGAGAAAACCATACTATGTGAATCCAAGAATTGGGCTATAACACTCTTTCTTCTATGTTTCTATGTGGTTCAATTTTTTATTTATTAGATTGAATTTTTTATTAATTATATCCGACGGGATAAAATTATTTTTTCAATTCTAATAAAACAATATCAAATTCAGAATCGATACTCGCTTTCCCATTCAAAACCGTAGTTTCTTTTCCGGAATAGGCATCTTTTACTTTTGTTCCATCTATGAAAATAGATCCAACAGCAATTATTTTTTGACCAATCGCTAAATCCAATCCTACCACCACTGCATCTGAATAATCTCCTTTCGAAAAAGTTCTGTAAAAAGTATACGGTTGAGCCGAAATTTCCTTGTGAATTCCTGCTCCAATGGCGGGATGATTTTTTCTGAATTGTCCTAATTTTTGCCAATGCAAAAGTGTTTTTTGTGTTTCAGGATTTGATTTAATTTCGTCCCAATTCATGAACGAACGCAAAGCGGCATCGCCTTGAGTACCTTCAACTACTAAAGAACGCGCGCTTTCATCACCATAATACACCTGAGATAATCCGGGTGAAAGTAATAATTTTGTTCCCGCTTCTTTGCTTTTGGTACGTTTGGCATCAAAAGGTCCACCGTCATCATGAGAGGATAAATAATTTAAAACGCTATATCCTTTCAATTCACCATTTAAAATATTGGAATATTTGGAAAATATAAATTCATAGTCTTTTTGAGCATCCCATTTGAATTCAAAATTGATCATGTTATTGAAACCATTTTGATAATAATTGACTTTTTTATCTCCAAAATCAAAATTTTGTCCGCCACTGACACCATAATTGTACACTTCGGCAATCGTGTAAAAAGCATTATTATCTAACACTTTTGTCGGATTGTTTTTCTTCCAATTTGTGAAAGCATAATTACATTGAGTCTTGAAATCGGCCCAAACGGTTTCGTCCGTGTGTTTCACGGTATCGCCTCGGTAACCGTCAATTCCATAATCGGCAATATAATCTGTCAACCATTTGATGATGTAATATTTGGGTGCCCTTGGATAACCAGTACGGGCAAAAAACGCGCTTAGTTCTTTAGTTTCTTGTTCGTAACGTCCTTCTTTTTTCCATTTTTCGATTAAAAAAGGAGGTAGCGCTACATTTTCCATACTTTCCGTTTTTACATCCGGAAGATTGGCTACTAATGTGCATGAAGTGGTGTTTTTATAATTCTTATAATCACAGTTTGGTCCTGTTCTTACCCAGTCATTCGGCCAAACCGTATCTTCAGCGGTTACCGGTCCAGTATGATTTATTACGCCGTCAAGGATTATTCTAATTCCATGGGCATGTGCTTTTTCCACTAATGCTTTTAAGTCTTCTTTTGTTCCAAAGTTAGGATCTAAGTTCGTCCAATCTCTGGCCCAATACCCATGAAAGCCATAACTCAAGCCCGTTCCTTCATCGACACCATCGTGAATTTGTTCGACTATTGGTGTAAACCAAATCGCATTTATTCCCAATTTATCAAAGTAACCTTCGTCTATTTTTTTAGCAATTCCTTTGATATCACCCCCTTCAAAACCACGTAGTTTTCCTGTTTTTTTTGTTCGGTTTAATGTAAGATCATTTGATGTATCTCCGTTGTTAAAACGGTCTGTCATTAAAAAGTATACGTTTGCACCTTCCCACACAAAGGGAGTTTTGCTAGTATTTTTGTTGCTTTCTGTCATAGTTTTTGTACTGGTACAACTCGTGAAAATTGCCATTGCTGCCAGTAAAAACGGGATTGAATATTTTTTCATTTTATATTTTTTTATTTCAACTCTAAAATTAAAACTGATTTTGGTTCAAGGGTAATTTCGTTGGTAACATCAAATGTTAATTCCGAAATTACATCCTTTCCGGTTTTAAAATTTTTGATATTTTCTTTAAAACGATGTGTGTTTATTTTATGGGTTTCCTTACTGTTGTTTATTAAAACCATAACCGTTTCATTGGAGTTGTATCTAAAATAGGTATAGACATTGTTCTCCGGAATGTAATGGGTCATCTTTCCAAAATGAATCGCTGGTTTGGTTTTTCTCCAATTGAATAATTTCGAAGTGAAATCAAAATATTCACTTTGCCCCGGAGTTCTTCCTTCTTTGATAAATGCATTGTTTTCATCCCCTTCCCAACCGCCTGGAAAGTCTTGGCGAATATCTGCATCACCTTTGTTTTTATCGCCAATCATGCCTATTTCGCTTCCGTAATATAGTTGTGGAATGCCTCGAATGGTTGCCAACAAAGTCATTGCCATTTTGTATTTTCTGATGTCGTTTCCATAGGTCTGATTGAATCGATTGGTATCGTGGTTTTCGACAAAAACCAACAGATTATTGCTATTTGGATATAGAAAATCATTGGTGAAATTGTCATACAATTTTATCATTCCTTTGTCCCAAGAACCGTCATCTTCGTTGAAAACTTTTGTCGTTGCCTCGTATAAAGTAAAATCCATGACACTTGGCAAATAGGAATTGTAATTTTGAATTTGGCTTATTTTACTGTCTTTTTGCCAATACGCCATTTGCGCCTGACTTTGCATCCAAACTTCCCCAACAATATTAAAATTTTGGTATTCATCGGTTATGGATTTTGTCCATTTTGCAATTCCTTTTGGATCAGAATAATTATAAGTGTCGACTCTGAATCCATCCAAATCTGCATATTCAATCCACCAAATCGCATTTTGAATCAGGTATTTTAAAGTTAAAGGATTCGCTAAATTTAAATCCGGCATTGATGTTGCAAACCATCCGTTTAAACAAATTTCTGTGTCAATTTTTGAAGCATTGGTATCGTGGATAACCGTTCTTTTATGATTGGTTTGGGTGTAGTTTTCAAATTGGTTAATCCATCCTTTCGTAGGTAAATCTTTCATCATCCAATGTTCGATTCCCCAGTGATTGACTACATAATCCATTACCAATTTCATGTTTTTTTTATGCATTTCAGAAGCTAGTCGTACATAATCGTCATTAGTTCCGTAACGGGGATCAATTTTATACACATCAGATTGGCCATACGTGTGATACGAAAATGCGGCATCATTATCTTCGCAAAGGGGCGTGCTCCATATAGTGGTTGCGCCTAATGCCGAAATGTAATCCAAGTTTTTTATGATTCCTTCAATATCACCGCCATGTCTTCCGCCTGGTAATTCTCTGTTGTGTTTTTCTTTGGTCGCTTCTTCCGAGTCGTTATTCCTATTTCCGTTGGCAAATCGATCCGGCATCAGTAAGTACATCATGTCTGACGAGTCAAAGCTTTTGCGTTGAGCCGAATTTTCTCTTCTTTTCTTCAAAGAATATTTTTGTGTAAAACTTTCTTTGTTGTTGTTTTTAAATGTGAAAACTAAATCTGAAGCGGGAACTTTTTTGGTGTTAATGGTAACAAAAAGATAGTTGGGATTTTCGGTTCTTGTAACGTTGGTAATAATAATTGAATTAGAAACTGTAACTTGATATTGCGCTATATTTTTACCATAAAACATGATTTGCAGTTCTGGATTTTGCATTCCTGCATACCAAAAAGGCGGTTCCACTTTGTCGATTTGAGCGTTTAAGGTTAAAGACATAAAAAAAAGGAATAAGGTTATTTTTTTTAAGAAGCTCTTATTTTGGAACGATAAAGGAATGATTTTATTCATTATGAAATCTATTTTAGTGTATTAAATTTTTTCGCCAACTTCAATCAAATGGATGCTTTTTTTGTTTTGACACCCTATTTTAAGTAAACAATCCCAATAATTATTGGGATTGCTGGTTAGCCATAGGGCTTTTTTTAAGTGATAGAATTAACTACAAGTTCTAACAATTAAGTTGTTTATACGGTAACCGATTTATTAGCACAAACCAATACGGTTTTGCCATTAACTACAATTGATAAATCAGTTTGCCCGTCAATCGAAAATGAAGTTTCGTTGTGGTTAATGTCTACTTTCAAAATTTGATTTCTGAAATTTATTTTAAACGAATAAGCAGTCCATTCTTTTGGAATTTTTGGAGAAAAATGAAGTTTATCTTCTTTAACTCTCATTCCGCCAAAACCTTCTACAATACTCATCCAAGTCCCAGCCATGGAGGTTATATGACAACCTTCTTCTACTTCTTTATTATAATCATCTAAGTCTAAACGTGACGTTCTCAAATAGAAGGTATAAGCCATATCCATTTTATCTAAAACTGCCGCTTGAATGGAATGTACGCAAGGCGAAAGCGAACTTTCATGAACGGTAAACGCCTCGTAAAATTCGAAATTTCGTTGTAATTCTTCTTTTGAGAAATGTTCTTCAAAGAAATAAAAACACTGTAAAACGTCTGCTTGTTTGATATAAGGAGAGCGCAAAATTCTGTCCCAAGACCATTTTTGGTTAATTGGTCTTTGGCTTTTATCCAAATCCGCAACTTTGACTAGTTCTTTATCCAAGAATCCGTCTTGTTGTAAGTAAACTTGATGTTCTTCCGAATAAGGGAAGTACATATTGTCAGCCACTTTTTTCCAAGATTGCAGTTCCGCATCCGAAATTTTTACTTTTTCGGTAATTCTTTTATGGTCTGAAGGATATTCTAATGACACTTTTTGAATTTGTTCAAACGTATAATCCAAACACCATTTGGCAATATAATTGGTGTAGAAATTATTGTTTACGTTGTTTTCGTATTCGTTTGGTCCCGTAACGCCAAGGATAACATATTTATCAAGGTTTGTTGAAAAATTAGCTCTTTGATGCCAGAAACGAGCTATACCGATTAATACTTCCAATCCTTTTTCAGGAATATAACTGTAATCTCCGGTAAATCTATAATAGTTGAAAATGGCAAAAGCAATGGCTCCATTTCTATGAATTTCTTCAAAAGTAATTTCCCATTCATTATGGCATTCTTCTCCATTCATGGTCACCATTGGATACAAAGCCGCTCCATTAGTAAACCCTAATTTGGCAGCATTTTCAATGGCTTTGTCCAATTGATTGTATCGATACGTCAATAAGTTTCGGGCAACTTGCTGGTCTTTCGTAGCCATATAAAACGGAATACAATACGCTTCGGTATCCCAATAAGTCGATCCGCCATATTTTTCTCCGGTGAATCCTTTTGGTCCAATATTTAATCGACTGTCTTTTCCTAAATAGGTTTGGTTCAACTGAAAAATATTGAAGCGAATTCCTTGTTGTGCTTTTACATCTCCATCAATCGTGATATCTGACATTTCCCAAATTTTTGCCCACGCATCGATTTGATCTTGCAGCATTTGGTCATATCCTTTTGCAAGTGCAGTTTGGATAACTTTTTCTGCGGCAGTACTAGTATTTTCATGATTCAAAGAAACCGTGTAACCACCAATTTTTTGGATAGTTGATTTTTGGCCTTGAGCCACATTCACTTCATATCTAAATTGAATCTTGTCCTTAACAGCCTCAACGTTTGAAGGGAAAATAGCTGTTTTTTCGCCATTAGTCAAAATGCTATTTTGCATAAAAGTCGTTACTTTGAAATGCGTTTTGAATGTTTGCGCAGTTACAAAAGCTTCGTTTTCTGATTTTTTCACCTCCAATGGTTCCCAGAATTTTTCTTCCCAGTTCGCATCTTCATTGGTTACACCTGCATCAATATACGGTTTGTAAATTATTTTAGCATCCTTGTTCAAAGGAGTGATTTCATAATTAATGATTCCAACTTCATCTAAAACGATAGAAAGGAAACGACGGATATTTACTGAAATCTCCGTTCCGTTTTTTAGAGTTGCCTCAAAAGAGCGATGATACCAGCCTTCTTTCATGTTCAATTCACGACGAAAGTTTTTAACTTCCGAGGATGTATTCAAATCAAGATTTTCTCCGTTGATTTCGATGTCAATTCCAATCCAATTTGGAGCATTCAAAACTTTGGCAAAATATTCCGGATATCCATTTTTCCACCAGCCCACTTTAGTTTTGTCAGGATAATATATTCCGGCAATATAACTTCCTTGAAATGTTTCACCCGTGTAATTTTCTTCAAAATTTGCACGTTGTCCCATCGCTCCGTTACCAATGCTGAAAAGACTCTCAGATGATTTTACGCTCTCTACATCAAATCCTTCTTCAATGATCGACCAATTATCGGGTTTTATGTAATCTTGGTTCATTTTTTTCTTTCTGTTTAAAGTTTAAAGTTTCAAGTTGCCCCAAAAACTTTAAGAATTCTAAATTTTATTTTTTAATTCTAAATTTTGAAAAGTATCTCTTTTTCTACTTTATTAAAGACTCTATAAAGCTTGTATCAATATGAGTGAAGTCTTTAAAAATGTATTTTGCTTCATGTAAAACGGATTCTTCGCCAATTCCGATACTGGTCATTTTTCCAATATTAGCAGCTTGAACACCTGCTACAGAATCTTCAAAAACGATTGCATTCTCCGGTTTTGTATCCAATAATTTAGCAGCAATTAGAAAAACTTCCGGATCTGGTTTTGCATTGGAAACATCATTTCCATCCACAATGGCATCAAAATAGGATAGAATACCTGTTTTTTCCAGAATAGGTCTCGCATTTTTACTGGCCGAACCTAAAGCGATCGGTTGGTTTTTTTCTTTTAAAAATTTTAAAATGGTAAAAACACCTGGAAGGATTTCACTTTCATCCATATCTACCAAATAGGTTAGATAATCCTCGTTTTTTTGAATCAACCATTTGTCTTTATCTTCTTGCGAAGCCTCAATTTTGCCTAATTCTAAAATTATATCCAGAGATCGCACGCGGCTAACTCCTTTTAATAGTTCGTTGTGTTCTAATGTAAATTCGATACCTAACTGGTCTGCAATTTTTTTCCAGGCTAAATAATGGTATTTAGCGGTGTCAACTATTACGCCGTCTAAGTCGAATATGAATGCTTTCTTATTCATTTATTATAATTTTGGATTTGTCATTTATGGTAAGCGAAATAATTCCGGCAAGAATCATCGATGCTCCACCAATCAAAAGCGCATAAATAGGTTCGCTGTTAAAAAATTTAGAAACTAAAAATCCTAAAATTGAAGCAGCAACTAATTGAGGAATTACGATAAAGAAGTTGAAAACTCCCATGTAATATCCCATTTTGTTAGAAGGCAAAGAACCTGATAACATGGCGTAAGGAATAGACAAAATACTTGCCCAAGCAATTCCAACACCAATCATAGGCAGCCATTCCATTGTAAAAGCGGTTGGTTCTTTTATGAAATAAATCGATATCAGACCAAGGCCACCACAAACTAGCGCAACAAAATGAGTGAATTTTGTACTCGTATATTTAGCTAATAATGGCAATAAAAAAGCGGCAATCGCAGCAATTAAATTATAGTTGGCAAACATTTCGCCTACTTGATTAGCACCCGTATTGTAAGCGTCAGAAGTCGTGTCTGTAGTGCCATAAATATGTTGTGTCACCGCCAGAGTAGTGTAAATCCACATGGAGAAAAGGGCAAACCAAGAGAAGAATTGAACCCAAGCCAATTGTTTCATGATTTTTGGCATAAACTGAAAATCATTCATAATGGTTACAAATCCATTTTCGGTATTGTTTGCTTTCTGCATTAATCCGGAAACTAACATCGCTAATCCTCCCAAACCTATAAGTCCCAGTGATAAAACGTATAAATCTTTCTTTAAATCAAAATGATAGATGACAAAGGAAAATAGAACACTTACAAGTAGAAACAAGATTCCTTTTGTTAAATGTGATTTTCCATTTGATGCAAACCACTCAGCGGAATGTTCTTCTTTAATAAAAGTCGCTTCTTTGTGTTTCTCAAAAGCGGCTAATTCTTCCGGAGAATATTCTTTAGAAGTGATAACGGTCCATAGCACAGTTAGGATAAATACAATTCCACCAAAGTAGAAGGAATATTTCACTGAATCTGGAATGATACCAAGAGGAGCTGTGTTTTGAACGCCTAAATGCGTAAATATCAAAGGCAGTTTTGAAGCAAAGTAAGCGCCAATACCAATGAAAAAGCTTTGCATAGCAAATCCCATGGTGCGTTGTTTTTCCGGAAGGTTATCTCCAACAAAAGCACGAAAAGGCTCCATCGAAACGTTGATGGAAGCATCCATGATCCAAAGCATTCCTGCGGCAAACCATAGCACAGGTGAATTTGGCATTATAAATAAAGCCGCCGACGCTAAAATCGCACCTGCTAAAAAATAAGGTTTTCTTCGTCCTAATTTGGTCCAAGTTCTATCTGAAAAATAGCCGATAATTGGTTGAATAATTAATCCGGTCAAAGGAGCAGCAACCCATAAAATTGGGATGTCGTCAATATTTGCACCTAAAGTTTGAAATATTCTGCTGACATTCGAATTTTGCAAGGCAAAACCCATTTGAATTCCCAGAAATCCGAAACTCATGTTCCAAATTTGCCAGAAACTTAATTTACGCTTTTCCATTATCGTAATTTAAAAAATTAATACGATAAGCGCTATGCTTATCAAAACTGAACTTATTTTCGAAGTAAAAGTAAAAGTTTTGAAGGGTAAATATAAAAATATATTTTAAACTTTTGTTTTTTAGAAAAAAATAAAATGAAAGATTATCAACTACAAGGTTGTAGTAATGAATATTATACGGAATGTCTGCTGTTTGTTTTAAAAAGCAGTCGCAGTTTTCAGTCACAGTTTTCAGAAAGCGACTGAAAACTGATAAATTCTAATTTGTAGATTCTCTTTCTATTAAATGAGTTTCAATTACTTCTGTTTTATAATTTTCTACGTATTCTTCGTCTTCTTCATGTTCTGATTCTAATCTTTCAATCAGCATTTTTGCGGCCTTATTTCCCATTTTTATACCGTTTTGACTCACGGTTGTAATAGTA
Organism: Flavobacterium sp. CG_9.10; assembly: GCF_015752245.1. Lineage (NCBI taxonomy): Bacteria > Pseudomonadati > Bacteroidota > Flavobacteriia > Flavobacteriales > Flavobacteriaceae > Flavobacterium > Flavobacterium sp. CG_9.10. The sequence goes on from NZ_JADOVD010000001.1 coordinate 247,987, forward strand.
GGAGTAGAGTATTTTGAAATAATTCCATCGGTGAAAGCGATTACCGCTAGGTCTTTAGGGACATTCAGACCTATTTTGTTGGCGGTTTTAATACAGGTCACGGCAAAAAGTTCATTAACGGCAAAAACAGCATCAATGGCTTTGTCTTCAAGAAGTTTTCCAATGGTGATTTCACAATTGTCCACATTCTCTATTTTGATAATTAGATTTTCATCAAAAGGAATGTCGTTGTCCAATAATGCCTTTATGTATCCATCGGTGCGCAGTTTACCTACACTTACGTAATCCACGGTGGTCACCAAAGCGATTTTCTTTCTCCCTTTATCAATTAAACTTTGAACTGCTTCATAAGCAGAAAGTTTGTCGTCGATGATGACTTTATCGCAAAAAACTTCGTTAGTCACTCTGTCAAACATAACGACTGGCATTCCTTGATCAATCACTTCAGTAATATGATGGAAATCACCTTTGAATTGGGTTTCTTTAGAAAGTGACATAATGAATCCGTCGATGCTTCCATTAGCTAGCAATTCCATATTAAGAACTTCTTTATCAAAAGAATCGTCTGACAGACAGATGATTACGCTGTATCCGTTTTCGTTTGCGACTTGTTCGATTCCATTAATAACAGTGGAGAAAAAATGATGAACAATTTCCGGTATGATGATTCCTATAGTTTTTGTTTTTCTATTCTTTAAACTTAGGGCGATATTGTTGGGTTTATAGTTATAAAATTTGGCGAAAGCTTGCACTTTTAAGCGGGTATCTTCTCCAATTTCCAAACTGTTTCTTAAAGATTTTGAAACCGTTGAGATTGAAACATCGAGTTCTTTTGCAATTTGTTTAAGCGTTACCTTCCTTTTCATAATTGTAAAATTGATAATTTTTATTTTCGTAATAAAGATATGGTTTGTTTTTATTAATGGCAATTTAACCCTTAAATAATTGGATAATAAAGAAAGTTTTCAACACTATCACGTTTTCGTAAACCAAATAAAAAGGGTCTTTGTCGAGCGAGACAAAATTTACATAAATTTAACATTCGAAGTAAAAATAAAAGTTAAAAACACAACCCAAATTCAAATTAATTTAAACAAAAAGTATGAAAACAATTTATAAAAAGTTGTTATTTTTATTACTGCTACTACCTTTTAGTATTCTGGCTCAGAATACTATAAATGGGACTGTTCTTGATATTGCATCAGGACAACCAATTCCAGGAGTAAATGTAAATGTTCAAGGTGCCAAAAATGGTGCTTCTACAGATTTTGACGGAAAGTTTCAATTATCAAATGTTAAGAAAGGTGACAAAATCGTATTTTCTTTCATTGGCTATAAGGCTTCTGTCGTTAATTATGATTCTCAAAAATCAATAACTGTTTCCTTATCAGAAGATGAAAATCAATTAAAAGAGGTAGTTATACAAGTAGGTTACGGAACTGTTAAGAAAAAAGACGCTACAGGTGCGGTAACTGTGTTAACAGCAAAAGATTTTAATAAAGGACCTGTAACTTCCGCGGATCAAATGATTCAAGGTAAAGTGGCTGGTTTGCAAATCATAAATGGAGGAGGTTCTCCAGGTGAAGGGGCTACTATTAGAATTAGAAGTGGATCTTCATTATCTGCAAACAATGATCCTTTATATGTTATAGATGGTGTTCCGGTTGCGGCTGGTGGTATTAACGGAGGAAGAAATCCATTGACTACTATCAATCAAAACAACATTGAATCTATTACAGTATTAAAAGATGCTTCAGCAACAGCTATTTACGGTTCTCGTGCTTCGAATGGTGTAATAATTATTACGACCAAAAAAGGTAAAGCAGGAGATATGCAAGTTAGTTATAGTGGAAATCTTCAAGTTTCAGAAGCTACTAATAAAGTAGATGCTTTGTCGTCAACTCAATTTAAAGATTTTGTAACTGCTAATGGAACTCCAGCTCAAGTAAAATTACTTGGTACTTCGGATACTAATTGGCAAAATGAAATTTACAGAACTGCTATTGGTACAGATCATAACATTGCATTAAGCGGTGGAACGGATAATGTGGTTTACAGAGCTTCTGTTGGTTATGCTAATTTGAATGGTATCTTGAAAAGAGATAACATGCAAAGAACTACTCTTGGAGCTAGTGTTACTGGAAATTTCTTGGACAAACATTTAAAAATTGAATTGAACAACAATACCTCTTTGATCAAAAACAATTACAGTAATAGAGGAGCAGTTGGTGCAGCGATTAGTTTTGATCCTTCACAATCAGTTAGAAATGCTGATGGAACTTTTTTCCAATGGTACACTTCGCCTAAAGAAATTAATCAATTAGCAGGAAAAAATCCTCTTTCTTTAATTGAGCAGTTTGATAACTTCGGTACTTCATACAGAAGCATTGGAAATATCCAAACCGAATATAAAATGCATTTCTTGCCAGAATTGAAAGCTGTAGCTAACTTTGGTTACGATCAATTGAGTGGAAGATCTTATGGTGGAACGTCAGCTAATTTTCTTAATGGTCTTCAAGGTTCAGGACACAATAATACCTATGAAAATACAGGTTTAAGAAATAATAAATTAATGGATTTGTTTTTAAACTACAACAAGAAAGTAGCATCTATTAATACTCAATTCGACGTTACTGGTGGATATTCTTACCAAGATTTTAGAGATTCAAATGATGGATCTTCTTATAACTTTGAAAATAACGTTACAGTTCCTGGTGTTCCAGTACCTTCTCGTGTGAACTTACAATCTTTCTTTGCCAGAACTAATATTACTATTGCAGATAAATATTTAATAACTGCATCTTATAGACGTGATGGAACTTCAAGATTTACTGAATCAAACCGTTGGGCAAATTTCCCTGCAGTGGCAGTAGCTTGGAAATTGAATGAAGAAAGCTTCTTGAAAGATGTAACTAGTATTTCTACGTTGAAACTTAGAGGTGGATGGGGTATTACAGGACAACAAGACATTGGAATAAGTTATCCTTCAATTCCGTTGTATTTAATTTCTAATAGTACAGCGCAATACCAATTTGGTAATACATTCTATTCTACTTTTAGACCACAACCGTATAACAGTAATTTGAAATGGGAACAAACAACTACTGTTAATGCAGGTCTTGATTATGGTTTGTTTAACAACAGATTGACAGGAAGTGTTGATTTGTATAGAAGAACGACTAAAGATTTATTGTTATATACTCAAAACCCATCTTTCTTTGGTTTTTCAAACTATGATAATTATAACGTAGGAACAATCGAGAATAAAGGTATTGAATTGTTAGCGGAAGTTATTCCAGTTCGTACTCAAGATTTAGAATGGAGAATTGGTGGAAATGTTACTTTTCAAGATTCTAAAATCACTAAGTTAACTACAACACAACCTAATACTCCTGGTATTAATGTAGGTGGAATTGCTGGAGGAACAGGAAATACGATTCAAAATCACCAAGTAGGATATGCACCAAGTTCATTCTTTGTATATGAACAAGCTTATGGAGCAGACGGGAAACCACTTGACGGTGTATTTGTTGACAGAAATAAAGATGGAATTATTACAGAACAAGATAAATACCGTTTTCATAAACCAGCAGCTGATGTTTTCTACGGTTTCAATACAAGCGTAACCTACAAAAACTTTGACTTTGGAATGAACTGGAGAGGATCTTGGGGTAATTACATGTACAATAATGTGAACTCTAATTTTGGAACGAGTAATAATGTATTGTTAAGACAAACAGATTTGTCTAATGGTGTTGCTAATTTATTAGAATCAGGATTTACTAAGCAAACTGATTTTCAATTGCATTCTGATTATTATGTCCAAGACGCTTCTTTTATCAGATTAGATAATGTAAGTGTTGGATATACTTTCAATCAAAAACCAAATTCAACTTCATTAGTTAAATTAACGTTGTCGGCTCAAAACGTTTTATTGATTACTGATTATAGCGGATTAGATCCAGAAATTTCTGGAGGTATTGATAACACTTTATATCCTAGACCAATTACTTTCACGTTAGGTTTAAACGTTAATTTCTAATACAAACAAAAAGAAAAATGAAAAAGACACAAATAAAATTATTGGGTATTTCATTGTTACTGATGGTAATGTTATTCCCATCGTGTACTAATGATTTAAACCAAGCGCCAGAGAGCACTAATGCAGTTCCTGGGGATCAATTTTTCACGGATGCAGCATCTTACAAACAAAATCTAGCGAAATTGTATGCAGGGTTTGCTACTTCAGGACAGTCAGGTCCTTCGGGATCACCTGATATTTCTGGAATCGATGAGGGAGAAAGTCAATATGTGAGAGGATATTGGTTATTACAGGAATTAACTACTGATGAGGCAATTATTGCTTGGAATGACGGGACTATAAAAGATCTTCATTCACAAACATGGACTTCTTTGGACCGTTTTGTAACTGCTGTTTTTGCACGTTACTCTTTCCAAATCGTAAACTGTAATGAGTTTTTGAGACAAACTACTGACGAGAAATTAGCAGCCAGAGGAGTAGATGCTACTTTGAAAGCAGAAATCGCAACTTACAGAGCAGAAGCTCGTTTCTTGAGAGCTTTGACGTACTGGCATTTAATCGATATGTTTGGTGGTGGTTCTTTAGTAACTGAAAATTCTCCAAGTACATTCTTTTACCCGGAATATGCTACAAGAGCAGAATTATACAAATTTGTTGACGATGAATTAACAGCAGTTACGCCGTTATTAAAAGGAGCAAAATCAAATGAAGCTTACAGAGTAGATCAAGCAGCAGCTTGGATGTTGCAAGCTAAATTGTATATGAATGCAAAAGTATATACAGGTACGGATCGCTATGCAGCAGCAGTTCCTTTAATTACAAAAATTACAGGTTCCGCTTATAAATTGCATACAAATTACAATCAATTGTTTTTAGCTGATAATGATAAAAATGGAGCTCAAAACGAATTTATTTTTGCTATAGCATTTGATGGTCTTCGCACTCAAACGTATGGTGGAACTACTTTCTTGACTCACGCACCAGTTGGTGGTACTATGAATGCAGCTTCATTCGGAATCAACGGTGGTTGGGGTGGTATTAGAACTACTTCAGCATTTGTAGATAAATTTTCTGCAAACACTACTGATACACGTGGACAATTCTATACTGACGGACAAACTAAAGAAATCAAAAACGTTGGTAATTTCACCGATGGTTATGCAATTCAAAAGTTTAGAAATGTAGATGTGAATGGTAAACAAGGTTCAGATAAAGCAGGTAATTTCTCTGATGCTGATTTTCCTATGTTCCGTTTAGCAGATGCTTATTTAATGTATGCTGAATGTGCAGTAAGAGGTGCAGGTGGTAGTATGACTACAGCAACTGATTATGTTAATGCTTTAAGAACAAGAGCTAAAGGAACAGCAGTGACTCAAGGAGATTTAAACTTAGATTTTATTCTTGACGAAAGAGCTAGAGAATTACACTGGGAAGGACATAGAAGAACGGATTTAATTCGTTTTGGTAAGTTTTCTGGAGGTAGTTATTTATGGCCTTGGAAAGGAAATGTTGCTGGAGGATCTCCAACACAATCTTACAGAGATTTATTCCCAATTCCTGCGACCGCTTTATCTTCAAATAGTAAATTACAACAAAACCCTGGATATTAATAATTTTAAAAATATATAAAAAATGAAAAATATAACTAAATCAATAATTGCTTTATTTGCAGTAGTTGCTTTCTCTTGTACCGTACAAGATGTTCAAGACAGACCCGTTATCGCAGGAGTTGACTCTCCGGTATTAACAGCTCCAACTTCTGGTGCTGCTTATGTTCTATTGCCTGCAAATGCAACTGCACAAGCAGAACGTTTTACATGGAAATCTGCTAACTTTGGTGGTAGTGTTGAGGTTGTTTACACAGTTGAAATCGATAAAAAAGGAAACGCTTTTAAAACACCAAAAGAATTAGCATCCAGAAAATCTGAAAACCAAGCGTCAGTTTCTGTTGAAATTATGAATGGTGCTGCATTAGCATTAAAAAGTACTCCTTTTGCTCCAGCTGAATTTGAAGTTAGAGTTAAAGCAACTGTTGGAACTGTAGTTATGATTTCTAACGTAGTTGGAATCGTAATTACTCCTTACACAACTGAAAATCCTAAATTATGGGTTCCTGGTGGTTATGCAAAAGCATCTGGATATCCAAATGATTGGGATCCTGCTACATCTCCACAGCTTTCTGCTTCTGCATATGGTAAAGTTGATTTTGAAGGTTTTGTTAATTTTAATGATGCTAACGCTGAATATAAATTTACAAGTTTCCCAGAGTGGAAAGGCGAATATGGTGCTGGAGCTGCTGCTGGAACATTAGATCCTAAAGGAGCAAATCTTAAAATCCCTGCTGCAGGTTATTATCAAATTGTTGTTGACACTGAAAAATTGACTTACAAAGCTACTGCAACTGCATGGGGAATTATTGGTGATGGTACTCCTAAAGGTTGGGATGCTAGTTCTGCAATGACTTACAATAAAGTTACTAAAGTATGGACTATAACAGCAAATCTTACTCAAAAAGAAATGAAATTTAGAGCAAATGACGCTTGGGATTTAAATCTTGGTGATACCGGTGCAAATGGTACAATGGAATATGGTGGAGATAACATAAAAGTTCCTTCTGCTGGAAATTACACAATTACTTTGGATTTAAGCTCTCCAAGAAATTACAAATACTCGCTTACAAAAAATTAATATGTTATAATATCTAAAAAGGGCTATCTTATCGGTAGCCCTTTTTTATAATTTAATAAATATATATTATGAAAAAAATTATATTTTTAATTCTGTTTTTCTTTTCATTAGCGGTTTCTGCTCAACAGCAAACGGTTACTTATAGTATTAATCCAGCTACTTTCGAAGAAACAACATCCATAACTATTACCATCAATGGGAACAGTATAGATGAAGCCGCTTGGGGAGTAACTGGAAATGCTTTGTACCTTTGGGCTTGGGCTTTTGATACCAATGATACTACTCAAAAAGGAACTCCACTTAATGGTTCTTGGAATGCATCTGATGAAGCAAGCAGATTTACTTATAATATAGGACCAAATACCTATACTAAAACCATTACTCCTACAACGTACTACAATACAACCGGAATAGGAAAAATAGGTTTTTTGATAAAAGCTAAGGACGGAACGGGAGATAAAAAATCGCAAGATATTCTGGCGGAAGTAGGTACTTTTCAAGTATCTCTAACTGCTCCATTACAAAATAGTTCAACAATAATTGCCTCTGGAGGAAGTTTGAATATTGCTGCAAATAATACCGGTGGGAATGCTAGTTATAACTTAAAATCAAATGGTACTAGCATTAATAGTAATGGTGCTACTGCCAATTATTCGTTTAATCACACCGCTATTTCAGGGAATCAAAACTACGAATTGGAAGTTACCCAAGGAACTACAACCATAGTTAAAAAGTTTACTGCAATTGTTGATCCGGTAACGGTTTCGGCGGCAATGCCTTCTGGATTATTGGATGGAATAAATTACAATGCCACCGATGCAACAAAAGCAACTTTAGTTCTAGACGCACCGTTGAAAGACTTTGTTTACATTGCAGGAAGTTTTAATAATTGGCAACCAGATGGGAACTATGCCATGAAAAAAGATCCAGCCACGGGTAAATTCTGGTTGGAACTTTCAGGTTTAGTCTCAGGAGCCAACTATAGTTATCAATATTGGGTGGTAGATGCTACGCCTATTTCAGGGACACCATCTTTGGTAAAAACAGCTGATCCTTATTCGACTCTGGTTTTATCGCCTTTTGATGATGCTGGTATTCCAGCGGCAAGTTATCCTAATCTTCCCGCTTATCCAGTGGGACAGGAAAGAGAAGTTACAGTATTGCAAACTGGGCAATCGCCTTACGCATGGAGTACTTCAACAACTAATTTTGTAAAACCGGAAAAGGAGAAATTAGTGGTTTATGAATTATTGGTAAGAGATTTCAATGCAGGAAGAACCTACCAAAGCGTCATTGACAAAATGGACTATTTCAAAAATTTAAAAATAAACGCCATTGAATTATTGCCGGTAATGGAATTTGAAGGAAATGAAAGTTGGGGTTATAATACTTCTTTTCATATGGCTTTGGACAAGTTTTACGGTACTTCAAGCAAGCTAAAGGAATTGATAGATGTATGTCATCAAAATGGAATTGCCGTTATTCTTGATGTAGCTTTAAATCATGCATTTGGACGAAATCCAATGGTTAGAATGTGGATGAACGATCCTGACGGAGACGGATGGGGTTCGCCATCTACTGAAAATCCGTATTTTAATACGGTCGCAAAACATACATACAGTGTAGGGGAAGATTTTAATCATGCTTCTGATTTGACAAAAAACTACGTAAAAAGAGTTATTAAACAATGGGTTCAAGAATATAAAATTGACGGTTTCCGTTGGGATTTGACCAAAGGTTTTACACAAAATTGTACTGCCAGTGATGAGTCTTGTACTTATTCTTATCAAGCAGACCGAGTTGCGATTCTAAAAGATTATGCTGATTATTCTTGGAGTTTGGATCCTTCGCATTATACTATTTTTGAACACTTGGGTAGTGACACCGAAGAAAAAGAATGGGCAAATTATAGAGTAACTGAAACACCAAGCAAGGGAGTAATGATGTGGGGAAAAATGACCGATCCTTACAATCAATTGACTATGGGGTATAATTCACAAAATGATATTTCTAGAATGTATGCTTTTAATCACGCGGGCTTTACTGCAAATCGTGTGATGGGCTATGCTGAAAGTCATGACGAAGAACGTTTGATGTATAAAAATATACAATATGGTGCTAATTTGAATGGGTATAATGTTAAAACACCCGCAACTGCGCTTTCTAGAATGTCGGCTTTGGGAGCAGTTACCTTACTGGTGCCTGGCCCAAAAATGATTTGGCATTTTGGTGAATTAGGTTGGGAAACTTCTATTTTTAGTTGTAATGATGGCAGTGTAAATACTTCTTCAGATGCTATTTCAGGGGATTGTAAATTAGATACCAAACCACAACCACAATGGACAAATAATTGGTTAGGCGATGCGAATAGAAATAAAATTTATACAGATTGGGCAAAAATGATTACGATGAAAATTGCGGAACCTGTATTTTCAGGAACGGCAACAATAAGTAGCTCTTCGTTAACTCCAACTATTAAATTAACGAACGCATCCTCTTCTTCACAACTTAAAGATGTGTTGGTACTGGCTAATTTTGATTTATCTACGCAAAATGTTCCTACCGGTTTTCCATATACTGGAACTTGGTATAATTTGATGGATAATTCTGAGATTACTGTTACGGATGTTAGTGCTGCGATTGCAATTCCAGCTGGTGATTTTAGAATTTACGGTAATAAAGTGGCAAACTTAGCGATTGCTAATTATGAAAAAACCAATACCGTTCATTTGTATCCAAATCCTGCGTCGAGTTATTTTACTTTAAATACAAATACGACTAAAGTCCAAGTTTATTCTATTAGTGGACAGTTGGTAAAAAGCTTCGATGCTATTCATTCTAAAGACACTCCGTTTGCGATCAGCGATTTGAGTAAAGGACTTTACATAGTGAAAGCATGGAATGAAAACAATGAAGTTGAAGTGATGAAATTTATAAAGGAATAATGTTTGGTTTGATTTCTGAAAAAGCTGTCCCTCAAAAGGCAGCTTTTTTTATGCAAAAAAACTGCTCCATAAATGAAGCAGTTCTCAACTACAAATTAAAAAACTAAGAATTATATTTTACCGTTTTTTATTTCTTCCACAATTTCTGGATTCAATAAAGTGGAGGTATCGCCAAAATTCGAATAGTCGCCTTCGGCAATTTTGCGCAATATTCTACGCATAATTTTACCGGAACGTGTTTTAGGCAAACCAGATACAAATTGAATCTTATCCAGCTTGGCGATAGGCCCAATTTGATTAGAAACTTGTTGATTGATTTCCTTGCTTAGATTTTCTCTATCGCGATATTCCCCTGTTTCTTTTAGAATAACAAATCCATAAAGGGCATTTCCTTTTATATCATGAGGGAAGCCTACAATCGCAGACTCAGCCACTGCAGGATGCTCGTTTATAGCATCTTCAATAGGAGCGGTTCCCAGATTATGTCCTGAAACAATAACTACATCATCTACTCTACCCGTAATTCTATAATAGCCTACTTCATCGCGCAATGCTCCGTCGCCGGTGAAATATTTGCCTGGAAAGGCAGAAAAATAAGTTTCTTTATAGCGTTGATGATCACCCCAAATGGTTCGGGCAATTCCAGGCCAAGGATATTTAATACATAAACTTCCGACCACTTGATTACCTTCTATTTCATTTCGTTTTTCGTCCATTAGCACAGGCTGAATTCCGGGCAATGGTAAAGAAGCATATGTTGGTTTTGTTGGGGTTACAAAAGCTATTGGCGAAATCATTATCCCTCCTGTTTCGGTTTGCCACCAAGTATCCACAACGGGGCATCTTTTATCTCCAACATGATCATTATACCAATGCCAAGCTTCTTCATTGATGGGCTCTCCTACGGAACCAATCACTTTGAGAGACTTTAACGGAAATTTTTGCACGTAATCTAAGCTTTCTTTTGCCAAGGCACGAATCGCTGTTGGTGCCGTGTAAAACTGCGTTACTTTGTGCTTTTCGATTATTTCCCAAAAACGACTGAAATCAGGATAAGAGGGAACGCCTTCAAAAATTACAGTGGTTGCGCCATTCAATAAAGGTCCATAAAGAATATAGGAATGTCCGGTAATCCAGCCGATATCAGCGGTACACCAAAAGACGTCATTTTCTTCGTAATTGAATACATTTTTGAAAGTATAAGCCGTATAAACCATATAACCTGCTGTGGTATGTACCATTCCTTTTGGTTTTCCGGTAGAACCAGAAGTGTAAAGGATAAATAAAGGGTCTTCGGCATCCATGATTTCGGCTACATTATTATCTGAAGCCTGGTCCAAAAGAGGTTGCAGCCATTGGTCACGACCTTCTTTCATATTTATCGAAGAATTTGTTCTTTTTACTACTAAAACGTTCTCTATGCCAGGACAACTTTTTAAGGATTCGTCAATGATGCCTTTTAAATCAATAGTTTTATTGCCGCGATAACCACCATCTGAGGTGATGACCATTTTACAATCGCAATCGTTTATTCTTGTCGAAACTGCCGAAGCCGAAAATCCTGCAAAAACTACCGAATGTATGGCTCCAATTCTGGCACATGCCAACGTTGTTATCGCTAATTCAGGAATCATTGGTAAATAAATACAAACACGATCTCCTTTTTTTATGCCTTGTTCACGAAGCACATTTGCCATTTTGCAAACCTGTTGGTGCAACTCATTATAGGAAATATGCAAGGCTTCTTCGTTCGGATCATTTGGTTCAAAAATGATAGCCGTTTTTTCTCCTTTTTTAGCAAGATGTCTGTCGATACAGTTTTTCGTAATATTTACTTTGGCATCAACAAACCATTTTATTTCAGCTTCAGCCATATTGAAATCGACAACTTTATCCCATTGTTGGTACCAAGTGAAGTTTTCAGCAGCAATTTTGTCCCAAAATTTTCTTGGCTCACGAACTGATTTTTTATATTCTTTAAAGTATTCTTCTAAATTATTGATTTTATAACGGCTCATATTGTATGTATATATTTAGTTATTTTTAATTTTTATTATAAATTCCAATTTCATATTTTTTTAATACGGTATCAATTTCACCAACAATACTTTCGTCGTCAATTGTTGATGGGATTTGGAAGGTTTCCCCATCTGCAATGCTGCGCATTAGTTTTCTGAGGGTTTTACCCGAGCGAGTCTTTGGCAATCGTTCCACAATTACTACATTTCTTAACGATGCAACAGCGCCAATTTGTTGACGAACTAATTTTATAATCTCCTGTTCTAATTGAAAATGTTCTATGGCATCATCTAATTTGGTTACTACTAAAGCCAACGGAGTTTGACCTTTCAAAGCATCATTTATTCCAATTACGGCACATTCCGCAACTGAATGATGGGAAGCAACAATTTCTTCCATTTCGGCTGTCGAAAGCCTATGTCCGGCAACATTAATCACGTCGTCCACTCTGCCGGTAATAAAAATATAATCTTCTTCATCTTTAAATCCTCCATCTCCAGAGAAATAATAACCTGGGAATTTATTTAAATAACCCGCTTTAAATCGGGGATTGTCATTCCATAAATCCATTAATGTTCCGGGAGGCAACGGTAATTTTAGCACTACATACCCTTCTTCATTTGGTCCTAATTCAGTGCCGTCTTCGCCAAAGATTTTGATGTCAAAGCCACAAACTGCTTTTCCTACTGATCCTGGTTTTATAGGTAAATATTCAACGCCCATCATATTGGCAATCATTGGCCAACCAGATTCTGTTTGCCACCAATGATCAATTGCCGGAACAGGAATGTGTTCTAAATACCATTCTAAGGTGGCAACATCACAACGTTCTCCTGCCAAAAATTGAGTTTTCAACGAACTCAAATCATATTGTTTTATAAAATCTCCGTTAGGGTCTTCTTTTTTTATGGCGCGAATCGCTGTTGGCGCGGTGAACATGGTGTTCACTTTGTGCTCGTCAATTATTCTCCAAAAAGTACTGGCATCAGGAGTTTTGATTGGTTTTCCTTCAAAAATGATGGTGGTGTTTCTATTGATTAATGGACCGTAAACAATAAAACTATGTCCAACCACCCAGCCCACATCTGAAGCTGCCCAAAAAACTTCATTTTCTTTTACACCATAAATATACTGCATCGAAAATTTAAGCACAACGGCATAACCTCCGGTATCTCGTACAATTCCTTTTGGTTTTCCCGTTGTTCCTGATGTGTGGAGTATGTATAAAGGATGTGTTGCACTCACGGGTACACAAGGCGTTTCTTCCGATCCGTAAACTAAAGCATCATAATCAACATCATATTTTTTAAACGGAACTCTTGCTCCTAATTTTCTATTGAAAACGATCACTTTTTTAGGACTGTGCGAAGCCAGTTCAATTGCTTCGTCTACTAATGGTTTGTACGCGATTAATCGGTCAATTTCAATTCCTGAGGAAGCAGTTATTATCGCCCTAGGTTTGCAATCATCAATTCGAATGGCCAATTCATGTGGTGCAAATCCTCCAAAAACTACAGAATGTGTCACGCCGATCCTAGCACAAGCGAGCATAGCAAACGCGGCTTGTGGAATCATTGGCATATAAATAATTGCAGTGTGTCCTTTTTTTAAACCTAGTGAGAGCATTCCTCCGGCGAGTTTTGCTACTTCGGTTTTTACTTCAGAGAATGTATATTTTTTTATGGTTTGCGTTACTGGAGAATCATAAATAAGAGCCACTTGGTCTCCAAAACCATCTTGAATATGCTTGTCTAAAGCCAAATAACAAACATTCAATTCTCCATCTTTGTACCAGAGTGGATATCCATTTTCATCCGTGGACAAGGTAACTTCTGGTTTATTATACCATTCGATCGCATTAGCTTGTTCTGTCCAAAAAGCTTCGGGCTCGTTAATACTTTTATTGTAAAATTCGGTGTAGTTCATTTGTATGTTGTTGTAGTTAAATTTCTTTGTTCTAATGCTAAAATTGAATAACTAAAAATCTAATTTCTTAGATTAATTCTTGTACTTGCTCGACTAATTTCTTGACCGAAAAGGGCTTGACTACATATAAATTAGCACCTAGAGAAAGTCCTTTCTCAATGTCTTTTTCTTTGTTTTTTGCCGAAAGGAAAATTACTTTGCAATGTTGCAACCTTTCGTCTTTTTTAATTTGTTCCAATGTGGCAAAACCGTCAACCATCGGCATCATTACATCGAGAATAATAACGTCCGGAAGTTGTTTTTTCAAGATATCTAATGCTTCTTGTCCGTCACGAGCTATGAAAACTTCGAAATTGTTCTTTTTGAATGTGTACTCAAGTGACATAACAATATTTGGTTCGTCATCTACAATTAAAATTTTTTTCATCTTTTTAATGATTTTCAGTAGTATTATAATTGGGTAATGTGAAAATAAATGTGGCTCCATTGCCTTTCGTATTTTCAGCCCAAATGTTTCCTTTATGATGTTCTATAATTGACTTGCAAATGGCCAATCCTAAACCGCTTCCAATTGGTTTTTTTACATTTTGATTTCGTGATTGATAGAATTTATCAAAAATGGCTTCAAAATCTTCTTCCTTAATTCCTTTACCATTATTGTGAATATGGACTTCTACAACCTCCTTTTTTTTCAATATCGCAATAGTAATTTTTCCTTCTGTTTCTGAACAGAATTTTATGGCATTGGACAATAAATTATGAATAACTTGAATGATGCGTTCCTCATCATAAAATGCTTTTATTTCTTTGGAAGACTCATCGAATTCAACACTTATGTTTTTGTTTTTAATCAATTGTTTCAATGAAGCCAAAGTGTTTTTTATGGTTTTTGAAATGTTGTTTTTAGAAAGATAAATTTTTTGTTTCCCTGTTTCGAATTTCTCCAAATCGAGAATTTTGTCAATTAAGCGATTCAATCTATCCGATTCGGAAATGATATTCAGCAAGAATTTTTTTCTCAATTCCTCTGGAATATCATCGTCGTCATGCAGGATTTCGCTTGCTGCACGAATGGCGGTTATTGGTGTTCGCAATTCATGCGTAACCGTATCGAGAAATTCGTCTTTTTGAATGTCTTTATTAACCAATTCCTGATTGGCATTTTTTAGTTGGGTCGATATTTTTTTTAATTCATTGGAAGTGTCTGTCAGTTTCTTGTTAATGATGATGTTTTCTTTGGATTCTTCGAGAATTCGCAGAACTTCTGTCAGGCTGATTTTGTCTTCTTTTACTACACTTGATATTAAGATTTTGGCGGAAGCCGTACCAATATGTCCAGTCAATAAATTCTCGGCAAATTTTATAAATCGAGCATCGGCAGTGGTGATGTTTTTGTCAATGTTGTATTTCAAATTGAAAATCGCCAAGGCTCTTTTTGTTTTTTCTTCGCCTAGAAATCGTTGTAATACTTTTTGAATATCAGATATATAAGCGGTTCCTTTCCATACAAATGCATTTTCGTGATTGGTAATGTATTTATCAATATCCACAAACATTTCGGCGTAATTGCGTTCTCTATAATTTCCACTGAAACTTACAGAAATTGCAGCATAACTGATAATATTAAAAAACAAACTCCAAAAAACAGCTTGCGGAATAGGTTCTAAATAATCCAATCCAAAAAGCTGAAAGGGTTTGAGCAATGCAATTCCCCAAGGACCTTCCTGAATAAACAGGCTGGATGATTTTGAAAGTCCTATAGCATAGGGCATTAATAAGGTGTAAAAACAAATTAAAAAACCAATGATAATTCCCGTTATTGCTCCTTTTTTTGAACCTCTTCTCCAAAACAATGCTCCAAAAAAGGAAGGTGCCAATTGCGCAATCACAACAAAAGAAACTAAGCCGATGGAAACCAATGAATAATCTAAAATGAAAATGCGGTAGATGGCATACGCCAAAATAATGAGTGAAAAAATACCTATTTTCCGACTGTTAACGATTCTTTTACGGTTTTTTTCGGGTGATTTATTTTCCAAAGAACCCACGAAACCATAAGGAATTAACAGGTTGTTACTGAGCATAGTCGCCAAAGCAATCGAGGAAACAATAATCATTGATATGGCGGCAGAAAATCCTCCGAGAAATACTAAAACGGTCAAGAAGTTATTGTTGAAAAATTGAGGAATCAATAATGAATAGGTGTCAGAATTGAATCCCTTTCCCTGAAAAAGAATATTTCCTCCCCATGCAATTGGGAATACAAAAATATTGAACAGCAATAAATACAATGGAAAAAGCCACATCGCTGTTCGAATATGAGTTTCTTTATTGTTTTCAACGATGGCAGTGTGAAACTGTCTTGGTAAAAGAAAAATAGCAAACATTGACAAAATGCAGAGGAAAAACCAATTGATTGCGCCCGTTAAATCTCCGATGGAATTCTTCTTGTCGAAATTTTCAAGAACAGAAGCTTTGGTGTAAATGTCTCCAAAACCATCGTAAACAAAATAGGTCACGTATATTCCAATGATTAAAAAGAAAACTAATTTCAAGATGGATTCCATTGCCACCGCTGTTACAATTCCGCGTCTTTTTTCGGAAGCATCAACATATTTTGTTCCGTAATAAGAGGCAAATAAAGCCAAAGCAAGGCAAACATAAGTGGTGGTATCCGTAAAGATATTGTCACTCGATTGGGTTTTGGTAACAATATGAAAAGTATCTGAAATCGATTTTAATTGTAAAGCGATGTAGGGAACGATTCCAAAAATGCAAATCATGGTAACCAACGCGCCAAGGAATCTACTGTTTCCGTATCGTAAAGAAATAAAATCGGCAATACTGGAAATTTTATTTACTCTCGAAATTCGGATAATTCTCTTGAGGATAATCATCCAAGTGGGGATAATTATTATTGGCCCTAAATAAATAGGTAAGTAGCTTAAACCTGAGTTCGCTGCCACACCGATGCTTCCATAGTAAGTCCAAGCAGTGCAATATACCGCTAACGAAAAGGAATAAACGTAAGGGTTATTCGTCCATTTTGAATGGCTTCTTTTTTCGGCCCAATAGGCGATGTAAAAAAGAATGGACACATAAAGTCCTAAAATCAATAAAAGTCCTATGCTACTCATAATATCTTTTTATGATTAGGTAGGAGATGGCAATTGAAAACAACCATGCCGAGAAAATGTAGATGTACACTATTGGTAATCCAAAAAGTGGTTTAGAACTGTCAAATAAAAGCAAAAGTGGTATGTTCAAAGCTAATAGCATTAGCATTGAAAGTATAACCAACTTTTGTTCGTGTCTTTTTTTCATCGAAATAGAAATAAGCAATCCCTACAAATAAATGTAGAGATTGCGTATTATAAAATTTAATTAAGCATTATTTTTTTTCATCGTAATCACCCATTAAGGAATAATAACCAAAGGTTCCTAATCCTAAAACGATTAAAGGAGTAAGTATAAAAAGGATGATAATTCCAAAGACTAAATCGTCTTGTTTGCCCGACATAAATTTTGGTAGTCCAAAAGTGAAGATGCAAAAATAGGCTGCTGCAATTGCTAAGGCGATCCAAACCAATCCTAAAGCTCTTTTTATCTGATTCATAGCTGTGTTTTTTTTAAATGTGAGCGTTTTTATCTTTATTCTTAATATAAATCATTCCAATTACAAAACAGACTGAAGCTATTACGATTGGATACCAAAGTCCTTCTAGATAAAATTCAGCATCTCCGGCATCTTTGGCATGAGTTACAAAATAGGTGGATATCGCAGGAAGCAATCCCCCAAAAATTCCGTTTCCTACGTGATAAGGCAATGACATAGAGGTATATCTGATTTTTGCAGGAAACATTTCAACTAAGAATGCCGCAATAGGACCGTAAACCATTGTTACAAATAATACCTGTATGAATATTAAAAATATTAAAGTCCACTTGTCATCCCAATTAATATTAATAGTTGTTTTGGTTTCAATCTTTGGTTTTCCATCTACAATCTTGGCAGTTCCATTCTCTAAAGATACCGTTTTTACTTCAAGAAAGGTGGTTCCGTCAGTATACTCTTTGTTTGTAGTGTAGATAGAATCCATAGTTTGTTTCTTGTTCTCCTTTAATTCAGCTACCAGTTTTGTATTAGCAACAACTTCTGTTTTGTTTTTTATTGAAGTAGTCTCATACATTTGTTTGTAAATAGGTCTGTATAGTAAAATAGCCAGTAACATTCCGCCCATCATAATGTATTTTCTTCCCACTTTATCACTCAACCAACCAAAAACAATGAAAAAAGGCGTTCCCATAATTAATGCAATTCCCAGTAAAGTGTCTACTTGAGAAGAGTCTATTGACATAACTGTTTTCATGAAACTCATTGCGTAAAATTGGCCAGTATACCAAACAACTCCTTGTCCCATTGTAGCTCCAAATAAAGCCAATAAAACAAATTTCAAGTTGTAACGATTTCCAAAACTTTCTTTTAACGGATTAGTACTGGTTTTTCCCTCTGCTTTCGCTTTAGCAAATACAGGAGATTCATCCATGTTTTTTCTAATCAAATAAGAAACTCCAACCATGATGATCGAAACCCAAAACGGCACTCTCCATCCCCAAGCATCAAATTGTTCTGGTGTAAGAATGTTTCTGGTTGCTAGAATAACCATTAAAGAGATAAACAATCCAACAGTTGCCGTGGTTTGAATCCAAGAAGTCCAATATCCTCTTTGTCCCACGGGTGCATGCTCTGCAACATAAGTCGCTGCGCCACCGTATTCACCGCCCAGCGCAAGACCCTGAAGTAAACGAAGAATCAAGACTAACAAAGGTGCCATAAATCCTATCGTTTCATAACTCGGGATACATCCTATTAAGAAAGTCGCTCCGCCCATCAATACTAGCGTTACCATGAACGTATATTTTCTTCCTATTAAGTCACCCAATCTTCCAAAGAAAAGAGCGCCAAATGGTCGAACCACAAATCCGGCTGCAAAAGTTGCTAAGGTTGATAAGAAGGCCGCAGTAGGATTATCGGAAGGGAAAAACTTCGTTGAAATTACAACAGCTAAACTTCCAAAAATGTAGAAATCATACCATTCAATCATTGTGCCCATGGAGGAAGCGGAAATAACTTTCCAAATTCCTTTTGTTGATTTTTCTTTCATATATTGTTATTTTTTAAAATTGATTAAAGATAGATTTGGAGTTGAACTATGAAATCACCTTTTGATCCAGAGATATTAGAGGGAGTAGTGTAAACAGGTCTAGTTGAATATTGAGCTGTGATTTTAGCATGTTGTCCATCGAGAAAAAAGTTAGATCCAAGGTCAAATTGGGTACTTGATTTATCCAAAGCGTCGAAGTTTTTATAAGTAAAAGCTCCAAATGGCTGAATTCGTACTTTAGGTTTTGCTACTTTGCTCGGTAATAAAATCCCTGCTTGTGTGTACCAAATATTTCCTGATCCAATGGTAGCTTGTGCATTTCCAGGTCCAGCCAATGCTTTGTTTCCTGTGAAGTTTGGGTCGACAGAACCAATATTCATAATGGCTACATTACGTAAATAATTTGGGCCGAAATCATAATCATAGAAAACACTGTATCCGGTTAGTGCCATTTTATTTTCTTTTTTGCCAATAGGCAAATCAAGGAAAACATCAGCTGCAAAAAGATTAATGTTATGTTTGCTAATGACATTGTTCACGGAAGATTTTGTTGCGTCAGGCGCGGTGTAAAAACCAGCACCAATGTTGAATACTTTTTTAGTTCCCAAATAGCTGCCTACTTTATAAGGCAATAAATTAGCTTCTTGATCTAAAAATTGATATTCGAAATAACCGGCTTTAGACCATTTTGTATTGCCGCTATTATCCACTGCGATTGCATTATCAGCCGAAGTTACATTAGTAGGAACTAAGTTTGTCGCGTATGGTTTGTTGTAACTTAAACGGTATTCTAATTTGCCATACTTACCTTTAGCAAATAAACCCATTTGTCTGGCAAATTGATCGGAGTTTTCTATTAATGGCCAGTTGAATATAGGTGCGTCAATGGTTAGGAAATTCAAAGTAGATGCCATTGTTTCTCTGGATAGTCCCATGTAATAATGTAAACCACCTCCAAGCGACAAGCTAAATTTTTTGTCTTTTTCCGGTAAAACTAATGCGTATTCATTCCAGGCATCATGAAAAAATAGCCCTGGTTTTTTGCCAGCACCGTATCCGCCGGTTCCGGAAGTTCCTGCTGCTCCACCATTAGTAAAGGTTTGATTGTTTATACCAAAATGGGTTACAATCATGTATCTTTTTGATATTTGCGAATACGCGAGAAAACGCAAACGTCTGTTTCCAATATCAGTTCCGGTTGAAGCTGATTCTCCTCCAATCATTGTTCCAAGGTTCATTTGGCTGGAACGGAACCATATTTGGTTCCATACTATAAATCGCATGTATTTTGAACCGTCCTCGTTCAAGTTGAATTTCATTCCAGCTCCATAATCTGGAGAGCCTTGTGAAAAACCTTTCAAAGATAAAAGCAGTATTGCTGCTAATAAATAAATTTTTTTCATAATAAGTTAAAGTTTGGTTAGCGGAAATGGTTAGTTTCAACACTGCCAAATTCTAATTTTTTGTTTATAAAAAAAATTAAGTAATATATAAGTGTAAAGTAGTATAGTTAATCTTTAAATCGCTCCCATTTTATAAGCATAAACTTATCACCAAGCTCGGTTATAATCATACCGGCTCCCGACAATAATTCTTTGTTTTTAATATATTCGACCAGTTCTAAATGGTTAAAAATCTTATAGGTAGGGTGGTAATTAGCGTGGGAAGGTTTTTTTATGTTAAAGGTCTTTACCCAATTGCTGACCGTAACATGCGAAACCCCGATAATGCGCTCAATTTCTCGATAACTCAGGCCTTCGAGATATAATTGCAGTGCTTTAGTAACATAGTAATCGTCTATTTTTTTTCCAATTTTATTTACCGTAAAAAAGTACTTGCAATTTTTGCATAAGTACCTTTGTTTGCTATTGATTATGCCGCTTTTTACAATATGATTATTTTGGCATTTCGGACAGGATAAAATCTCCATATATATAAATTTTGCATAAATATAGTAAATTAGCAATTATTATTTTTAGAATTTCACAAAAAATTGCAATAATATTTACGAAACCCTTATATATATTGAATAAATTATTTAATATTCCTAAAATGGCTGTGGTTTTCACAATGTGTTTCTAAGCGCTAGAAAGCTTTTATTGTTTGCTAAATCCCATTGTTTTTTAAATGCTGATGGTCCAATAATGAAAAACCATCTTTGAATAACGCCCATTAAAAAAATAAAGGGCTTAGCTTTTCTCAAAGACTAAACCCTTTTGTTATGTTGATTCTGTTTTTTTTTAAAGTGAGTGAAATTTATTCTAAGCCTTTTAAAATTTCACCGTTTGCATGAACTACTAACTTGCGCACTTCATTGTTTTTTTTGATTTTGAGATGATATTGTTTCTTGATAATGTCGCCATTTTCCTGTGTATAAAGAAATTTATCGTTGATGATTACCCAATCTGGAAATTCCTTGTAAATGGAGTAAATCACTTTACTGGGAAGTCGTACGTTTTTGTAATTTTCGACAACGCGTGTTAATTTGCCGTTCTCGTTATAAGTTGCTGCTAAAGACCCGTTTTGGGTTTCCATAGTAACTAAATAGGAGTCATACCCTTCGTAGTCTTTTCCAAGGTTGTAACTAATAAATTTCTCTTGAAGATTCCTGACACTCGCATCAGGGTTTTTATCGGTTAGGTAGACTGAAAAATCTTTTCCTGCACGTCTAATTACCACTTCCGGTAATTGCTCTGTCCTAAGATTTTCTTCTTCTACCTCATTATTTTTTGTGTCTTGGGAATAAGATGTACTTAAACACCCAAAGAACAATAAGCTTATTATAAATGCTTTCATGATATTCTTTATTAATTTAGTATTAAATAGGTATCTTGAATTTTAAAGTAAATCAAAAGGCATTTAATTTCTTCCCCTTTTTGTTTTGTTAACTTACTTTATGTGTTACTAAATTGTTGTACGAATCGTGTTGACATAAGTTTAATTATTGATGATTTTGTCAGGTAAAATTACGATTTTCTAATAAGGTTTGCAGTTAATAAAATCCATTTATTCTGTTAATATTTGTCAAGTTATGTGGTTTTTTTTAATAAGAAAAGATGTATCGTAGAAAATGGAGTTTCAACGGTACCCAAGAAAATGGATTATTTGAATCGAAGATATATTAGGTGCTAAAGGGGGTTGAATATTGCAGCGGGAATTTTTGATAATAAAAAAAAATCTTCCGCGTTATATATTGCAAAGGTTCTTGAAATTTGTAAAAATTAGGAATATTTACTTCTGATTTTTAGATATTTAATTCTGTTTTTAATAGATTAAAATTAGTTAACTAATTGATAATCAAGTAATATTTTATTATTTGAAAAATTTAGAGTATATTTGAATAAAGACTTTTCATTTTTGGATTCTTGTATAAAGTATTAGTCTAGCCGCAATTTATTTCACAACAATTTAAAATAGGATATATGAAAAAGTTAAATATTATTTGGGTAATGGTGCTCGCTTTTGCGCTAAACATAGCGCCTATGTTTGGACAATCGGACGCTAAAAAGAGTAAAATTATTGCCGACAGCAAGAATGCAAAGGCTGAATTCATTAAAGCAGATCCTCTGTTGAAAGGACTTTTTGAAAAAGCCGCTGGATATGCCATTTTCCCTAATGTGGGCAAAGCAGGATTCGGTATTGGAGGTGCAGCGGGTAATGGAGTGGTTTACGAACGTAATACACTTGTCGGGATGGCAAAATTATCTCAACTCAGCATAGGATTTCAGGCAGGAGGACAAGCGTATCGCGAGGTAATATTTTTTGAGTCTAAAAAAGATTTAGAACGGTTTAAAGGAAGTAAATTCGAGTTTTCCGCTCAAGCTTCGGCAGTAGCGGTGACGGCTGGAGCCTCCGCAAATGTAAAGTACGCCGAGGGCGTTATGGTGTTCAGCATGCAAAAGGGTGGGCTCATGTACGAGGCATCAGTAGGAGGACAGAAGTTTAAATTTAATAAATTATAAGAAATTTTTTGTAACCGACAATCAACGAATGTATGACTAGTTGAACGCAATATCATTGCAATTTAATAAGATGTTTAAAAAAAAGGAGCTAATTGCTCCTTTTTTTGTGATATAATTAGGCGGTAAATAACAACTTAATCATCTTTTAATTACTCAAAGTTTTGATTTTTTAAAATAGAATCTCCGGCCTAAACACTTATGGTGAGCCAAGGACTCATCAATTACGTGGTCTCTCTAGATATAAAACGTCTTGGTATAGAAGGTTCTGGAATAATTTCACAATAAATCCGGATAGATTTTTAAAACAAAAAACCCGAATATTTCTATTCGGGTTTTAAAGTGGTACCTCCAGGGATCGAACCAGGGACACATGGATTTTCAGTCCATTGCTCTACCATCTGAGCTAAGGTACCGCGCTATTGCGGGTGCAAATATAGAATCATTTTTAGTATATCCAAAACATTTTTTTAAAAAAATCAATTCGTACCTTCGCAACATCAAAATATAAATTATGATTTTAACTATTGATGTAGGGAATACCAGAATTAAAGGCGCTGTTTTTGAGGGTGATACTCAAATCGATACTTTTTTTTTTACCAAAAATGACTTTCAAAAAAAAATTAAAAATATTTTAAAAACACACCAAAAAATAACACATTTGGTAGTTGCGTCTGTTGGAGATGTCGAAAAAGAGTCTTTTTTGGAGTTTAAAAAAGAGGTAAATGTTCATTTTATATCAAATGAGGATCCTTTTCCTTTTTTCAATGATTACCAAACCCCGCAGACTTTAGGAATTGACCGGATGGTTCTCGCTGCCGGAGCGACATTGCAATTTCCAAATCAAAACAGGCTAGTTATTGATGCGGGAACTTGTGTTACTTTCGACTTTATAGATGAAACTAATAAATATCATGGCGGTGCAATTGCTCCAGGATTGCGATTGCGTTATGAATCATTACATAATTTTACTGCTAAACTACCTTTGTTAACATTAGAAACTCCTAAAGATTTAATAGGGAAATCAACATCGGAGTCTATTCATTCGGGAGTTGTAAATGGTTTGGTTTATGAGATTGATGGTTTCATAGAGGAATATAAGGCACGGTATTCAAATTTTATAATAATTTTAACGGGTGGAGATACAGATTTTTTGGCTAAACGATTAAAAAATACCATATTTGCCAATTCAAATTTTCTTCTAGAAAGTTTGAACCAAACATTTCAATATAAAATCAAAAATGATTAAAAAAATTATAATAAGCGCCTGCTTGCTTTTGTCACTTGTATCCTTCGCTCAAGAAGGAACTTCTTCACCTTATTCTTTTTATGGTATTGGTGATATCAGATTCAAAGGAACGCTTGAAAATCGTTCGATGGCAGGAGTGGCTGTGGAGCAAGATAGTATTCATATTAACTTAGAAAATCCAGCCAGTTATTCAGGCTTGAAGCTTACAACATTTGCATTGGGTGGAACTTATGGAACTAAAAGCTTAAAATCTAATACAGGTTCGGCAAATACGCGAAGAACGACTTTGGATTATTTAGCTGTTGGTTTGCCTTTAGGGAAATTTGGTGTTGGTTTTGGATTGATTCCCTATTCTTCTGTAGGATATAAAATTGAATCATTGTCTTCAATAGATGGCCAAACAAACAAGCGTTTAAGCGGAACTGGTGGTTTGAATAAAGTATTTTTGGGAGTTGGTTATAAAATAGCTCCTAATTTTAGTATTGGTGCTGACGTTCATTATAATTTTGGTAAAATTGAAACCACTAGTTTGGAATTTATCACCAATGTTCCAGTTGGTACTCTTGAATTGAATTCCGCGGAATTGTCTGGAGTGAATTTTAATATTGGAACGATGTACCAAGCTAAATTAAATAAAAAACTGACTTTATACAGTAGCTTAAATTATACAGTGGAAGGTAATATGACCTCAAAAAACACAAGAGGAATAGCAACAGTGGTTTATAATTCAGCATTTAATGTGTCGGTTGTTGATGCTCTTGCAGATCAAAAAACTCAAACAGACGTCAAATTTCCTAGCAAAATATCCTTTGGTGCCGGAATAGGAGAGGCTAAAAAATGGCTTTTAGGTGGTAAAATTTCGTATCAGAAGAATTCAGGTCAAGAAAACAGTTATAATAAAGCAAGTAATGTTGGCTATGGTAGGTATGGTAGCGTGAGCATTGGTGGATATTATATTCCAAACTATAATTCGTTCTCAAACTATGCTCAAAGAATTGTCTATAGAGCAGGTTTGAAATATGAAAAAACAGGCTTGGTGATTAATTCACAATCGGTAAATGATATGGGATTAACACTAGGGTTTGGATTGCCAATAACAGGTAGTTTCTCTAATGTAAATTTAGGTTTTGAATTAGGCAAAAAAGGAACAACAAATGCGAATTTGGTTCAAGAAAATTATGCTAACTTTAGCGTAGGTTTTTCACTTAATGACAAATGGTTTGAAAAACGAAAATTCAATTAAAACTTTATAAGTAAATTTAATTACATTGCTTTCTCAAGCACAGCGTATGACTTTACTAAAAAAATATATAATCCTACCAGTAGTCACAGTTTTTGCTGTGACTCTGTTTTTTAGTTGTGAAAGCAATTTTAAAGAAGTGCAGAAAATTAATTTTTCAGATTTTGTTCCTGGTGGAGATGCAGATAATGTAAATCTAAAATACACGGATTCTGGGTTGATTAAATCAATTTTGGTAAGTCCGAAAATGTTAGATTTTTCCAATGTTGATTTTCCTTTTACCGAATTTCCAAAAGGAATTGATGTGACTTTATATGATAATAAAGGAAAAAGAACGTTTATAACTTCCAAGTATGCGGTTTCCTATAAATCGACAAATATTATTGATTTACAGGGAAAAGTAAAGATTAAAACGGATAACGGACAAACAATGGAAACGGAACAGCTGTACTACGACCAAAAAAACGAATGGTTTTTTACCGAGAAAAAGTTTAAGTTTACCGATCTGAAAGGTTCTTCAAACGGTCAAGGAATTGATTTTAGTAAAGATTTCAAAGTAATCAATTCACAACGAATCACTGGCGAGTTCCAATCGGCTGAATAATTTTATAAATACCAATATGACTTTCTTAAAATACATACCCTATTTTTATTTGATTTTCGCAATTATCTTTATTTATGATGGCGTTACAAAACTTAATGATCCTGCAGCAACACCTTACTTGAGTTTTGGGATCGCGGGAGTGGCAATATTTATGTTTTTCTTTAGAATGAAATTTGCTAAAAAATTCGAAGACAGAAACAAAAAATCCTAAATCATGGAAATTAGTATCATAATATTGTGTTTAATACTATGTGCCTTTTTTTCAGGAATGGAAATTGCTTTTATTTCTTCCAATAAAATTTATCTTGAAATAGAGAAAAAACAAGATAATTTTGCCTCGAAAATACTAACAAAACTTACCGAAAAACCATCTAAGTTTATCGCCGCTATGCTGATTGGGAACAATATTGCATTGGTAATATATGGGTTTTTCATGGGTGAATTGTTGATGCGGTGGATAGAATCCTTTGGTTATCACCTGTCCAGTTTGTTAGATTTATTAGTGCAAACCGTTCTTTCCACCTTGATCGTTTTAATTACGGCAGAGTTTCTACCTAAAGTCTTTTTCCAAATTTATGCCAACACATTAATAAAGTTTTTTGCTATTCCGGCGTATGCTTTTTATGTTTTGTTCTATTTTATTTCTACTTTTTTTATCTGGGTTTCTGATTTTGTTTTGAAAAAATTCTTCAAAACCGAAGGAGATCAAGTGCAGCTTTATTTTAGCAAAGTGGAACTTGGGAATTACATTACGGAGCAAATGAGTACCGTTGAAGATAACGAGGAAGTTGATTCTGAAATACAGATGTTTCAAAATGCTTTGGAGTTTTCAGGGGTGAAGGCCAGAGACGTAATGAGTCCCAGAACTGAAATCGCAGCCATTGATTTACATGATTCGATCGAAGAGTTGAATAAATTGTTTATTGAAACTGGGTATTCAAAAATTGTCGTGTATAAAAACTCGCTTGATGATATTGTAGGGTATGTGCATTCATTCGATTTATTCAAAAAACCAGTAAGTATCAAAGAGATTGTAATTTCAGTAGAATTTGTGCCTGAGACTATTTATATCAAAGACGCAATGAATTTACTTACCAAAAAGAGAAAAAGTGTTGCCGTTGTTATTGATGAATATGGTGGTACGTCCGGAATAATTACGCTCGAAGATATTGTGGAAGAACTTTTTGGTGAAATAGAAGACGAACATGATTCAGAAGAAGAGCTAATTGAAAAAGAATTAGGAGATGACAAATATCTTTTTTCGGCTCGATTTGATGTGGAGTATTTAAATCAAACCTATAAACTTCATATTCCGGAAAGTGATTCTTACGGTACACTGGGAGGATTTATAGTTGATTCTACGAAAGAGATTCCTCATAAAGGAGCTGTAATTACCATTGGATTCTTTCATTTTGTTATAGAAGAGGCCACGAAACAGAAAATTGAATTGGTTAAAATGACCGTAAAAGAGTAATTTATTTTGCAATTTATTTTTTTTTGCAAAATAAAACGTTACTACTATAATTATTAATTAGATAATTGTATTTTCGCAAACTATATATAAAATTAACAACAATAAAAATGGCAGTTTTATCAAAAATTAGACAACGTTCCGCTTTAATGATTGCAGTTATCGCATTAGCTTTATTTGCATTTATCATTGGTGATTTATTCAAAAGCGGTAGTTTCAATAGTACATCAAAAGATGTAGGAAGTATCAATGGAAAAGATATTGCTTTCGAAGATTTTAGAATCAAAGTAAGCAATGTTGAGAAAAGTGGTCAAGGGATTACTTCCACAGCAGCGGCAAATAGAGTTTGGGATCAAGAAGTTTCTATAGCTTTATTGTCTTCAGAATTTGATAAATTAGGATTGAGAGTAGGTGAGAAACACATATTGGAAGTTTTAAAATCAGATGAAAATATTGGTAAAAACCCATTATTTTTGAATGCAGCAGGTATATTTGATATTGCTAAATTTAAAGAATATTTTAAATCAAATCCTGCACAGTCTCAATACTTGAAAGACAGAGAAAAAGATGCTGAGTTGAATGCTAAATATCAAATGTACAATACTTTGATTAAAGCGGGTATTTATACAACTGAAAGCGAAGGAAAATTGAAATATGAAATGGAAGCCAACAAAGTAAATTTTGCTTACGTTGCAGGTTTGTATTCTACTATTAAAGACAGTGATGTAAAAGTGACTGATACTGAGATTGTAGATTTCATGAAGAAAAATGAGAAAAAATACAAAGCAGACGAATCTCGTGAAGTAGAGTATGTTTTGATTGAAGATAAAGCTAGTGCAGCAGACGAAAATGAGGTTAAATCTAAAGTAAACGGATTGTTATCTGGAAGAGTGGTTTACAACCAAGCAACTGGTAAAAATGATTCTTTGCCAGGATTTAGAAATGCAACTAACACCATCGAGTTTGTTAATTCAAATTCAGATGTTCCTTATGATTCGACTTATATCGCTAAAAAAGATTTGCCAGCTGTAGATGCCGATCAATTGTTTAACTTAGCTCCAGGGGCTGTTTATGGTCCTTATATGTTTGGAAAATACTATTGTATTTCTAAATCTATGGGAATGAAAGCTGGTGTAAATGCAAAAGCAAGTCACATTTTGATAAGCTATGAAGGAACACAAGTTCCTAATAAAAAAGAGAAAAGAACAAAAGAGGAAGCTAAAGCTAAAGCAGAATCTATATTAGCTCAAGTAACTGCAAATCCTGACAGTTTCCTTATGTTAGCTTTTACAAATTCTGATGATTCTTCAGCGCAACAAGGCGGTGATTTAGGTTATTTTGGTCAAAACCAAATGGTAAAACCATTCAATGATTTTGTTTTCAGTGGCGGAATAGGAAAAGTTGGTTTAGTGGAAACGCCTTTCGGATTTCACATTATCAAGATTACAGATAAACAAGACGGAATTCGTTTGGCTACTGTAGCTCAAAAAATTGAAGCATCAGAAGTAACTTCAGATAAAGTATTTACAGAAGCTACTAAATTTGAAATGGACGCAACTGATAAAGATTTTGGTAAAATTGCAAAAGACATGAAACTTACAGTAGCAGCTCCTGTTACTTTAAAAGCGATGGACGAAGCTTTTGGTCCTTTAGGAAATCAAAGATCTATTGTTAGATGGGCATTTGAAAATGACACTAAAGTAGGTGCAGTAAAAAGATTTGAAGTGGCTAATTTAGGTCACGTAATTGCAAGACTTAAAAATGTAGATAAATCTGGTTTGGTAGCTGTTGCTACAGCTAGACCTTATGTAGAGCCAATTCTTAAAAACAAGAAAAAAGCAGAATTGATCAAAGCTAAAATGACCGGAACTTCATTAGAAGCTATCGCAAAAACGGCTGGGACTACTGTTCTACAAGCATCTGGTTTAACAATGGAAAATCCTGTTTTAACAGGTGTTGGTCAAGAACCAAAAGTAGTTGGAAATGCATTTGCATTAGCGGCGAACAAATTATCTGCTCCAATTGAAGGTAATGCAGGAGTTTATGTTGTGAAAAACATCAGCACTGTAAAAGCGCCAGCTATGAAAAATCATGCTCCGTATGTTGCTAAGTTAAAATCACAAAGCGCATCGGATGTGAACAGAGTTATTCCAGCTTTGAAAAGCAGTGCTAAAATTGAAGACAACAGAAAACAATTCAATTACTAAACTAAGTTGAAGTAATTAAAAGTTGATTATAAAAAATCCCGATACATTTTAAATGTATCGGGATTTTTATTTGTGGTAAAACCAAATTAAATTAATATCATCTCACTATACGGGACAACGGTTTCAAAACCTTTTTTCTTGAAATAATCTGTCGGATTTTCTTTTGAAACTGCCAAAACAAAATCACCTCCCCAAGCGCCAAGACTTTTTACCATTCCATTGAAATCGGGAAATAGAGATTCTTTAACGGTTTTCATTTCGAGAATAATGCTCATTTCAGCTTCGTGTTCTTCTATTGCATCCGAGAATTTTTTAAGTGTGTTTGCGTGTAAAACCGCGTGCGTTAATTGGTTGTTGTTGGCAATTGTTTTTACTAAATTGTTGTTTCGGTGATTATAGTACGATTTTATTGCTGCTTTACTATTCTGCTTTTTATTCAGATAGACAAAGTATAAGTTTTCTAGAAATTCAGGATTAAAGACTACTTTTTCAACAATGGGTTTGTCTTGCTCCAAATGATATAAAATCGGAGTGTCGTTTTGAGCGCAGGCAATATCATAACCGCTTCCTCCAAAACTGTTTTTAAGCAACTCAAAGGCGTCAATTTTCAACCACTGAGCAATATTGTTGATTAGTGTAGAAGAGGTTCCCAGACCCCAATTTTTCGGAAAGCTAAGTTGGGTGGTAACATGATACCCTTCGGAATTATTTATGAAATCAGGATTTTTTAAAAAAGCTTCTTTCAAGATGGTAGTCAATGTGCTTTTTACAGATTCTGTTTCTGAAATTGTTTTGGTTGAAATATCGGAAAATAAAATAGTGTCTTCAAACCAAATAGTTCCGTCCTTATCATAACTTTTCCATTTTATCTCTTGATTGCTTCCTTTTTCGACAATCAGATTTTGTCCGAATTTTGTGGGTAAAGCAAACGCTTTGGCACCATCTAAAACAAGATATTCGCCTGTTATTAAAAGTTTTCCGTTACTGTAGAATGTTTGTTTCATTTATGCTGAATCTATTTCAGTGTTTTTTTTAGGTACTATCTTTAATTCCTAATTTATTTTGCTAATTTTTCTATATTTGTATGACCGAGAGGAAACTTCTTGCGATAACTCACTGGATGTTTACCTTGTGTAGCCTCAATTTCTATATTGGGGCTATTTTTTTCTATTGTGTCTTCTTCGAAGCCAATTGCCCGAGAGGATAACTTTTGCTCCTCCTCTTGGATATTTGACTGATAATTGACATCATAAGCTTCATTTTTCTTCCATAAATGATAGATCATTGTCAATAGTTTCTTTTGAACTGCAACATAACTTTTCATCTTTATACCATGTTTTTCATAGGTTCTATCAAATAAATCTTTAAAAGGTTTTACTTGACATTGAATGACAACTAAAGAAGGCATATGTAAGGCACGTCTTAATCTTGAATTTCCTCTTTTAGATATTTTTGTTTTACCAACACGTGCTCCTGATTGGGCTTCAACTACATCATATCCAGCATAAGAAACTAATTGTTTGTAGTTGTTAAACAATGTAAAGCCGTTGGTTTCTGCCAAAACAGTACTCAAAGTTAAAACACCTAATCCTTTCATCTTTAATATATTTTCAGCCTTACAATGAACCTCTTTATTCGATTTTAAATGTGCTTTTATTTCCTTGTCCAACTCTTTGAGTTGGGTTTCAAATAAAGTTATGGTTTGCTCTAATTGATTAGTTACTGCATCTAAATGATGCATTGCAAAACTCAAGGCGTCTAATTGGTTTTTTAAAACCGTTTTTAATTCTGTTACGTTTTGATGTTGCCTAGTCAACAAACGTAACTCATAAAAAAAGGGTCCCATAGGCTGCCATAATTCCAAACATTGTTCCGCTCCCATTTGAGACAATCCCTTGGCATCAATACTATCATTTTTTGATTTTAGCCCAATAGCTTCTAAATATTTTTTAGCCTTATTGGGTAAAATTATGGAAACATCAAATCCTTTTCCATACAAATAATAAGCACAATTCTCATGATAAATACCTGTGGCTTCCATACAAACTACAACTGGAAGAACTTCCTTTTTTTGCTTTAAAATCCAATCTTCTAAAGTTGCAAATCCTTTTAAAGTATTTGCAATTACAGTGCTGGATTTACAAACAACCTTTTGTTTTTGATCAATAATACTAATACAAGCATTAATTTTTTTACTTGAAACATCAAGACCCACAGAATACTTTAAATTCATAACTCTTTGATTTTATATCAATAAACAAAATATCACATCAATCTTTGCTCATTTTTTATACAAGATCCAAATTCAAAATATGGTCTTTAAGTACTATTGTGACTCGAAATGTAATAAAAACGAAGTGGATTGCCCTAAGTGCACAATATCATCAACTGATGTATTTCGCCCCGATAGAATTTTGCCAATTCGTTTTGCTTATTAATTGTTCATATTTCAAAGATAAGTATTCATATTTTTAATCTATGTCAAAGATATGAGCCCCGATAATAGTGGAAATCCTTTTTTGACTCGTCTTTGCGAGGAAAAAAAGATTGAAACGGATAGCGGGAATAGCTCCTAAAAACAGGATAATTATTTTCTTAAGTTTTCAATAAAATCAACAACGGCGCTATGAGAAACGACATGGTGTTTAAAATGTTTCCGTATCAAAACGCGTTCCTCGTCATTGGCTTCAAACTGATTTATGATATTGTTTAAATGCATTTTCATATGTCCTTCCTGAATTCCGGTTGTTGTTAAGGATCTTAATGCGGCAAAATTTTGAGCTAAACCGGCAACTGCCACCACTTGCATTAGTTCCTTTGCAGATGGTTTTTCAAGCATTTCCAATGAGAATTTTACTAAAGGATGTAAAGAAGTTAAGCCGCCAATTGTGCCCAGCGCTAAAGGGATTTCCATCCAAAATGTAAAAATTCCATTCTCTATTTTCGCATGTGACAGACTGGAATATTTTCCGTTTCGAGAGGCATAGGCGTGAATTCCTGCTTCGACCGCACGGAAATCATTTCCTGTCGCAAGCACCACAGCGTCGATTCCGTTCATAATTCCTTTATTGTGAGTAACAGCTCTGTATGGTTCGACTTCGGCGATTTGAACCGCTTGAACGAACTTCTCTGCAAATTCCAAAGGATTTGGTATGTGTTTCTCTTTTAAATCTTCGATTAGACAAGAGACTTCCGCTCTAACGATACAATTGGGAACATAATTAGATAGTATGCTCATGACAACTTGAATGTCCTTTTCTGTTTCTGTAAATAATTCGTAGGTAGAAGCTTCTTCTTTTAATGTTTTAGCAAATTGCTCCAAACAGGAATTGATAAAATTGGCTCCCATGCTGTCTATGGTTTCAAAAGTAGCATGAAGTTGAAAGTAATTGGGCAGCAAATCGGTTTTGTCGTTTAGCACAATATCGAGAATTCCACCACCACGTTTTTGCATATTTTTGGTAATGCTTTCCGTTTCGGTAAAGAATGTCGCTTTGGTCTGTGCAAAGAACAAGTTAAGTTTAGATACGTTACCGCTGTACATGAAGTGAACTTGACCTATTTTTTCGGTATTGATAACAGTAGCTTTAAATCCGCCACGAGTCGACCAAAATTTGGCCGTTTTTGAAGCCGCAGCCACGACAGAACTCTCTTCGATAGCCATCGGAATTGCACTGTATTTTCCGTTTATTAAAAAATTTGGAGCAACTCCAAGCGGAATATAGAAATTGGTTATTGTATTTTCGATGAACTCATCGTGTAATTTTTGTATTTTTTCGTCAGAATTCCAATAGTTTTTCAGCAATGTTATAGCTTCTGTTGGAGTGGAAAAGTATTGGTTGGCAATCCAGTTTATTTTTTCTTCTTTGGATAATTTAGAAAATCCGGTTACTGCGTTATTCATTCTCAATAGATTATGTGATGTATAGCGACAAAGATACGGTTTTAGCTCTTTTATTCAGTCCAAATTATATTCATAAAATCGTTGTTTTTAATATTACTTTTTACATTTAACAGATATAATAGTCGTTAATTGTAATTTTTTCACTAAAATTGACGGTTTTTATCTTCAAATTAATATTATGAGTTCAAATAGAATTACAGTCTTATTTTTATTTTTGTGTTTTACTGTTTTAGGGCAGCAAAAAATAACTGTTGACGAAATTTACAATGGCACTTTTCGTGCTAAAGGGATGGACGAATTGCAATCCATGAAACTGACCAATCAATATTCAGTTTTAAATAGTGATAGGGCTTCCAAAAGCATGCAAATTGATTTATACGATTTTGCCAGCTTGAAAAAAGTTGCCGTTTTAATTAATACCAAAAATCATAAGGAATTGCCTATGATTGACAGTTATACATTTGATTCATCTGAAAAAATGATTTTGTTGGCTTGCAATACAAATCAAATTTTCCGCCATTCTTTTACGGCAGATTATTATTTGTATAACATTGCAACCAAACAATTAAAGAAGTTATTTGATTTTCAAGTACAAGAGCCAACTTTTTCTCCTGATGGGAAAAAGATAGCTTACGCCAAAGAAAACAATCTATACGTTTATGATTTGGCTTCGAACAAAATCACTCCAATTACTATGGACGGAAAGAAAAATTCTGTTATCAATGGAATTACGGATTGGGTTTATGAAGAAGAATTTGCTTTTGTACGAGCATTCGATTGGAGTAATGACAGTAAAAAACTGGCTTACATTCGTTTTGACGAAAGTCAGGTTCCAGAATTTTCAATGTCTAAGTTTGGGAAAGATTTATATCCAACTGTTGAAACATTCAAATATCCGAAAGCAGGAGAAAAAAATTCGTTAGTTTCTTTGCATATTTATGATGTAAATGCCAGCACAACCAAAGAAGTTAATCTAGGGAAATACAAGGATTTTTATATTGCCAGAATGAAATGGACAAATGATGCCAATATTTTGTCAGCGCAAGTTTTAAATCGTCATCAGGATAATTTAGATTTATTGTTTATTGATGGAAATTCTGGAGCTTCAAAAGTGGTTTTGAATGAAAAAGACAAAGCTTATGTAGATGTAACTGATAATTTGACTTTTCTGAAAGACAATAGTTTTATTTGGACTAGTGAGAAAGACGGTTTCAACCATATTTATTTATATGATAAAAATGGAAAACTGAAAAACCAGGTAACCAAAGGGAAATGGGAAGTGACTAATTATTATGGTTTTGACGAAAAAACCAATACTGTTTTTTATCAATCAGTGGAGAATGGTTCTATCAATAGAGATATTTACAGAATAGGTCTTGACGGAAAAAACAAAATGCGTTTGACTAAGAATATTGGAACAAACGGAGCTACTTTTAGTCCAAATTTCCAATACTATATCAATACGTTTTCTAGCGCATCTCAACCAACGACTTACACGTTGAACGAATCCAAGACTGGAAATCAAGTTCAGGTTATTGAAAATAATGAAGCTTTAGCCAAAAAA
Organism: Flavobacterium sp. CG_9.10; assembly: GCF_015752245.1. NCBI lineage: Bacteria > Pseudomonadati > Bacteroidota > Flavobacteriia > Flavobacteriales > Flavobacteriaceae > Flavobacterium > Flavobacterium sp. CG_9.10. Next base: position 282,970 of record NZ_JADOVD010000001.1, read on the forward strand.
CTGAAAGGGTACAATTTGCCTTCAAAAGAATTTTTTGTTTTAAAAACAGAAAAAGGAAATGAGCTAAACGCTTGGATGATTAAGCCAAAGGATTTTGATGCTAGTAAAAAATATCCGGTTTTTATGTATCAATATTCAGGGCCTGGATCTCAACAAGTAAATAACGATTGGAACGCAAATGATGATTATTGGTTTATGATGTTAGCGCAACAAGGTTATATTGTGGCTTGTGTTGATGGAAGAGGAACTGGTTTTAAAGGTGCCGATTTTAGAAAATGCACTCAAAAAGAATTAGGGAAATTCGAAGTCGAAGATCAAATTGATGCTGCTCAAGTGATAGGGAATTATGCTTTTGTTGATAAATCAAGAATTGGAATTTGGGGTTGGAGTTATGGAGGATTTATGGCTTCGAACTGTATAATGAAAGGGAATGATGTTTTCAAAATGGCTATTGCGGTTGCTCCGGTAACGAATTGGAGATTTTATGACAGTATTTATACGGAAAGATACATGCAGACGCCACAAGAAAATGCTAGTGGTTATGATGAAAATTCTCCAATAAATCATGTAGAAAAACTTAAAGGAAAATTTTTATTAATACACGGTTCCGGAGATGACAACGTTCATGTTCAAAATTCCATGCAAATGATGGAAGCTTTGATTCAAGCCAATAAGCAATTTGATTCTCAAATCTATCCTGATAAAAACCACGGAATTTATGGCGGTAAAACAAGAATCCAATTATACACAAAAATGACTAATTTTATCAAAGAGAATTTGTAAAAAATGAGTTTAGTTAGCATTCAAAACAAAATATATTAAATTAAAGGAATTAAAATCATGCTTGATTTTGATTTAGCCGATATGTATGAAGTAGAGACGAGGGTTTTGAATCAAGCAATCAAAAGAAATATTGAAAGTTTTCCTGAGGACTTCATGTTTCGATTAACAAAAGAGGAATGGAGTGAAGTTTTATCATCACAATCTGTGATGATGGTTTCGTCAGTCCCTAAAAATAGGACAGGAAAATATTTGCCTTATGCTTTCACGGAACATGGTGTTACAATGTTGGCAAGTGTGTTGAAAAGTCCAAAAGCGAGACAAATGAATATAGCGATAGTTAGGGCTTTTGTAGCGTTGAGAAAAACACTTTTAAATATTGATACGCTGCAAAATCAAATTCAAGAATTAGAAACAAAATATAACAAACAATTTGAAGACATATTTGAGGCAATTCAATTTTTAATTACCGATACTGAATTAGTCGATAAAAATACAGAAAGAATAAAAATAGGATACAAAAAATAATTCACCTTTATAACAAACTTAAACCAAAATAAATATAATGATCGAAAATCAAGTAAAAACAGCACATCCAAAAGGACTTTGGGTATTATTTGGAACAGAAATGTGGGAGCGCTTCAATTTCTACGGAATGCGGGCCATTTTAACCCTGTTCCTTATCAATTCATTAATGATGAAAGAGGCAGATGCTTCTATTATTTATGGAGGTTTCTTAGGACTTTGTTATTTAACACCAATGTTAGGAGGATTTATTGCCGATCGTTTTTTTGGAAATAGAAATTGTATTTTACTTGGAGGTTTAATGATGGCGGTTGGACAATTGTTATTGTTTACCAGTGCTAGTATTTTTGGCACAAACTTAAGTCTTGCCACTACTTTAATGTGGTCAGCTTTAGGGATTATCATTTTTGGGAATGGTTTTTTTAAACCAAATATTTCAAGCATGGTGGGGAGTTTGTATCCAAAACAGGAAAAAAGTAAACTGGATACTGCTTTTACAATTTTCTACATGGGTATCAATTTAGGTGCTTTTCTTGGACAATTAATTTGCCCATTGATTGGAGATGTAAAAGATGCAAACGGAATTAGAGATATTCATGCTTTTAAATGGGGATTTCTTGCCGCTTCAGTTGCCATGTTAATAGGAACATTAGTGTTTTATTTCTTGAAAAATAAATATGTGGTAACGCCAGAAGGAAGACCTTTAGGAGGATTGCCATCTAAAAATGAAGCATCCGATTTTGAAGAAGGAGAAGCGCAAAAAGCGGTGTTCTCTACTAAATCGTTAGTAATGGCAGTAATTGCATTCGTTGTTTTGTTTTTTGCTTTCCGATATTTATTGGGAGGTGAAAATTTCATTAAAACTGTAATTTACCCAATTATCTATGCAAGTGGTTTAACATTGGCAGGATTAATTATTTCGGATAGTTCTTTGACTAAAATTGAAAGAGATAGAATTTTGGTTATCTATATTGTTGCCTTTTTTATTATTTTCTTTTGGGCAGCTTTTGAACAAGCGGGATCTTCATTGACTTTTATTGCGGATAACCAAACCGACAGAAATTTCTTTGGATGGAATATGCCACCGTCGATGGTTCAGATTTTTAACGGTCTTTTTGTATTCTCTTTTGCACTTCCATTTAGTATTCTTTGGGATAAATTGAGAGCTTCTGGAAAAGAACCAATTTCGCCTGTAAAACAAGCGATTGGTTTAGGGTTAATCGCTTTGAGTTATTTTATCTTGGCTTACAATGTGAAAGATTTAGGAAATAGTGGACTTTTAGGTATCAAATGGTTAATTTTAATGTACTTGATTCAGACTTTTGCTGAATTATGTTTGTCACCAATTGGATTATCATTGGTAGGGAAATTATCTCCAAAACGTTTTGCTTCTTTATTATTCGGAGTTTTCTTTTTATCAAATGCAGCCGGATATGCGTTAGCAGGAACTTTAGGTTCAATTATTCCGGCAACTGGAGATAAATTTATTAAAGCAAAAGAGTTAGGAATTGAATTACAACCTATTTTAGATAAAACAGTTACTCCAACAGCGGAGCAATTGCAAATTTTAACTACCAATCAAATAGATGCCTCCAATCCTGTTTTTGCAGGATTTGAAATTCATAATCTTTTCGAATTTTTTATGGTGTTTGTGGTTCTTACAGGACTTGCAGCAGTAATATTATTTGCCTTAACACCAGTTTTGAAAAAAATGATGCATGGCGTTAGATAATTAGTAAAAAAATTAATTTAATATCTTTCAAACCTACAAGAATTCTTGTAGGTTTGTTTTTTTAAATACTACAGCTATGGCGCAAAATTTAACGATAGAAGAAATACAAAATTTCAAAGGCAAGTATCCTAAACAATTATGGTATTTGTTTTTTAGTGAAATGTGGGAACGTTTCAGCTTTTACGGAATGCGTGGAATGCTGGTTATTTTTATGGTAAACCAATTAAAAATGAATGCTGTTAATGCTAATTTGCAGTATGGAGCAACACAAGCATTTGTTTATGCATTTACTTTCATCGGAGGGATGTTTGCTGATAAAATTCTGGGGTTTAGAAAATCGTTGTTTTGGGGTGGGATACTGATGATTGCTGGAAGTGTTATTTTGTCTATTGATCCCAGTCAGTTCTTCTTTATTGGAATAAGTTTTACTATTATCGGAACAGGGTTTTTTAAGCCAAATATTTCTACTATGGTCGGTCGTTTGTATAGAGATGACGATAACAGGAGGGATGCAGGTTTTTCTTTTTTCTATATGGGTGTAAATCTTGGTGCTCTTATTGGAGGATATTTATGTATAGCGGTTGCCAATGGTTCCATGCTGACAAGTATAGTACCGGAACATTTAAGATGGAATGTTGCTTTTGGTTTTGCTGCGATTGTAATGGTCATAAGTTTATTGACTTTTGTCCAAACTCAAAAAAGCTTAGGAGATATAGGAATATCACCTTTACTGGGTATGGAAACCTCTAAAAGGAAAGTTTATGAATCCTTAACCTATGTGGGTTCACTTGCCGTGATTCCTGTTATAATTTTATTGGTTTCCAATTCTGGATATACGGATATGTTCATGTACATTATTGGTCCATGTTCTTTGCTATATTTACTTTTTGAAATGAGAAATTTCTCTTCTTCGGAGAATAAAAAACTAGTGGCTGCGTTAGTTTTTATATTATTTTCAATTGTTTTTTGGGCATTTTTCGAACAGAGCGGAGGTTCATTAAGTCTTTTTGCAGAAAGTAATTTGAGTAAAACAGTTCTTGGAGTTCCATTAGATCCAAATGGGGTAAACAATAGCGCTAATTCGTTTTTTGTAATTGCTTTTGCTGCTTTAGTTGGATTAGTTTGGTTATGGATGAGTAAACGAAAAATTGAACCCAATACAGTTGTTAAGTTTGGCTTAGGATTTCTATTTCTTGCGGGTGGATTTTACGTGTTTTATTACACTAAATTTTTCGCTGATGCAAATGGAGTTACTTCTTTAGACTTATTTACTTTTGGATGGTTCATCATTACGTTTGGAGAGTTATGTTTGTCTCCAATAGGAATGTCTGCGATGACTAAATTATCGCCCCAAAAAGTGCAAGCCGTAATGATGGGAATGTGGTTTCTGGCGAGTGCTTATGGACAATATTTTGCAGGATTATTAGGAGCTAATATTGCAGGAGCTTCTGAAAATGCAACGAACCTTGAAAAGTTGATCGTCTATGCCGATGGATACAAGCAATTAGCCATATATGCCTTGATTGCGGGAGTGCTTTTGATAGTTATTTCACCTTTGGTAAAAAAATTAATGCAAGGTGTAAAATAATTCACTAATTTTAGGTATTGTTTTTGATTGATAAAATTAAAATTAAAATATATGAAAAAGATACTAGTACTTATGATGTTGGTTTTTGGATCTGCTGCCATGCAATCTCAAGAATTAAATTGGCATACCAATGTTAAAGAAGCTATTGCTATTGGAAATAAACAGAAAAAACCTTTATTGCTTTTTTTTACTGGTAGTGATTGGTGTGGATGGTGCATTAGATTGCAAAAGGAAGTGTTGAAAACGCCCGAATTTGCAAAATGGGCAAATGAAAATGTGATTCTGGTAGAACTAGATTATCCAAGAAGAACGCCTCAAACTCCAGAAATTAAGCTTCAGAACAATGAATTGCAACAAGCGTTTAGCATACAAGGTTTTCCAACAATTTGTTTTGCCAATGGTACTAATAAAGACGGGAAAGTCAACTTTGAAGGATTAGGGACTACAGGTTATGTAGCTGGTGGCCCTGTCGCTTGGCTTGAAGTTGCCAATGGAATTCTTAAAAAGAAATAATCTTTTAGTCCACTTTATAAAATCCCTTTTCACCAGTCGCGTGAAAAGGGATTTTTTGTTTGTTACAAGTTGCTTTCCAATATTTTTGTATCGTTTTATAGTTAGACGCATCAGCTACTACTATTTTGGGTTGTACGGACTGAAACAGTCGTTCTAAATTTATTTTTGGAGACTGAGTTAGCAACAAAATGTCCGGCTTACTATTTATTGGATAAATACCCGAACTATCCACTATTAGAATTTTTTTTCCATTGAAAAAGACTGTGTTTTGAATTCTTTTTTTTGTTTCCAAAACACTAAAATTGCCCACTAAATAGGAATTGAGAACTGTGTTTTTTCGAGCTATTTTTAAAATACTATCATTGGCATATAAAGTAACATGATTACCATTTCGCTCTGTAATAAGTGTATTCTTTTTTATGTTAAACACCACCAATTCTTTTTGGTTTTGAATATTATAATGATTTTTTATATGAGCTATTTGTAAAATGATAATCGAAAATATAACGATAATTAATTTATTGAAATTTGGTTTTTTCAACCAAATGATAACGGTAACAATCAAAAGGTAACTACAAATTAAAAGGTAGTAATTAAATGAAATATTTTGAATTATAAATTGCTCTAGCGAGGCAATCGAATTAATTATCTTATCCATATAATAGATACTCCATTCTAAAAGTTTGGCAAGAAAAAATGGTACATAACCAAAAGCAGCCAAAACCATAACCAGCACTCCCAACACCATTATAAAACTAAGTAGCGGTATGATGACTAGATTAGTAATAAAGAATAGACCCGGGAATTGATGAAAGTAATAAATACTTAAAGGCAAGGTGCCTATTTGAGCCGCGAAGGAAACTGTGAGAATATCCCAAATGTATTTTAAAACTTTGTTTTTTGGCAGCCAAAGCGAAGATAAAAGAGGCTGTAGCCAAATTATGAAAAACAAAGCGATGTAGCTTAACTGAAAACCAACATCAAATAGAAAAGAAGGTTCGAAAAGTAAAATAATAAAAATGGAAACGAGTAACGTATGATAAATGTTGACACTTTTTCGCAGATGATTTCCAATGGCAACAAACGAAAACATGGTAACAGACCGCAGAACGGATGGCGCTAAACCTGCGATTATTCCAAATAATGATAAGGAGGCGAGAATGATTAACAACTTGATAAACGAACCTCGTTTTGTATTCGGTAAAGGTTTTAGAATAAATGTTACAAAAAGTAATATAAATCCAATATGCAATCCGGAAACCGACAATATATGAACGGCACCGGCATATTGATAATCCCTGATAATTTCTGGAGAAATATCTTGTTGTTGTCCCAGAATTAAAGCGATAGCAACATTTAATTCTGTTTTATGAAAGTTGCTTTTTTCTAGGTTTTGGATTATTGTAGATCTTAATTTGGAAGTATAATACCAAATGTTTTTTTCAATAGTAGCACTTATGTTGATTTCATCAATGTCCGCATAGATTTGAGCATAGATTTGCTTGTTTTCGAGGTATTTGCTGTAATCAAATTGATTCGGGTTATTTGGCGGACTGTTTTCATTTAATACAGTTTTTATTTGTAAAATGTTCCCTATTTCAAAGACATGACTTAAACTGTCTTTTCGGATGTTTACAATTATTCTGCCGGAACTTTCGGATTGGTCGATGTGGTTTACAATAGCGATGTAACGATCATTAAAAGTGGAGCTTTTCAATTTTTCTCTTAGCGTGACATCGATTAAATGAGGCTTTTCAAAAATGGTTTTAAAATGGGAATAATTATCCTTTCGGAAATAATCGGTGTGAATAATTTGCGTTGTTACTCCGATAAAAAACGAAAGAAAATAGGTAATTATGCCGAAAAATAGGCGGGAGCTGAAATTTTTCTTTGCCAAGAAGTAACTTATTCCTAAACCCAAAAGAGAAATCAGCAGTAAAAAAAATACTATTTGTGGATTTGGTTTTAAATAAAAAGCAGCAATTATGCCTAAAATAAAACCGAATGTTATTCTCGCTAAAGGAAATTGTAGCACTTTCATTTTTCTAAAGTACAATAATTTTTAGTAAGAAATAACTTTGTATTTAAAAAAGCGTATCGGAATTTAATTTAAGATGCCAGTAGCCATGAATATTTATAAAATTTTATTCAACTGAACAAATGTTCTTTGATAATATGGCTCTTTTGTGGAGGAAATTATAACTCCTTTTGAGGTCGAAGAATGGATGAATTTTATTTCATCATCCGTAACTTCAATAACCATTCCTACGTGATTGATTTGTGATTTGCCGTTAGTTTTAAAAAATATTAAATCCCCTTTTTTAGCATGTTCAGGATCTCGATTTACAATTACTCCCACTTTTGATTGCTCATAGGAGGAGTGCGGAAGCGGTATATTGTAGGAATTAAAGATAGTGTAAGTGAGTCCCGAGCAATCAAAGCCGGATTTCGTGGTGCCGCCGTATTTGTATTTTACTCCAATATTTTCAGTTGCTGTATCGACTATTTGTTCAATCAAACGGATGTTTTTTCTCTTCTCGTATTTAGTAAGATTTTCTTTCTTCGCGGTAATTACAGTGGAGGTTGATTTACAAGCCGTAAAAAGTACAATTAGTAAAAAAGTATATAGTATGTGTCTCAAAAGATTCAAATTTTTTAAATATAAATAACGATGAAACAACCGAAATCACTGTAAATCAGCAACAATCAATTTTGCTGTTTTTTCACTCGCACCAATTCCACCTAGTTTCTGCTCTAATAACTCATATTCTTGTAAAATAGTACTTCGATGTTTGGATTCCAGTATTTTTTTTAATTCTTCTCGAATGCGTTTCGTGGAACAGTCTTCTTGGATTAATTCAGTAACCACTTCTTTATCCATGATCAAATTGACTAACGAAATATATTTAAGAGTGACGATACGTTTTGCAATTTGGTACGAAGCCCAGCTGCCTTTATAACACACAACTTCCGGAACTTTGAAAAGTGCCGTTTCCAGCGTTGCAGTTCCTGAAGTGACTAATGCGGCAGTTGCATTTTGCAATAAATCATAGGTTTTATTTGATATAAATTTTATATTTTCATTAGAAATAAATGTTTTATAAAACGAATGTTCCTGGCTTGGTGCACCAGCAATTACAAACTGATAGTCTGGAAAATCATTGACAACGCTCAACATTACCGATAACATTTTAGTGATTTCCTGTTTTCGGCTGCCAGGTAAAATAGCAATTATTGGTTTTTCGTTTAATTGATTTTCTGTTCTAAAAACGGCAGCGTCAATTGGTTTCTGGTTATGGATTGCGTCAATTAAAGGATGGCCTACAAATTCAACCGGGAAATGATGCTTGTCTTCATAAAAGCTTTTTTCGAAAGGTAAAATCACGTACATTTTATCAATGTCTCGTTTGATTTCGGTAATTCTGTTTTCTTTCCATGCCCAAATTTGCGGCGAAATATAATAATGGTTTTTGAAACCACATTCTTTGGTCCATTTTGCAATACGCAAATTAAAACCGGGATAATCTATAAAAATTACTAGATCGGGTTGAAAGCTGGTGATGTCTTTTTTACATATTTTGATATTATTCAAAATGGTTTTTAAATTGAAAATCACTTCAACAAAGCCCATAAAAGCCAATTCTCGGTAATGTTTTACCAAAGTCCCTCCAACATTTTGCATTAAATCACCACCCCAAAACCGAATATCAGCAATAGGATCTTCTTTATAAAGTGCTTTCATCAAATTCGAACCATGTAAATCGCCCGAAGCTTCTCCTGCTATGATGTAATATTTCATGTTTTTATGTTTTGGAGTTTTTAAATTAATTGTAATTGTAATTGCAATAAATGTAAAACTCTTTTATCGATGGGTTTTTTTAGGGAACAAATGTATAAATAATTGCATTTCTTAAATTAACAGAGAGAGAAGCGTCAGGATAATGACTGCTAAAATGACTCCGCGTGCCATCAGCTCTTTATTTAATTTTAGTAAAACGGCAAAAGCGACCAAATCCAGAACAGATCCGAGCGTGATTAGTTTACCCAGTTTTCCCTCAAATTTCATAATCTCAATACCCGCTAGAAAGGTATAATCAGTAAAAAAAGTGATGAAAATAAAACTGCCCAGCAATGAAGCTAGAATTCCAATGATGAATCCGGTTAATAAATCTATTTTATTCATTCCATTTCCAGGTGTTAAGTTGTTGCATGCTATGGTGGGCAGTCAAATCAAACTGAACAGGAACAACTGAAACATATCCGTTTTTCAAAGCCCATTCATCTGTATCTTCGCCATGGTCCTGATTCACAAATTCACCTGCGAGCCAGTAATAATCTCTACCTTGAGGTGTTTTTCGTTTATCGAATTTTTCTACCCAAATTGCTTTTGCCTGACGGCATATTTTAATTCCTTTAATGTCTTTTGTTTCTAATTTTGGAAAATTCACATTCAATATGACACCTTCTGACAGGCTATTTTCAAGAACTTGCGTCGCTATTTTTCGAATAAATGGCTTTATATTTTCGAAATTTGCATTCCAGTCATAATCCAAAAGTGAAAAGCCTATAGCCGGAATTCCTTCAATCCCAGCTTCTACAGCTGCACTCATCGTTCCGGAATAAATTACGTTAATAGAAGAATTAGAACCGTGATTCACACCGGAAACGCACAAATCAGGTTTTCTATGCAGAATTTCACTTACGGCTAATTTCACGCAATCTACAGGAGTTCCGGAACAACTGTATTCGGTTATGACATCACCATCTTTTGAAATTTTATTTAAATATAAAGTGTCATTTATCGTGATGGAATGTCCTGTAGCACTTTGTGGTTTGTCTGGAGCGACAATAACTATTGTGCCAAGTTCTGACATAACGTCAATTAATGCTCGGAGTCCCGGAGCCGAAACGCCGTCGTCATTTGTAATTAAGATTAAAGGTTTGGCAGTTTTTGTCATTTTTATGTAAAAAAAATTATAGTATATCGTTTTGAAAGCAAATGTAGTTACACAAAACCAAAATATGTAAACAAAGAATATAAAATTTAACAACTTGATTTAGTAAACTTAAAATAAAAAAAACAATTTTATATCTTTAACAAAAAATTATGCAGCCCTTGTTAACGTTGGCATAGTTTTTACCGTAATTTAGACTAAAAATTGATGAATACTATTATTGACTATATGAAAAGAAATTATAAAATACTTCTTGTTGTTGCGTGTCTTTCGATATCGCTATTTGCGTTCAAAATTAATGCAACAAAAGATACAGACCCCGATAAAGATAAATTGCTTTTGGAGTTATTAACTTTTGTAATTCAAAAAGGACATTATAATCCTGCTGCCATAGATGATACTTTTTCTAAAGGTATTTATAAAGATTACATTCAAGCTTTAGACCCGTCTAAACGATTTTTCTTGCAGTCTGATATTGATGAGTTTTCCAAATATCAAACGGAATTAGACGATGAATTGCTAAATAAAGATTTGACTTTTTTCAATCTTACCTATGATCGTTTGATGAAAAGAATGGAGGAGAGCAAAAAAATCTATAAAAGTGTTTTAAGCCAGCCGTTTGACTTTAATGTTGACGAGAATTTTAATACGGATTATGAAAAAGCTCCGTATGCAAAGGATAGCAAAGAACTTGCAGATAAATGGCGTAAGCAAATTAAACTATCTGCTCTTTCTTCACTGACTGAACGTTTAAAAATACAAGAGAATAAAAAGAATGGGATTGCAGAAACTAAAGATTCTTTGAATGTTGATAAGCAGGGAGAGAAATTTAAAGTTGACATAATTAATTCTGAAAAAGATAAAAGCGCAACAACATCAGATAATGGTAAGCCAAAAACTTTCGAACAATTAGAGAAAGAAACTAGGGAAAATGCAATAAAATCATTGGACGAATATTTTGGTTTTATTAAAGATTTAGATAGAAATGATTGGTTTTCTGTTTATATTAACTCGATTACAGCCCGTTTTGATCCCCATACAAATTACTTCGCTCCTGAAGAAAAAGAACGATTTGATGTAAGCATCAGTGGGAAATTAGAAGGAATTGGAGCACGTCTTCAAAAGAAAAATGATTTTACTGAAATTTCAGAACTTATTTCAGGGGGACCGGCTTGGAGAGGAAAAAAACTTGAGGCTGGTGACTTAGTGATGAAAGTCGCTCAAGGAAATGAAGAACCTGTAGATGTGGTTGGGATGCGTCTTGATGATGTTGTTAAGAAAATTAAAGGACCTAAAGGAACTGAAGTACGTCTTACAGTAAAAAAAGTGGACGGAACGATTAAAGTTATTTCTATAATAAGAGATATTGTAGAAATTGAAGAAACCTATGCTAAATCTAGTATTGTTAACAAAAATGGATTGAAATATGGCGTTATATACTTACCGAAATTCTACATTGATTTTGAAAATAAAGATGGTAGAGATGCCGGAAAAGATATTGCTAAAGAAGTAGAACGTTTGAAAGCGGCAGGTGTAAACGGAATTGTATTAGATGTTCGTGATGATGGTGGTGGTTCTTTATCAACTGTAGTAGATATTGCAGGATTATTTATTGAGCAAGGTCCAATTGTTCAAATCAAATCTGCTGGAAAAAAGAAAGAAGTGTTGTTTGACAGAGATAGTAAAATTGAATGGGACGGTCCTTTGGTAATCATGGTTAACAGTTTTTCTGCTTCAGCTTCTGAGATTTTGGCAGCTGCAATACAGGATTATAAAAGAGGAATTATAATTGGAAGTAAACAAACCTACGGGAAAGGAACGGTACAAAATGTATTTGATTTAAACACATTTGTTCGTAGTAGTTCCGTTGGAGATTTAGGTGCCATCAAAACAACAACTCAAAAATTCTATAGAATAAATGGGGGGTCAACTCAACTTGAAGGTGTTAGTAGCGATATTGTTATGCCGGATAGATATGCTTATTTAAAAATGGGTGAACGCGATGTAGATAATGCGATGCCTTGGGATAAAATTGACCCAGCAGCTTATACCGTTTGGAACAAAACGGCTAATTTTAATCAGGCTATTGCTAATAGTAAGAACAGAATTGCAAAAAGTTCCCAATTTCAATTGATTGAAGAAAATGCAAAATGGATAGACAGTAGAAGTGAGGACAATACTTATAGTTTAAATATTGAAAAATTTAAAACGGCTCAAAATGCAATTGAAGAAAAAGCTAAAAAGTATAAACCACTTTACGACTATAAAAACACGCTTAAGTTCACTTCATTGCCTTATGAAGTAGCGGAGTTTGATAAAGACGTAGTTTTAAAAGAGAAACGCGACAGATGGCATGAAGCGTTGTCTAAAGATATTTATGTGGAAGAAGCACTAAATGTTTTAGATGATTTGCAATCAAAAACTATTGTAAAAAAAGCTATTCCTACTGCTAATAAATTAAAAAAAGGCAAACTAGCTAAATCATAATTTGCTATAGTATGCTTATTTTTTTAATATTAATTAAATTGCGCTCCAAGAAACTAGTTTTCTGGAGCGTTTTTAGTAATAGACCATTTGTATTTATTCGAGTTGTCGATTTTTCATTATTAGGCACCAAATTATTTCTGGAAGTCTATTGAAGAATTGATTTCACAATCTAGTGCATTAGTTTTTAGTTGCGTTTAATTATAATTTTTTATAAATAGAAATGAAAAATAAATATCTACACATATATTCAATTGCATTACTTCTAGTCGGTATTTTTTTCTCTTGCAACCGAAATCAAGTAGTGGAAAGTTCCGTGTTTGATGGCACTTCCTTGACTAATGAATTAGACAATAGTCCATCGAATCTGAATAAAATTATTGATTTTTTGCCTTCTTCGACTACCAATCAAATCATCAAACATACTTATTATACGCTCTCTTATAATGAGAAATTTGAACAAGCAGAGTGGGTTGCTTATGAATTAAAGAAATCATATATAAGAAATAATCATTTTCAAAGACCCTTTTTTGTGGAAGATCCCAAAGTTACAACGGGCTCAGCTGATTGGAGGAATTATAAAAATTCAGGGTACGACAAAGGCCATTTATGTCCGGCTGGGGATATGGATTTTGATTTAGAGGCATATAACGATACTTTTTTCATTTCAAATATATCTCCACAGATCCATGATTTTAATGATGGAGTTTGGAATAGATTGGAACAGAAAGTTCGGTATTGGTCTGTAAAATATGATGGAATTTATGTAGTTACTGGTGGGGTTTTACAAAATTCATTAGAAACTATCGGAAAGGAAAACGTTTCAGTTCCTAAATATTTTTACAAGGTTTTATTCAGTAATTCGGGAAATAAAATGAAAATGATTGCCTTCCTAGTGCCGAATGAGCCAAGCGACAAGCCATTATATGATTTTGTCATTTCTGTTGACAGTATCGAAAAGATGACAGGGATAGACTTTTTTCCTAAACTAGATGATAAAATCGAAGCTAAATTAGAAAGCAGTCATGATTATAAATCCTGGAGTTTTTAATTAAAGTTTAATCAGGTTTTATTTATTGCAAATTTTTCTTTACCATTCATTCACTTTATTGGCATCCATTTTAATAAAGATAAACAATAAAATAGTGAATCCCCAAAGCCCAGAACCACCATAAGAAAAGAACGGAAGTGGAACACCAATCGTGGGGAATATGCCTACTACCATAGCAATATTCACAAAGAAATGGATGAATAAAATTCCCGCTACACAATAACCGTAAACTCTGCTGAATTTAGTTTTTTGTCTTTCGGCGAGATAAATTATTCTTAAAAATAACCCGACAAACAGTCCAATAACGACTAGCGAGCCCACAAATCCCCATTCTTCTCCTACTGTCGTGAATATATAATCGGTATGTTGTTCCGGTACAAATCCTCCTTTAGTTTGTGTGCCCTCAAGAAATCCTTTTCCAAACCAGCCACCTGAACCAATTGCTATTTCAGATTGGTTTGTGTTGTATCCTATTCCTTTTAAGTCGACAGTCTTACCTAATAAAATATTAAAACGATCGCGATGATGTTGTTTAAAAACATTGGTAAAAACATAATTTACTGACAGAACAAAGCCTGAAATTAATGCAAATAGTATGCTGCTTAATACAATGTTTCTATTGCCTAATCGAGATTTGAAATGAATTAATAGTATGACTAATAAAGCAATCAAGATTACATATTGCGGTTGTAATATCAATGTCATTACAAATAAAAGAATGGTTACAAATCCAGTCCAAACATACCAGGAAGGAAGTCCTTCGCGATATAGAACAATAATAAAGATGCTATAGATTAAAGCACTCCCGGGATCCGGTTGAGGTAAGATTAACATAACCGGTAGCAAAACAATAGCCAAGGCTTGAACTTGTCTATTGACTTCTTTTAAATTAATTTGTGGATCACTTAAATATTTGGCTAATGCCAATGCGGTGGCTGCTTTAGCAAATTCAGAGGGCTGTAAAGTAAATCCACCAATAGCATACCAGCAACGTTGTCCTGCTATTGTTTTTCCAAAAACAAATAGACCTGCTAATAAAAGCAGTGCGAATCCAAAAATTATACTCGCGTATTTTTCATAGAATTTACCATCTACATTCAGTAAGATAAAAATTAATGGAATCGTAAGTATTATAAAAATAAGCTGCTTATCAGATGTTCCTTCCATCGATGATAACGAAGAAGAGTAAATATTTAGCCATCCCATAATTACAAGTGAGACATATATAATAATACATATCCAGTCGAGATTATTTTTTATGCTTTGGTTTTTCATTTGAAAAAATATGGCTTATTAATTTTGATTTGTAGTATCTATTTTAACTATTGGTGTAGTAGCTTTAACAGTTGGAACTACGGTGGTTTTTTTATTTAATACAGAATCTTTAGGCGTAGTTTCAATCGCGCTAGATTCTTTAATTCCGCCTAATATGGCATATTGGTCTTGTAAACTTGTTGCTAATATGCGCGTCTCCAAATCAGTTCTCGTGATTTTTGTTCTTAAATATTTTTCAATCATCAAACTGGCTATCGGACCTGCAATTGTTGCGCCAAATCCACCATTTTCAACTAAGATTGCTATTGCAATTTTAGGGTTGTCTTTTGGTGCAAAAGCAACAAAAATAGAGTGATCTTTTAGTTGTATTCTTTTACCGCCTATTCTAGCAAAATTCTCTGCCGTACCGGTTTTACCGCAAATATCGATTCCTTCCACACGCAATGAACTAGCTGTTCCCAGATTATAAACATCAAATAGACCACTTATCATAGGTTTGAAATATCTTCGATCTATAGTAGTTACATGTTTTGTGGTGAATTTTTTATCTATACTTTTTCCTTGAATTTTCTTGATGATATGAGGTGTGTAATAATAACCTTCATTAGCAACTGTTGCCATCATGTTCGCAAGCTGAATGGGTGTCATTAAAACTTCTCCTTGACCAATGGCGTTAGATACAATTGTTGTGCTTCTCCAACCTCCATTAGGATAGATTTTTTTATATGTTTTTGAATCAGGAATGTTTCCTTTTTTTCCTGTTGGCAAATCATATCCCATAAATTGGCCTAATCCAAAGCTTTTGACGTGATTACTCCATACATCGACAGCATAAGCTGGTTTGGCATATTTATTTATCGTTAGCATATAAGCGCTAGCGAAATAGGTATTACAGGAATTGTAAATTCCATTATGCAATTGATGTGGACCAAAACCATGGCATTTCATGAATCGTCCTCTTGCATAACTAAAACCATGGCGGCACATAAAAGTAGTCTGTTCATTTACTGCTCCTTCTTGCAGCGCAACCAGACCTGTAAGGATTTTAAATGGAGATCCTGGAGGATATTCCGCTAAAAGACCTCTGTCGTATAGTGGTTTAGCGATAGAGTCATGATATAAAAGCGTGTAGTTTTTAGATCTTTTTCTACCCACTAAAATGGAAGGGTCATAAGATGGCGCAGTGACCAATGCCAGGATTTCCCCAGTTTTAGGTTCGATAGCAACGATACCTCCCCTTTTATTGATCATTAATTGTTCACCATACTTTTGAAGTTCAGCATCAATAGTAAGATTTATATCTTCGCCCTGAACAGCAATTGTATCGTATTTTCCGTTTTTGTAAGAGCCAATTTCTTTATTGTATTTGTCTTTTTGAAAATATTTTACCCCTTTTATCCCTCGTAAAATATCTTCGTAACTTTCTTCAACTCCTTGTCTTCCAATTAAATCGCCACTGTTATAATAGGGATTTTTCGCAACTAATTTTTCGTTTACTTGAGTAATAAATCCAAAAACATTGGCGCCGTAATCTACCTCGTAGTCTCTTAATGAACGTTTTTGAAAGTAAAAGCCTTCGAATTTTCGGATTTTTTCTTGAAAAGCCGCAAATTCACTTTTGTTTAATTGAGGTAAAAAAACAGAAGGTAATCGTGGACTGTATATTTTGGCTTTAGCCATTCTTTTTAGGAAATCCTCCTTGGTGATATCCAATAATTGACAAAACTCGGTAGTGTCAATGTCTTTTACATCTCTTGGAATTACCATGATGTCATAAGAAGCTTGATTGGCAACTAATAATTTCCCATTTCTATCATAAATATAACCTCGCTCCGGATAATCATATTTTATTTTAATGGCATTATTATCAGATTTTAGTTTGAAGGAATCATCAACAAATTGCAAAAAGAATATCCGTATCACTAGCAATGACGCTGCAACAATGATTAAAGAAGGCAGCAATACTTTTCTCATCTTCTGTTTGGCTTAATAAGATATATTATTATTATGCAAATTAGTATAGTAAACACGGAGCTTAATAGTGCTCGAAGTAATATGTCTAAAAGGAAGCTAAACTGAAAAGCTTCGAAGATAAACAATGTGAAATGGTGAATAACAACGGAAAGCAGTATAAAGGAAAATCGCTCTGGAGTTAATACATCATTTAATTTGATAGTTTGATATTCATAACTCAAACCGAATGAAAATTTGAAAATAAAAGGTCTAAAATACGCTAGGACTAAGCAAGCCGTCGTGTGAATACCTCCTGAATTAGAAAACATATCCATGATAAGTCCAAGAAGGAAACTGGCAATCAATAATCCTGATTTATTGCCATTTACAGGATATAATATTATAAAAAGTATATATGGAAAAGGACTTATGTAGCCCAAAAAATTCATGTTATTGAAAATAACAATTTGAACTGCTAATAACAGAACAAATCGAAAAATATTGACTAACAAAGTGCTATTCATTTTTTTCTTTTTTTTCTAAATTATTAAGTTCTTCGCGGTCTTTGCTTTTAATGATATAAACGTGCCCTAAATTGGTCATATCATTGAAAAGTTTCACATTCAATGTATAATAATTAGTTTGATTATCTGTGTAGATTTTATCAATAGTTCCAATGTTTATGTTTTCAGGAAATATTACCGATTGTCCACCGGTTACAATCGTATCTCCTTTTCTAACAGCAGCTAGTCTTGGAACATCAATCAATTGCACGAAGCCTGTATTTTTCCCATCCCAAATTAAAGAACCGAAATGATTGGATTTTTTAATCTTTGCGTTTATTTGAGATTTTATATTTAAAATACTCACCACAGTAGAATAGTTTGGTGATGTGTTGTCAATGATACCTACAATTCCCAAGTCATTGATTACTCCCATGTCTGGTTTTAAACCTTGGATTTCGCCTGAATTTAAAGTTAAATAGTTTTCATGTACATTGAAAGAATTATGAATCACTTTTGAAACTATGATATCGGATGGTTTTACTCCTTTTAAGCTGTCTAATTTTTTTATTGCAGTGGTGTCTTTTTTATTAAATAGAAGACTTTTTAATTTTGCATTTTCAATAGCAAGTGCATCATTTTGAGTTTTTAAATTTAAGTATTCGTGGAGATTATTCACTTTTTCATAAACACCTCCGCTTAAAAAATTAGCGGAACTGATTATTTTACTTCTGTGGAAAGAATGGGATTGAATAGTAAGAGTTAACGAAATACCCAAAAGCAGCAAAAACAGTATACGATTACTGTTTTTAAAAATAAAATTAAATATTTGCTGCATTTTTTTTAATTAAAAATTTTTAAAAAAATCAAATTCCAAACTCCAAAAGTATCTGATTACCATTGGAATTTGAAAAATTGGAATTTGTTATTTTATAAGAATACTTTTGAATTTTGTGATGTTTTTAAGCGCCATACCAGTTCCTCTAACTACAGCTCTCAATGGATCTTCGGCAATGTAAACAGGTAAATCTGTTTTTTGCGAAATTCTTTTGTCAAGACCTCTCAACATCGATCCTCCTCCAGCAAGATAAATCCCTGTATTGTAGATATCCGCTGCTAATTCTGGAGGTGTTTGAGATAAAGTTTCCATTACAGCATCTTCAATTCGTTGAATTGATTTGTCTAATGCTTTTGCAATTTCACGATACGAAACTTCTACTTGTTTTGGTTTACCAGTCAATAAATCTCTACCTTGAACTGACATGTCTTCAGGAGGAGTTTCTAAATCTTCTGTTGCGGCACCGATTTGAATTTTTATTCTTTCAGCAGTAGTTTCTCCAACATAAAGGTTGTGTTGGGTACGCATATAATAAACGATATCATTGGTGAATACATCACCTGCAATTTTCACTGATTTGTCGCATACAATTCCACCTAATGCGATTACAGCAATTTCAGTAGTTCCACCACCTATGTCTACAATCATGTTTCCTTTTGGCTGCATGATGTCAATTCCAATACCTATTGCTGCTGCCATAGGTTCATGTATCAAATAAACTTCTTTACCGTTAACTCTTTCACATGATTCTTTAACCGCTCGCATTTCAACTTCGGTTATACCGGAAGGAATACAAACAATCATTCTTAATGCGGGAGTAAACATCCTTTTCTTTAATGCTGGGATGCTTTTTATAAACAAGCTTATCATTTTTTCAGAAGCATCGAAATCTGCAATTACACCATCTTTCAAAGGTCTAATTGTCTTAATATTTTCATGCGTTTTACCCTGCATCATGCTTGCTTCTTTACCCACAGCAATGATTTTGCCTGATATTCTATCACGAGCAACTATTGAAGGGCTGTCAATTACAACTTTATCATTATGTATGATTAAAGTATTTGCGGTACCAAGATCTATTGCGATATCCTCGGTCATGAAATCAAAAAATCCCATAAGTTTTTTAGGGGTTAAAAAGTTATAAATTTGAGACGGGCAAAGTTAAACAAATTAATGTTTAAAATGACGCGTTCCAGTAAATACCATTGCAACTTTATTTTCATTGCAATAATTGATGCTCAATTCGTCTTTTATTGATCCACCGGGCTGAATTACTGCAGTAATACCTGCCTCTTTTGCAATTTCCACACAATCGGGGAAAGGAAAGAAAGCATCACTTGCCATCACGGCTCCGTGTAAGTCAAAATGAAAATTATTTGCTTTTTCTATGGCTTGTAATAAGGCATCAACTCTTGATGTTTGTCCTGTGCCAGAGGCTATAAGTGTACCGTTTTTTGCAAAAACAATCGTGTTTGATTTTGTGTTTTTACAAATTTTAGAAGCAAAAATTAAATCTTCAACTTCTTGTTCTGAAGGCGCTGTATTAGTAACGGTCCTTAAGTCGTCTTTATTGTCTGTAATACTGTTTCTTTCTTGAATTAAAACTCCATTCAAGCAAGAACGAACTTGCTTTTGTGGTAATACTACTTCATTTTGAACTAATATAATTCTGTTTTTCTTTTCTTGTAAAATGGCAATAGCCTCAGCATCAAACTCAGGAGCGATAACAACTTCGCAAAATAATTTATTTATTTCTGTAGCAGTTTCAACATCGATTTTTGTGTTTGAAATCAATACTCCTCCAAATGCTGAAGTGGGGTCACAAGCCAAAGCAACGTTGTATGCCTCGCTTATTGTTGCTCTTGTAGCTAATCCGCAAGCATTGTTGTGTTTTAATATGGCAAATGTAGGTCCGTCATTTTTGAATTCATTAATCAAATTAACGGCAGCATCTACATCTAATAAATTGTTATACGACAATTCTTTTCCGTGAAGTTTTTTGAACATAGCGTCAAAATCGCCAAAGAAAAACCCTTTTTGATGTGGGTTTTCTCCGTATCTCAGTACTTGTCCATTAGCAATACTTTGTTTGTATATTGTTTCGTCAGTATTGAAGTAATTGAAAATAGCAGTGTCATAATGAGAGGAAACATGAAAAGCTTTTGTTGCCAACAACTTTCTGTCTTCAAGAGTTGTTGCTCCATTTTGATTCGTAATCAAATCTAAAAGCAAACCATATTGGTCCACTGAAGCCACAATTACGGTATCCTTGAAATTTTTTGCGGCAGCGCGAATTAATGAAATTCCGCCAATATCAATTTTTTCAATAATATCAGCTTCACTGGCTCCTGAAGCGACTGTTTTTTCAAAAGGATATAAATCAACAATAACCAAATCAATTTGCGGAATATTAAATTCTTCCATCTGTTGTACATCACTCTCGTTGTCTTGACGATTTAAAATACCTCCAAAAACTTTTGGGTGTAATGTTTTTACTCTGCCACCAAGAATGGAAGGGTATGAAGTTACATCCTCAACTGGTATTACAGGAATTCCAAGGTTTTTTATAAAATCTTCAGTCCCACCTGTAGAATAAAGTATGACATTTTGAGAGTGTAATTTTCTTACAATAGGTTCAAGCCCTTCTTTAGAAAATACCGAAATTAATGCAGATTGAATAGTTTTAGTTGTGCTCATTGTGTAGTTATAATTATAAAATGCAAAAATAGTTTTTTTTTGATTATAAATTTCTATCATCGTTCGTAACATTATCTTAAATAATCATACTAACTGGAAGATAGGTTTTGATTAGGATTTAGAATAAAATTTATTGAATTTTACCTTAACACAAAAATGATTGTATGTTAGTCTATTTTCGATTATTAAAAGAGAGTTTCAGTTTTGCGATGAATGCTTTAACAAACAATAAATTAAGGACTTTGCTTTCTTTATTGGGTGTTACCATAGGTATTTTTTCTATAATAGCTGTACTTGCAGCCGTAGATTCTTTAGATAGAAAAATTACAAAGGATTTAAGCAGCTTAGATAAAAACACTATTTATTTAATGAAATTTTCTTTTGGACCCTCGGATATTCCACAATGGAAGAGGGAGCAGTTTCCTAATGTGGAGTATGATGAATATACCTATATGAAAGGTACTATGACTAATACGGCCCAAATGGGATATCAAATATTTACCAAAAGAGAATCTATTAAATATGATTCTAAAACGGTAAGTGACGTCAATGTTGTACCGGTTTCACACGAATTTATAGATATTCAAGGGCTGGAGTTTGAGAAGGGGAGATTCTATAACGAATCGGAAGCTAATTCTGGTGCGACTGTAATTGTCTTGGGAGATGAAATTGCTAAATCATTGTTTGAAAATTTAGAACCCATAGGAAAAAATGTACGTTTGTACGGGAAACGCTTTACGGTAATAGGTATTTTGAAAAAAGAAGGTGCAGGATTATTTGGAGACAGTAATGATACCACTGTTTTTATTCCCGTTAATTTTGTTCGTCAATTATACGGGGACAGTAATAAGTCATCAACTAATGTGATTATTTTAAAACCTGAAAAAGGGGTTGATATGGAAGCTTACAAGGGTGAAATATCGCAAAAATTAAGAAGCTACAGAGGATTGAAAGCGGGGGAAATTGACAATTTTTTTATTAATGTGTTTTCCGGTTTCACCGATTTTATTGATGGTATTTTAGGACAAATGAACGTTGTGGGATGGATTATCAGTGGTTTTTCTCTACTTGTTGGAGGTTTTGGTATTGCCAATATTATGTTTGTATCTGTAAAAGAACGCACTAATTTAATTGGAATCCAGAAATCATTGGGTGCGAAAAACAGGTTCATCTTGTTTCAGTTTTTATTTGAAGCAATTATACTTTCTGTAATTGGTGGAATAATTGGGCTTTTGTTAGTTTGGATAATTTCCGTTGTTTTAACAAAATTGGTGGATTTTGAATTCGTTTTAGGCATGGGAAATATTCTCTTGGGAACTGGCCTTGCTGCATTAATTGGCTTGATATCTGGAATCCTCCCTGCTATTGCCGCTTCAAAATTAGATCCTGTTGAAGCGATCAGAACGGGAATGTAGGTTTTAATAATTTTGATTATAGATCTAATATAGAAGCGGCTTTCAAAATATTTGAAAGCCGCTTTGTTTTTGTTTGTTATTTTTAAACAAAAAAAATCCCGATTATCTCGGGATTTGAATTTATCTTATTTCGTTGTTTTGAATTAAATCAATGTACAAGTTAATCTTGTCTTTCAATTCTTTTCTAGGCGTTATAAAATCTAAGAAACCATGTTCCAATAGGAACTCAGCAGTCTGAAAACCTTCAGGTAAATCTTTACCGGTCGTGTCACGCACAACTCTTGGTCCTGCAAATCCGATTAATGCGCCTGGTTCAGAAATGTTAATATCTCCTAGCATGGCGTAAGAAGCAGTTGTTCCACCAGTGGTTGGGTCAGTACAAAGTGAAATGTAAGGTAATTTTGCTTCGGCAAGTTGCGCCAGCTTTACTGATGTTTTTACTAATTGCATTAACGAGTATGCCGCTTCCATCATCCTTGCTCCACCTGATTTTGAAATCATAACAAATGGCAGTTTGTTTTGGATAGCGTGATCAATTCCTCTTGCGATTTTTTCACCTACTACTGCTCCCATCGAACCACCAATGAAGGCAAAATCCATACAGCAAATCACCAATTCCTTACCTTTTGATTTTCCAACTCCTGTACGTACTGCGTCCTTAAGTTTGGTTTTTTCCATGACATCTTTTAACCGGTCTGCATATTTTTTTGTATCCACAAAATGCAAAGGGTCTTTAGAAGTCATGTTTTTATCTAATTCAACAAATTCATTATTGTCAAATAAAATTTGAAAATAGGCTTCACTTCCAATTCTGACATGAAAACCATCTTCAGGGCTTACATATAAGTTACGTGCCAATTCATCGGCATCAATAATTTTTCCAGTAGGAGATTTGTACCAAAGACCTTTTGGGATGTCCATTTTGTCTTCAGTAGGAGTTGTAATCCCTTTTTCTTTTCTTTTAAACCAAGCCATATTTTTGTAATTATAAATTATAAGTTATGAGTTATGAGTTATAAGCTATAATCCATAACTCATAACTCAAAATTTATAACTTAAAGTGTATTCACGTTGTTCAAGTCAGCAAATGCTTGTTCAAGTCTTGTATTGAAAGTGATTTCGCTTTCACGCAACCATTTTCTTGGATCGTAATGTTTTTTGTTTGGAGCATCAGAACCTTCTGGGTTTCCAATTTGAGTTTTTAAATAGTCAATATTTTTGATCATGTAATCACGAATACCTTCAGTAAATGCAAATTGCAAGTCAGTATCGATATTCATTTTTATTACACCGTAGCTAATACCTTCTCTGATTTCCTCCAATGTAGAACCGGAACCACCATGGAAAACAAAATCTACGGGATTAGGTCCTGTATTGAATTTGTTTTGAACGAAATCTTGAGAATTTTTTAAGATTTTTGGTGTCAATTTCACATTTCCTGGTTTGTAAACACCGTGAACATTTCCAAAAGCGGCTGCTATTGTAAATCTTGGGCTTACTTTCGAAAGTTCTTCGTATGCGTAAGCAACTTCTTCCGGTTGTGTATATAATTTTGAACTGTCAACATCAGAGTTGTCAACACCATCTTCTTCACCACCTGTAATTCCAAGTTCGATTTCCAATGTCATTCCCATTTTGCTCATTCTTGCTAAGTATCCTTTGCAAATTTCAATATTCTCTTCGATTGGCTCTTCAGATAAATCGATCATATGAGAACTGAATAATGGTTTTCCTGTTTCAGCAAAATGTTTTTCTGAAGCATCCAATAAACCATCAATCCAAGGCAATAATTTTTTTGCACAATGGTCGGTATGAAGGATAACGGTTGCTCCGTAAGCTTCCGCCAAAGTATGAATGTGTAAAGCACCAGCTATTCCACCTGCGATTGCAGCTTTTTCATTAACGTTAGAAAGTCCTTTTCCAGCATTGAACTGAGCTCCCCCATTAGAAAATTGAATAATGACCGGAGCATTAAGTTTTGCAGCAGTTTCAAGAACGCCATTTATTGTGTTAGATCCCGTAACATTCACAGCTGGAAGAGCAAATCCTTTCTCTTTTGCGTAATTAAAAATTTCTTGTACTTGATCTCCCGTAGCTACGCCCGGTTTTATATTATGTGCCATTGTGTGTTTTTTTAGTTATTAATTTTTAGTTTTTAGATTGCAAAAATAAGAATTAATTAGCATTAGAACGGGTAATTTATTCCAAAATTTAAAACCGAGTGGGCAAGATTGTATTCGTTAAACCATTTTTTACCACTTTCATTCGCTGGATTATAAGTCTTGAATCCTAAATCGAAACGAATTACAAAAAAACTAAAATCATATCTTATTCCAAAGCCGGTGCCTAGTGCAGCATCTTTTAAATCACTAAAACTGGTAAAAGTTGACTTTTCATCCTTCACATTATCCAATACATTCCATATGTTTCCGGCATCAGCGAAAAGAGCTCCTTTTAAACCGCCTAAAATTTTGAATCTAAATTCTCCACTAACGGCTATTTTCATATTTGCTTCGTTGAAATCATCAATAGCACCGCTGCTTCCCGGTCCTAAAGCATAAGGTTGCCAAGCTCTGTTATCATTAGATCCGCCGGAAAAATAACTTCGTGAAAAAGGAACGTTGTTTGAATTTCCAAAAGGTATGGCAATACCAAAAAAAGTTCTGACTGCAAAGACTTTTTCTTTCGTTAAATCCCAGTGTTTAATATATTCGAATTCTGTTTTTACATATTCTGAATATTCTAAATTGAATAATTCATGGTTGCCATTTGAGTTTACAGGTTGATTTAAAGTTTTTTCTACTACTGATAAAAGTGTACCTGCAGATTCAATTTTAGTCCTAAAAAGATGAAAATTATTATCTAACAGATCTTTTTTAGTTGTTTTTGTAAAAGAAAAACTGGTCGCCAAAATAAGATCATTTTCGCTAAGTCTAATTCTTCGCTCTTCAATACTTCTCACTCTTTCAAAATCTGTTTTTTCTATTGGTTTTGTAAAAGTTCCGGTTCCTGTTAAAACGTCATTGGTAAAACCAGCGGTTCCTTCCTCAATAATTAAATCACGATTTTTGTCAAAATAAGAATTGGTAGTATTATAGGCTTGTCCTATTTCATTTAATGCTTTATAAGAAGATTGGTAAACGTTAAAATAATTTTGTGGATTTAAATTTCGCACAAATTGTATGTTGAATAAATCAAAACGGGCTGTGTTGTTTTTTTTAGGTGTCCAATTGTAAGTTAAAGCCCCGGTAAAATTTTCCTTGTCTAAACCAATATTTCTCTGCTTTGTAAATCCTGCAATGACGAGCGTTGACGGAATCATACTTTTAGGAATAATTTTCTCTGTACTAAAAGGCATGAAAATCCTTGGGATATTCAGTTTTAAATCAAGTCCGTATTCTAAAACATTGAAGAAATTATTTTTAGGGTTTGCCAAATCTTTTGATGAACCAATGTTCCCTCGAGCGCCCACTTCTAAAGTTTCGGCACCATTAAAAACATTTCGAATCGTTTCAGAAACACTCAATCCAATACCAACATCTTGAATGTTAGAATGGGTTAAATCTAAGGTCGTCCCAAAACTATATTTTTTCCTCGGTGTCAGGTATATTTTGGCAATTAATGAGTGCGCCGTAGTGTCTCTAGTGTCAACTTCGTACTGAATGGAGGGGTAATTAAAAATTTTAAGATTGTTCAAATACCGCGTTGTTAAAACTGTTTTGTTGTCGGCAAATAAATTTCCCTTATTGATAAAGATGGCATTAGTAATGGCGCGCGGTTTGTATTTTAGCTTTTCCTGACTGTATAAATTAAAATTATTATAAGTGGTGCTGTCCGTTATATTTAACTTCTTAGTGGGTGAATAATCCGTGTAAATTTTTACATCACTTATTTTATACATTTTAAAAGGCTCTGTTTTACTCGAGTCTTGCTCTTGATACGTATAATTATTGATAATTAAATTTACATTTGCCTTATTTACTTTTTTTATGGTGTCAATATCAAAAGTTACATAATTAGGTTGAAAATAATACACACCATTATTTCTAAAGTGCGTAGTGATTCGATTTTTTTCATTTTCAAAATCTATTGTTTTATATTGATTGCCAGATTTTATTAAAGTGTTAGATTTTATAGATTCATATAAAGAGTCTAAAACAGGAGTTTTAATAGTTGTCTTTATGGTGTCCAATGAATACGGTTCACGAGTAATAATCGCGTATTTTATTTTGGCTTTTTTACCGCTCAAAGTATCTATCGTATAATTCGCTTTTACATTAAAAAAACCAGTATTAAAATAGTAATATTTCAAACGCAAAATCGATTTATCAATTTTCGTCTTGTCAATAATTACGGGAGGTTCTCCAGTCTTTTTTAAAAAATCATGGATTCCGTGGTACCAAAAAGACTTCCCAAGACGGTCCACTTGTTTTGAAGATAACCATTTTGATTTCCGTTCGTATTTTCCTGGATTATTAGTAAATTTGGCTTGATAGGTGGAGTCTGGATTTAGGTTTGCCAAATTATATAAATTCAAACGCAATCGATACCCTAAAAAAGTGCTATTCGGTTTTTGGTAAAGCTGGTTGAAAAGGATTTCTTCTTTTGAAGTCTTGTCATTTACCTTAATTTCATTTTTGGTAAGAAGTAATTTCCCTTGGGGAACTCTTTTTACAGCGTTACAGGCGCAAATAAATATTGCTATTAGAATAAATGCTGCTATTTTTGTGGAAATCTTCTTCAAGTGTAATAAATATTTTAATTCAAAAGTACATTATTTTATGGTTAGTAAAAACCAAATAAAACTTATAACGAGTTTACAGCAAAAAAAATATAGATATAGCAATAAATTATTTTTTGCCGAAGGGGTAAAGGTAATACAAGAATTTCTTCATTCAAATTTTGAATTAGAGCATTTGTACTCAACTCAAAATGATTTTGACGAAGTTTCAAATTTAAAAAAGACGATTATTGATGACAATGATCTGAAAAAAATTAGCGCATTAGCTACTCCAAACTCCTGTCTGGCCGTTTTTAAAATGCCAGTGGAGAAAAAAATTATTGAATCAGGATTAATTCTTGGGCTTGATTCCATTCGTGATCCGGGAAATTTAGGCACAATATTGCGGTTATGCGATTGGTTTGGAATCAATCAGTTAGTGTGTACTAAGGAAACAGTTGATATTTATAATCCAAAAGTAGTTCAGGCAACAATGGGTTCAATTACCAGAGTAAATGTAAATTATATTGATTTGAATGCTTTTCTGGCTCAAACAAAATTGCCGATTTTCGGGACTTTTATGGATGGAGAAAACATTTATAAATCCGCTTTGCCTCAGGAAGGAATTATCATCATGGGAAATGAAGCCAATGGAATTTCGTCCCAATTGGAACAATTAATTCAAAAAAGAATAACGATTCCTCGTTTTGGAGACATCCAAAAAACAGAAAGTTTAAATGTAGCTACAGCTACAGCTATTATTTTGAGTGAATTTCGTCGATGATAGTAAAAAAATGATAATGGTTTTTAATGGAAAGTAAAATTGATAAAAACGGCTCTGGTTTTTATGGATTCAATATTGCTTGTCCACGGACTATTAGGATCATTATCCCTAATTAACTCGTCTTTAAGCCCAAAAACACCGCGAATTGAAGGAGAAAATATAAAATATGGTGAAAAAAGATCAATTCCAAAACCCAGTTCGTAATTTGTAGTCCAAGGCTTAACTCTAAAACGCTGCGCTGAATTATCATCTACCGATTTTGAATTACTGGATAAATTTAAAGTGGTTGAAAGACCGCCTTCAAGGTACGGGCGAATATTTCCAGTTCGTAGGGAAGAGAATTTCAATAATAAAGGAAAATGAATATAAGTACTGTTAACTTCTCTTATAGCATCTGCTGTTTTAGTAAAACCCGGATAATATAAATCTCTTTTGGTATAATACAATCCGGGTTCAAACCGTAAGTTTATATATTCATGAAGTTTTAAATCGCCAACAATTCCCACATTAAAACCAGTTGTTTTTTTTACCTGAATATCCGGACCAACAGTTTTATAATCTATTTTGAAATCATAAGAATTGAACCCTAAAAAATAGCCAAAATAAAGTCTTTTATTCTGAAAATTTTCGAGATTAATAATTGGATCCTTACTGAACATGTTTTTGGTAAACTGCGCATATCCGTTCAGAGTAAAGGCAAAGAAAATTAAGAAAACTATTTTTTTCATGTTAAAGCTAAATGATCTTCAGTACTATTTTTTTGAAGCAGAATAAATGGTGGCCACGCCAAATGTTTGAGGCATAGCTATAACATCTATAAACCCCGTTTTTCTCAAAATATTGTTTAATGCTTCTCCATAAGGAAAGGCAGCTGAAGATTCTGATAAATAGCCGTACGCCACGTTATCTTTAGAAAATAATTTTCCTATTATAGGAAGTATATTTTTACTGTAAAAATGATACCCTTGTTTATAAGGAGTTTTTTCAGGAACGGAGGTTTCCAAAATTACAAATACCCCATTTGGTTTTAAGACTCTTAGAATTTCAGATAATCCTTTTTCTAAGGTTTCAAAATTTCGAACACCAAAAGCAACAGTTATCGCATCAAAATAATTGTCTTCAAAAGGCATGTTTTCAGAATCCGCTAAAATCATTTCAATAGTTTTAGATAGATTTTTAGCGGCAATCTTTTTTTTGCCCACATCAAGCATTCCCGCAGAAATATCTAGTCCGATGATTTTTTCGGCATTAGTTTGGGCCATTAAAATAGCCAAATCTCCTGTTCCTGTTGCAATGTCTAAAATTATTTTAGGATTGGATTTAGCTACTATTTGCAATACTTTTTTGCGCCATTTTATATCGATTCCAAAAGAGATGACACGGTTTAGATTGTCATAATTCCCGGAAATGGTATCAAACATTTGAGCAACTTGTTCCTTTTTTCCTAAGGTCGAATTTTTATATGGAGTAATATTTTTTGACATTTTATTTTTATTTCCACAAATATAATACAAACGATACGAACTAAAAATGGGTTTCAAAATTTGAGTACACTTTATTTGATGAAAAGTGCTACTGATTTAGATATTGATTAAAAAAAAACTGAAATATCACTAAAAGTGGGTATTGTAAGAATGATTTTTAAAGGTCAATTTTACCATTTAGTATTAAATAATTACAGCAATGATTAAGAGGGGTTTAATGACTCAAACAAAGTGGTTTTTTCTTGCGTTAACAATCTCATTTGTTCTTGTAAGCTGTGTTGAAAGTACCTTTTTACAAACTGGTACTTTGTTAAAAGCGCAACATACGTTCTTAGGATTAAATTTGTTTTTGGAAATTTTGGTTTTCTTTGTCTTTAGTACCTTCGTGGTATTTGGTATTAAAGGCTTTTTTGAGATGTATTCTCAAAAGACATCAAATATTATTATCTTCATTTCTGGAGTATTTTTAATATTTGTAATTTTTATTTTATGTTTTCAAATACTGTTTCAAGAGTAGGTCATTTCTCTTTTCATTGCAAAAAAAAACATCCCGTAATGGGATGTTTTTTATTTTCTTAAATAGGTGTCGTAACTATAATCGTAAAGATGTTTTTCATCTTTTTCATTAAATTCCGAATTTGTTTTTTCCCACTCTTCAAGATTTATTTCAGGGAAAAACGCATCAGCGTCAAAAGAGTGATGCACTCTTGTTAATTCAATTTTATCTGTAAAGGGAAGTCCCAAAGTATAAATTTCACCACCGCCAATAATAAAAGAAGTTTCATTTAAAGGGCAGATTTCAAGTGCTTTTTCCATGCTGTCCACAACGATGCATCCTTCAGGTTTGTAATCTTCCTGTCTGGAAATTACAATATGAATGCGATTAGGCAATGGTTTTGGAAAGCTTTCAAATGTTTTTCTCCCCATTATGATATGATGGCCTGAAGTTAGTGTTTTGAATCTTTTGAAATCATTTGGAAGATGCCAAACCAATTCATTGTTTTTTCCAAGCGCATTGTTTTCGGCAGCTGCCGCAATCATTACTATCATTTTTTTTAAATTTTATGTAGCGGATTCTTCATTTATTTGTGATTCTAATTGAGTAAGCTTCTTTTGCTGTAAGGCAACGAGGCGGTCTATTTGTTCTCTTTCCCAATCTTTACTCATAAAACGGTCGGTTATATAAACTTTTATAAAATGCAATATAAAAAGGAAAAACCAGATTGTAATGAACCAAAGATGCCAATTTGAATCCATGCCAATATTAAAAAAAGTATGGCCAATAAATAAAAATAGACTTCCTAAAAGAAATAAAACTGCATGAAAATACAAGCCTTTTTTTTGTTTTATTCTTCGTCGAGCATATTCATATTGTTCATGTATTTCTTTTTCCATGGTTAGTTTTTAGTTTATAAAGATAAAATTTATTTCGGAAAGGTAATATTTTGGTTGGGTATTATTTAGTAAGAAATCGTTTTCTTATTTTGGATATCAAAATTAAATCTTAGAAATTTAGGAAATCATTTAAAAATTAACACACTTTATCTGATTCCATCAAAACTTCATTTGGTTTTTTGAAAGTTCAAGTGAATTCATTTTCTTTGTTACATAAATCTAAAAATGAAATAGTTATGTCGATAAAGAAACAATTTGTGAAAACAAAACCAGTGTGTAAAGTTACGTTTTCGGTAGAAGCAAAACAAGCTGCATCAGCATCAGTAGTTGGTGATTTTAATGGTTGGAATTTAGAAGAAGGTGCGTTAAGTAAATTAAAAAATGGAACTTTTAAAGCTACTTTCGACTTGAACAAGGATTCAACTTATGAATTTAAATATGTTATTGACGGTGAATTCGTTAATGAGCCGGAAGCAGATTCATTCCTGTGGAATGATTTTGCCGGAGCAGAAAATAGCGTTTTAACGGTCTAAATAAATACATAAAAATCCGCTGTGAAGCGGATTTTATTTTAAAAATGGTCGCGTTTTAAACAGCAACGCTCCCTTTTATTAGGGCGTGTGGTTCGTAGCCTTCGAGCGTGAAATCTTCGAAATTAAAATCAAAAATATTTTTTATGGCTGGATTTAAAATCATTTTTGGTAGTGATTTTGGCTCTCGTGACAATTGTAATTCGAGTTGTTCAAAATGATTGTTGTAAATATGTGCATCGCCGAAAGTGTGGATGAATTCTCCAACTTCCAGATTACAAACTTGTGCAATCATCATTGTTAGCAATGCGTATGAAGCGATATTGAATGGAACTCCCAAGAATATATCGGCGCTACGTTGGTATAACTGGCACGATAGTTTTCCATCAGATACATAAAATTGAAAGAAAGCATGACATGGAGGCAAAGCTGCTTTGTTGTTCGCAACATTTTCGTCAAATGATTTAGTTGTGTCAGGCAAAACAGATGGATTCCAAGCCGAAACAAGCATTCTGCGGCTGTTTGGATTCGTTTTAAGTTCAGTAATGAGATCTGAAATTTGATCAATTTCTTCGCTGTTCCAGTTGCGCCATTGATGACCGTAAACCGGACCCAAGTCGCCATTGGCATCAGCCCAAGCATCCCATATTTTTACTCCATTTTCTTGAAGATAAGCAATATTTGTGTCGCCTTTCAAGAACCAAAGTAATTCATAGATTATGGATTTTAGATGCAATTTTTTAGTGGTTACCATAGGAAAACCTTCGCTTAAGTCAAATCGCATTTGGTACCCAAAAACACTTTTTGTGCCTGTTCCTGTTCGATCTCCTTTTTGACAACCGTTTTCCATTACGTGTTGTACTAAATCTAAATATTGCTTCATTTGTTTTATGCTTTATGCTTTATGCCATAAGCTGTAAATCAAAGTTTGTATTTTGCTTTGAGCATACAGCCTAAAACTTAATGCTTTTTACGATTATCTTTTTGAAATTTCATCTCTTATTTTTGCTGCCTTTTCATAATCTTCGTGCGTTACCGCTTGGTCGAGTAACTCATTTAATTCCTGTAAACTATGTTTGGAATAAGTGCTGCCGGATTGATTGCTTTCTTCTTCTCTTCCAAAAGTATCTGGATTAGAAAGCACGTCATCTATTTCTTGAGAATCTTTATTGGCATCCGAAGGATTTGCTTTCAAATAAATACCAGCTTTGTCGAGAATGTTCTTGTAGGTGAAAATAGGAGCATTGAAACGCAAAGCCAACGCAATAGCATCAGAAGTGCGAGCATCTATAATTTCCTCAATTTTATCTCTTTCGCAAATGATACTGGAATAAAAAACACCATCTACTAACTTATGGATTATGACTTGTTTTATAGTGATATCAAAACGCTCAGCAAAATTTTTGAATAAATCATGCGTCAAAGGACGTGGTGGTTTTATCTCTTTTTCTAAAGCGATAGCAATAGATTGTGCTTCAAAAGCTCCTATGACAATAGGTAACTTTCTTTCGCCATCAACTTCATTCAAAATCAAAGCGTAGGCTCCATTTTGAGTTTGACTATATGAAATTCCTTTTATAGATAATTTTACTAAGCTCATGGTTGTAAAAGTGAAAAGTACATGGTACCTAATTAGTGTTGTTTTTTGATAAAAATTAAAAATGCAATTTTAATCAAAAAAAGGCTAACAAAAAAGCTACCTAAAAACAAAGATACGAATATCTTAATTTTAGGCAGCTATATGCTACTATTTATTATGTGAAGGAATCTTAAAATTAAGAATGGTGCTCCTTGAATGCTTTAAGCTTCTCAATCAATTTGGGAACGATTTCAAATGCATCACCAACAATTCCATAATCGGCAACCTTGAAGAAAGGCGCTTCTGGGTCACTATTGATAACTACTTTTACTTTGGAAGAATTGATTCCGGCAATATGTTGTATTGCTCCAGAAACTCCAATGGCGATATACAAATTAGCGGCAACAGGTTTTCCGGTTTGCCCTACGTGTTCTCCGTGAGGTCTCCAGCCTAGATCTGAAACTGGTTTAGAACAAGCAGTTGCAGCTCCAAGAACAGACGCTAATTCCTCTATCATTGCCCAATTCTCAGGACCTTTTAATCCGCGACCAGCTGAAACAACTATGTCGGCATCGGCAATGGTAACTTTTCCACTAACTTTTTCAACTGATTCTACTTTTACGCCAAAATCATTTTCTCCTATTGTTGGATTGAAATCTTCTTCCGTTAATGCAGATGCACTTTCGAAAATACCGTAAGAATTTTTGGCAAGTCCTAGCACTTTTACATCAGTGTCAATTTCAGTGATATTAAAAGCTTTGTTTGAAAAAGCGTTTCTTTTTACTTGAAAAGGAGAAGTACTTACAGGTAAACCAACCACATTTGAAGCAAATCCAGCTTCTAAAGCTACTGCAACAAGTGAGGAAAGGTAAACGCTATCAGTAGTTGATGATAACAAAATTAATTTAATGTTTTCTTTTTGAGCCGCTTGTTTAATTACATCAGCGTACGCTTTTGCAGTAAATCCTGATAATTTATCGTTGTTTACTTTTAAAACTTTGTCTACTCCGTATTTTGATAGTTCTGAAACATCTCCTGCATTTACAGTCACTGCTGTAACCGTTGTTCCTAATGATTCCGCTACTTTTTTTGCATATGAAGCCAATTCGAAAGCTACTTTCTTGAATTTTCCTTCTGCGTACTCTGCGTATATTAATATTGACATGATTTTTTTGTTTAAAAGTTTAAAAGTGTAAGGTTTAAAGTTTTGCAACTGAAAACTGCGACTGAAAACTGATTACTAGATTACTTTCGCTTCGTTGTGTAATAAATTGATTAACTCATCTATATTGTCAGACGAAATTAATTTCACTGCAGATCTAGGAGCCGGTTTTTCAAATTTTATAGCTTTAGTAGATGTTGATGCATCTACAGGCTCAAGTATAGTTAAGACTTTAGTTCGAGCAGTCATAATTCCTCTCATATTTGGAATACGCAAATCTTTCTCTTCAACCAATCCTTTTTGTCCACCAATAATTAATGGTAAAGTGGTAGCAACTGTTTCTTTTCCACCGTCAATTTCACGAACCGCTTTTACATTGGTACCATCAACCGTTAGGGAAGTACAAGAATTCAAGAAGTTATAACCTAAAATACCGGCAATCATTCCAGGAACCATTCCGCCATTGTAATCCAAAGATTCTTTTCCTGCGATGATAACATCGTACCCGCCATTTTTTATTACTTCAGCTAGTTGCTTGGCAACAAAAAAGCCGTCTTTTGGATTTGCGTTTACACGAATCGCTTCGTTTGCGCCTATTGCTAATGCTTTTCTCAAAGTTGGTTCTGTTTCTGGTCCCCCAACGTTGACAACAGTAACTGTTGCGCCTTGTTGTTCTTGGAACCAAATAGCACGTGTTAAACCAAATTCATCATTTGGATTAATTACAAATTGTACTCCATTTGTATCAAATTCAGAGTCTCCGTTGATGAAGTTGATTTTTGAAGTAGTATCAGGAACGTGACTGATGCAAACTAATATTTTCATAATTATAGATTTAATTTTCTTAATCGCTGTTACAAAATTAGAATAATAATTCGAATATATACTATGCATGCATAATATTTTTTACCTAAACTATTACGATTTCGGGAATTAGGTAGCGAGATTTAGCTATTGGGTTAACGAAGACAGCTTTTGGTAGATAATCGTTTAGTTATTTTAGTGAAGATAAGGATTGTTAAAAAAAATAAATGAACTGGAATTTAATCGTTCGATTTGCCCCTTCAACAAATGTAATTATTACTGACAAAAGGATTTCTTCTGTATTACATCGATTTCGTAGCCCGAATAAAAGCGGCATCCTTCTTGCAGTCTAGTTTTTTAGGACTAGACTGCAAGAAGATATAGCGGTTAGCCGGAAATAGCTCGTGATTATTTTAAAGTGATTTATGCATTTAAGTGATTTTAAATATTTATTTTTGCTTTTCGAAAATTACACACGTACAATATACAACTATGAGAACTATACAATTTAGAGAGGCCATTTGCGAAGCGATGAGTGAAGAAATGCGTCTGGATGAGTCCATATACTTAATGGGTGAAGAAGTTGCTGAATATAATGGTGCGTACAAAGCATCCAAAGGAATGCTTGCTGAATTTGGCGAAAAAAGAGTTATTGATACTCCAATCGCTGAGCTTGGTTTTACTGGTATTGCAGTAGGATCAGCGATGAACGGGTGTCGTCCAATTGTAGAATATATGACATTCAATTTCTGTTTAGTGGGAATTGATCAAATTATAAATAATGCGGCGAAAATGCGTCAGATGACTGGTGGACAATTTAATGTGCCTATCGTTTTTCGTGGGCCAACCGCTTCAGCAGGACAATTAGGAGCGACTCACTCACAAGCTTTAGAAAACTGGTTTGCAAATACTCCAGGTCTTAAAGTTGTGGTTCCTTCTAATGTTTATGATGCCAAAGGACTTTTGAAAGCTGCAATTCGCGATAATGACCCTGTCATTTTCATGGAATCAGAGCAAATGTATGGGGATAAAGGAGAAGTTCCAGATGGTGAATATTTAATACCGCTTGGTGTTGCAGATATTAAACGTGCCGGAACTGATGTTACGATTGTATCCTTCGGAAAAATAATCAAAGAAGCTTATATTGCTGCCGATGAATTAGCGAAAGAAGGAATTTCTTGTGAGATTATCGATTTAAGAACCGTTCGTCCTATGGATCATGAAACGATTTTAACTTCGGTTAAGAAAACAAATCGATTGGTAATTCTTGAAGAGGCTTGGCCTTTTGCAAGTGTTTCATCGGAGATTGCATATATCGTTCAAGAGCGTGCTTTTGATTTTCTTGATGCGCCAATTCAAAGGATCACCACTGCTGATACACCAGCGCCATATTCTCCAGTATTACTGAAAGAATGGTTGCCAAATTCAACCGATGTGATTAAGGCGGTAAAAAAAGTAATGTACAAATAATCAATAACAATACTAAAGAAACTTCATCATAAGAAATTTGATGGAGTTTTTTTTTACAATTATGAAAAAAATCCTAATATTAAGTCTGCTTTTTTTATTCGCCTTTGCGAATGACATTTTTGCGCAAACAAAAGTGAGCGGCATTGTTCTCGATAAAACAAATCTTCCTATTCCTTTTGCAAATGTAGTTTTCAAGGATTCGTACGAAGGTATTGTTACCAATGAAGACGGTCGTTTTTATATCGAATCAGCAAAAACATATACCACAATAGTTGTATCTGCGGCGGGATTTTCTGAGAGGGAAGTTAGTTTGGATAAACCGGTGAATTATAATTTCAAAATTGTGTTGAGCGAAGCCGAAAGCTTAAAAGAAGTAGTAATTTTTACGGGTAAAACTTCAAAGAAAAGCAATCCTGCATTAGATATTCTTAGGGAAATTTGGGCGCACAAGCGCAAAAATGGTTTGAATTTATTTGCTCAATACCAAATGGAAAAGTATGAAAAGGTAGAGTTTGATATGAATACAATTGATAGTGCTTTTATGAAAGGTAAGCTTTTTAAAGGCATGGAATTTATTTTCGATCAAGTGGATACTTCTAAAATCACCGGAAAAACCTATTTGCCTGTTTTTATCAATGAAGCGTTATATGATGTGTATGGCGATACTAAATTGAAGAAGGTAAAAGAGAAGATGAAGGCTAACAAAACATCAGGTTTTGAAGAGAATCAACAAATTTTGTCCTTTGTAAAAGATTTGTATTCGGATTATAATATCTATGACAATCATCTTACTTTTTTTGACAAAAGTTTTACAAGTCCTTTATCTACTACTGGAATTGATGTTTATAATTACGTGTTAAGAGACAGTGCGTTTGTGAATAAAAAATGGTGCTACAATATAGTGTTCTATCCTCGTCGTAAAAACGAGCTGACTTTCAAAGGAGATTTTTGGGTAAATGACACCACGTTTGCTATCAAAAAGATTAACCTAGCGGTTACCAAAAGTGCCAATATCAACTGGGTAAAAGACATCTATTTAGAGCAGGAATTTGACGTGGTAAATGATTCCGTCTTTTTATTGACTCGCGATTATATTATGTCTGATTTTGCTTTGAACAAAAAAGAAAAATCAAAAGGACTTTATGGAAAGCGAACTTCATTGTATAGAAACCATGAATTTAATAAGGAGAAGCCAGCCTCTTTTTATAAAGATGAAGTCAATTATGTTGATAAATCAGTTTACGAAAAAACAGATGATTTTTGGCATGAAAACCGATTTGAAAATTTAAGTAAAGATGAATTGGGTGTTTATAAAATGCTGGACACGTTGAAGACCGTCAAGAAGTTCAAACAAATAACGAGTTCAGTAAAAGTGCTTGCCAGTGGTTATGTGCAGTTTGGCAATCTGGATTATGGCCCTATTTTTTCGACTTTTGGATATAACGAAGTAGAAGGTGTTCGATTGCGCACTGGAGCAAGAACTTATTTTGGTACTGGTGATACTTGGCGATTACAAGGGTATATGGCCTATGGTTTCAAAGACGATAAATTCAAGTACGGATTTTCCGGAAAATGGATGGTCGATAAGAAAAACCGACTTATTTTATCTGGAGGAAACAGGCGTGATGTGGAACAAATAGGCGCGAGTTTAACAACATCAACGGATGTCTTGGGTAGAAGTAATGCTTCGTCGACGATTTTTGCTTCTGGGAATAATGGTAAACTGACAAACATTAATTTAAGTACTGTTGGTCTGGAAATTGAACCAGTCAAGAACTTGACCTTTCAAACTGGATTTTCCTATCGAACCTTAGAATCTGCTTCACCTACATTTAGTTTGGATTATTATACGGATGCAGCCCAAACGATTACGAAAAGCGATGTCAAACAATCAGAGGTTAATTTTCGGGTAAATTTTACGCCCAAAAGAAAAGCGATTGGATTTGCTGTAGAACGAGATATTGTGGACAGTCCATTTAGTGATGTTTTTGTCAATTTCAGTCACGGCTTTAAAGGTCTTTTCAATAGTGATTTTAAATACGAAAAAATCCAATTTTATTATAAACAACCCATCATAATAGGACCTTTAGGTCGTTCAAACATCATTGTTGAGGTGGGGAAAACCTTTGGTACAATTCCTTTGGGATTGATGAGCGTTATTCCAGGAAATCAAACTTTTTTCTCTAACGAAAGTAGCTTTAGTAACCTGAATTATTATGAGTTTATTACGGATCAATATGCTACATTTCAATGGAATCATAATTTTCAAGGAAGATTGTTTTCTAGAATCCCTTTTATGAGAAAACTCAATTGGAGGGAAATTATTGGGGTAAGAGGAGTATATGGAACGATATCAGATGCGAACAGAGCCATTAATGCTTCGGGGTTAGCCTATAATGCACCTGAGAACGTATATTGGGAATACCAAGCGGGAATTGGGAATATTTTCAAATTTTTGCGTATTGATTTGGCTTGGAGAGGCAGTTATTTAAACACGCCGGATACCAATCGTTTTTCCGTAAAAGGATCATTTGGTTTTTATTTCTAATACTTGACCAATCTGTCATTAGGATAATAAGCGGAATTTGGAGCTATTTCCAGCTGTTCACTATATCTTTTTATCTCGTTTTCAAAACGAGATAAAAAGGATGCCGTTTCCATCTGGGCTAAAAAAATTAGATTATGCAACAAGCGATAGAATATCTTTCAGGAAAAGATACTATTTTCAAAATCATAATAGAAAAATACGGACTTCCCACGATTCCACAAAGACCGCAAGGTTTTGAGACTTTAGTGTTGTTGATTTTAGAACAACAAGTCTCGATAGATTCAGCCAAAGCCACTTTTTTAAAATTAAGAGAAAAGATAAAAATCTTTGAACCGAGCATTCTACTGGATTTATCGGATGAAGAATTTAGAACCGTTGGCGTAAGCCGTCAAAAAACGTCTTATATCAAGGCATTGTCAATTGCAATACTAAACAAGGATTTAGATTTAGAAAGCTTGCCTGCCAAAACAGCGGATCAAGTACGACAGGAACTCATAAAAATCAAAGGAATAGGAAACTGGACTATCGATATTTACTTGATGTTTTGTCTGCAAGCCCCGGATTTATTGCCGTTAGGAGACATTGCGTTAATAAATACCATCAAGGAACTGCTGGATATTCATGATAAAGGTGCCATGGAAGCGCACGCAATGAAATGGAGTCCGTATCGTTCTTTTGCCACGTATTTTTTGTGGCACCATTATTTAAAAAAACGAAATAGAACGATAGTGTATCAATATTAATTTTTGAAAATTTAATGCAGATAAAACACGGTTTTTTCATTGTAATCAAACACAGATTTTAATAACAAGCTAAGCAAGGTTTAAACGCAAAATAGTGCGATAAACCCTGCTCAGATGTTTTTTAATAAATAATTAAAATTAAAGTTTTTCTAAGATTGCGTTTGAGTATTTTTTAGTGTTTTTGCAAAGCACAAAAACCACACCCTTTTAAAGAAAAATGATATTGAAGACCAAGTTCTAATCCTAGCCTAAAATTGTTAGCTTTATTCTTATTTAAAATGTAATATTCATCTAAATCTGAATAAGTTAAATCATACTCATATCTCAAATTTGTACTATATGATATTTTTTTAGTTAAAAAACCTTTTATACCAACCGAACCGATTATTCCAAATGTGTTTTTTTTATATATCCACCCAGGATTTGTGTTATTGGAGTCATTTGCATTAATTTTTGAGATGAAAACCCTCTGATTAGGTGTGAAAATTGTACTTTGCAGCGCGTCATCGATTGTTGTTTTGTAATCATTTAAAAAAGAGAATTGGATACCTTGATTGAATGTTAGGTATCTATTTTTGTTTATTGGGTGTGAATACTGAATAGTTAATGGGATTTTGTAATATTTAAAATCCATATTAATATCGGCCAGATAAACATTTCCACTGTACTGGGCATCATCATATTTTTTGTTCTGTTTAGAATATTCTACACCTGTTTTTATACCCCAATGTGTATTCCAATTTTTTTCTACGGTTAGACCAAAACCTAACCCATTTGGGATGTTTTGATGGACATCAGTGAGTCCTTGATCGTTACTGTTCCAATCAAAATAAAAAGGGTTTAGATTAATCCCCACTTGCCAATCTTCTATAGATTGAGCATTCCCCCAAAGGGGGATATTCAATAAAAGTAGTGCTATTATTTTTTTTATCATGAGATTAACGATTTAGAATAATTTGTTTTTTTATCACATCAGTTTCCGTTTTTATTTGAATAAAATAGGTTCCGGAGATTAATTTGTTATTTAGAGTTACCTGTAAACTTTTTGTATTTCTTATTTTGGCAGGATAAAGTAATCTATATATAGATGTAAATTCTGTCATATAATTTAATTTCAAGCGAAAATATAACAAAATTTCTTATGAATGTTGTTTTGTTTTAATTTTTTTGGGTATTGAAATGGGTTAAAAAGTATTTGAATAGATGTTTTTATTAATTACGTGTAAGAAGTTAAATTTAATGCAGAGATAACATGGTTTTTTCATTGTAAAAACCTATATTTTGCTTACTTTTGCAAGATATTTATAGAAAAGAAAAAATTAAAATGACTGCAGACAAATTAACAACTTTCGATGTCTTAATCGAAATACCAAGAGGAAGTAGAAATAAATACGAATATGATTTCGAAATAAAAAGAATGCGTTTTGACAGAATGCTTTTTTCATCCATGATGTATCCTGCTGATTACGGATTTATCCCGGAAACATTAGCTTTAGACGGAGATCCATTAGATGTTTTGGTTTTAGTAAATGAACCAACTTTTCCTGGATGCGTAATGGAAGTAAAACCAATTGGTGTTTTTCATATGGCAGATGATAAAGGACCAGATGAAAAAGTCATTTGTGTACCGGTTTCAGATCCAATCTGGAATTCATTAAATGACTTATCTGATATGAATCCACATTTATTAAAAGAAATCGAGCATTTTTTCCAAGTATATAAAGATCTGGAAAATAAAACAGTAGATGTTGGCGGTTGGGGAGATGTAAATGAAGCGTATGCGATCATTAAAGAATGTACAAAACGTTTTAATGATATTGAAAACAAACCAGAAGGATTATTTAGTATTAAATAAATAATTTTCATAATTTTTATAAATAAAGCAATATTCTGTAAAGAGTATTGCTTTTTTGTTTATTTTCGTTTCGTTACATTAACGAAAATAACCAAAAACCACACCAAAATTATGAATACAATAATGATTTACTTGCCAATAGTCATGGCATTTATTGGACTGGCATTTATGTTTGCCAAAAGAACTTGGGTTTTAAAACAAGATGCTGGAGACGGTAAAATGAAAGAGATTTCAGATTATATCTATGAAGGCGCTTTGGCTTTCCTCAAAGCAGAATATAGATTGTTAGCTTTCTTCGTAGTTGGAGCAAGTATTGTTCTTGCAGGAATGTCTTTTTTATTCCATACCACCAACATATTAATAGTTGTCGCTTTTATTTTTGGAGCATTTTTCTCTGCTTTTGCTGGAAATATGGGAATGAAAATCGCAACAAAAACTAATGTTAGAACCACGCAAGCAGCACGTACCAGTTTACCTCAAGCACTGAAAGTTT
The DNA here is from genome assembly GCF_015752245.1 of Flavobacterium sp. CG_9.10. Lineage (NCBI taxonomy): Bacteria > Pseudomonadati > Bacteroidota > Flavobacteriia > Flavobacteriales > Flavobacteriaceae > Flavobacterium > Flavobacterium sp. CG_9.10. The sequence goes on from NZ_JADOVD010000001.1 coordinate 324,846, forward strand.
CTTTTGGTGGCGGAACGGTTATGGGATTGGGAGTTGCCGGTTTAGCAGTTTTAGGTTTGACAAGTTTCTTTATTTTCTTCTATAATTATTTTATGGGTGGTGTTTGGACTTCATCAGAAGATATGACCAAAGTACTGGAAACATTAGCTGGGTTTTCTCTTGGAGCCGAATCGATTGCTTTGTTTGCTCGTGTTGGTGGTGGTATTTATACTAAAGCGGCCGATGTTGGTGCTGATTTAGTGGGTAAAGTAGAAGCAGGAATTCCGGAAGATGATCCTCGTAATCCAGCTACCATTGCGGATAACGTAGGAGATAATGTAGGAGATGTGGCTGGAATGGGTGCCGATTTATTTGGTTCTTATGTAGCTACAGTTTTGGCCGCCATGGTTCTTGGGAATTATGTGATTAAAGACATGGGCGGAAACATTCAAGATGTTTTTGGCGGAATTGGTCCTATTTTATTACCAATGGCAATTGCAGGTTTTGGAATTTTATTTTCTATCATCGGAACGATGTTAGTGAAAATTACTGATGAAAATGCAAAAGAAAAACAAGTTCAAAAAGCGTTGAATATCGGGAACTGGGTTTCTATCATATTAACTGCTGTAGCGTGTTACTTTTTAGTACAATATATGTTACCGGAGACAATGAAAATGAATTTCTTCGGAGAAGGGATTCAAGATATTTCATCGATGAGAGTTTTTTATGCTACCCTTGTTGGATTAACTGTTGGAGCTGTCATTTCATCAGTTACGGAATATTATACAGGATTAGGAACAAAACCAGTAATGGCAATTGTACAAAAATCTGCAACCGGGGCAGGAACTAACGTAATTGCAGGTTTAGCAACTGGAATGATTTCTACATTCCCAACAATATTATTATTTGCTGCGGCAATTTGGACTTCTTATGCTTTAGCAGGATTTTATGGTGTGGCATTAGCGGCTTCGGCAATGATGGCAACAACTGCGATGCAATTAGCAATCGATGCTTTTGGACCAATTTCTGACAATGCTGGTGGAATTGCCGAAATGAGTGAATTACCAAAAGAAGTGCGTACCAGAACTGATATTTTGGATTCAGTAGGAAACACTACTGCTGCAACAGGAAAAGGTTTTGCTATTGCTTCGGCAGCATTAACTTCATTAGCTTTATTTGCAGCTTATGTAACTTTTACTGGAATTGACGGAATCAATATTTTCAAAGCACCAGTTTTAGCGATGTTATTTGTGGGTGGAATGATTCCTGTAGTTTTCTCGGCTTTAGCGATGAATTCTGTTGGAAAAGCAGCAATGGATATGGTTTATGAGGTGCGTCGTCAGTTCAAAGAAATTCCGGGAATTATGGAAGGAACCGGAAAACCGGAATATGCAAAATGTGTTGATATTTCTACCAAAGCAGCTTTACGTGAAATGATGTTGCCTGGGGTTTTGACTATTGGTTTTCCAATTGCAATTGTTTTACTTGGAAAATTAGTTTATGGAGACAATAATCAATTAATCGCCGAAATGTTAGGAGGTTATATGGCAGGAGTAACTGTTTCAGGAGTGCTTTGGGCGGTGTTCCAGAACAATGCGGGCGGTGCTTGGGATAATGCTAAGAAATCATTTGAAGCAGGAGTTTTAATCAATGGTGAGATGACATATAAAGGTTCTGATGCGCACAAAGCGGCGGTAACTGGAGATACTGTTGGAGATCCATTCAAAGATACTTCTGGACCGTCAATGAACATTTTAATTAAATTGACTTGTTTGATCGGATTGGTAATTGCGCCAATTTTAGGTGAAGGAAGCCATACTATTTCTGCGACCGCATCTTGTTGTGCTACTTCTGAAATGTGTACTTCAATGTCTGCAGCCGAATGTATCGCTAAAGGATGTACAAATGCAAATTGCAAATTCATGAATGCAAAAGCAATGGGGAACAATATGGTTTCTAAAGAAATTGCAATTGAAAAAACAAATGGGGATGGAAAAGTAACAGCAACAATCAAAACAACCATAAATGGGAAAGTTACTACTCAGAATTTTGAAGGAACAGATACCGAAGTTCAGGCCAAAATCGATGCCTTGAAATAAAACATTTAGTTGTTAAATAATAAATGCCTCGCAATTGCGGGGCATTTTTGCTTAAACGAGAATATAAACGTCAAAGCAATTAATGAAGGTCCAAAAAATGCAAGTGATCGAGAACCTAATATACTTGCACTACTGCAATCGCTGCGGCGACAAGAAATGTAATTACTAAAGAACCTAAAACAATTCCAAAAGTTCCTATTGTTGTGGCACTTTTGTTAAGAATTCGAATTGTTCTTATGTCATTTTCTACTAAAATAATTTTTTCAGTTTTGCCATCAACTTTTACTATCCCGTAATACTTTCCATCTGTCAGTTCCACTCTTTTAAGTTTAAGTTTCGCTCCATCAGTCTTAGTAATTAATACTTTCCTGTTTGAAGCCACAGCATCATCTAGAGAAACCGATGTCTTCTGATAAATCGCACAACTCTGCATCAGAAGAACAAAAATTAATAAAACACAAACAATTTTACTTTTAAAATACTTTTGACTCATAATTTTTTAATTTTAAATTAATATGAAGAAAACAAGAATTTATAAATTGAGTTAAGATGAATTTTATAAAAGATAAATGAATCACTATTTTTTGTAATCTATTGATTAGTAAAGATATTAAATTATAAATGCCTCGCAACAGCAAGGCATTTATTATATTCAGTTTTTCGCTCTCTAGTTTGGAGAGCGCTAAAATAGATGCTAAAACAATCCGTGTAACTCGGCGTCAATCCTATTGATGATGTTACCTAAATCTTCTGGATTATCGACAAAATTGATGTTGTCTACATCGATAATTAATAGTTTTCCTTTGCTGTAAGTGTGAATCCAGGCTTCATAACGCTCGTTTAGACGGCTTAAATAATCAATTGAAATAGAGTTTTCATATTCGCGTCCGCGTTTGTGAATTTGCCCGACTAAATTAGGAATAGAACTTCTTAAATAAATCAGCAAATCAGGTGCTTTAACCGTGGATTCCATTAATTCAAAAAGAGAAGTGTAGTTCTGAAAATCACGATTTGTCATCAAACCCATCGAATATAAGTTGGGTGCAAAAATATGAGCATCTTCATAAATCGTTCTGTCCTGAATGATTTTTTTACCGCTTTCGCGAATTTGCATCACTTGACGAAAACGACTATTCAAAAAATATATCTGTAAATTAAAGGACCAACGTTCCATTTGATGGTAAAAATCATCCAAGTATGGGTTGTCAACTACGTCTTCAAAATGGGGTTCCCACTTGAAGTGTTTCGACAATAAACGCGTTAAAGTTGTTTTTCCTGAGCCAATGTTTCCTGCTACTGCTATGTGCATTACGGTATTGTGATTTTATAATTTGTAATTCCCTCTGATGTAAAAATAGATAAAATTTGGTCTTTGTAGTAGAATTTTTTAAACGTTTTTTCTGAAATCTCAATTTCAATTTTTAGACTCTTTGCAACATCTTCATAAATGAGATTTTTGTCCTTGCTAAAGAGATAGGTGCTTTGATCTATTATTTCGATAGAATCAAAAGAAGGTATTGTTCCTTTATTGGCTATTTTCCCGAATGGATCACAAGTGCACCAATTATTTTTTTCGTCAATCCAATAAAAAGTATTGAAATCAGTATGGTATATTTTTATGCTTTCGGCAAACGGAATAGAAACCGTCTTATATTCTTTTTTTAAAAAATCAAAAAGACCTATTTGTTGATTCATGCTATTGTAAATCCAAAGTTGGTTTTGAGAGGCTAATCCTATTGCAGCAACTGTTATTGGAATAGGAATTTCAGAAAAATTTATCTTTTGGGTTTCATTCAATTGATTGTCGAGCAAAATGACGGTATTGAAATTCTCATAAAACAACACAATCGTAAGCGGATTTAGCAAATCTACTTTTGTGATTCTACCTAAAGAAACATTCTTATACTCGAATGACTGTTTTTCTTTAACCTTAAACAGAACATTATTTTTAATAAAGTAATAAAAACCAAATTGGTCGTAGCCTAAAAATTGGTCACAATCCAAATGAATAGAGTCAATTTTAGTGGCATTTAGTTTTTGGCTTTGGCCAAAAGCACCACAGAATGAAATGACAGTAAATAACAGAATTAGAATATTCTTCATAGAATGCTAAATTACAATTAAACCTTATACAATTGTGCATGTCTAATTGTTATTTTAACAGTATAATTGTAACATAAACAAGAGATTATCGTCTTATCATTTAAAATTAATAATCATGTATAAAATAATTTTCGTTTTAGTATTTGCTATAGCCTCCTCTTTGGGGATTCATGCACAAGAATTTCAAGGTATGGCGGTTTATGAATCAAAAACCAGCACTTCTGATTTCAAAACTCGAATGCAAGGAAATAAGGATATGAATCCAGACATGCAAAAGATGATAGAAGAAAGAATGAAAAAAATGTTTGAAAAAACGTTTATTCTTAATTTTGACAAGTCAGCATCAATATACAAAGAGGAAGAAAAATTAGAGACACCGGGTTCTGGTCAAGGTAACGGGATGAGAATGATGTCCTCAATGATGGGAGGCGGAGGAACTTTCTATAAAAATGTTAAAGACAAATCTTATACGGTTGATAAAGATTTTATGGGAAAAGAATTTTTAGTAAAAGATTCATTGCCTAATTTAAAATGGAAAATGGAGGCCGAAACTCGAGTTATTGGAGGTTATAATTGTTTTAAAGCTACGGCAATCCGACCTGCCAGTAAAACCGATTTTAGAAATTTCAGACCAAAAAAAGAAGATGCTAAGGTTGCGAAACCTGCTGATAAAGAAAAGAAAACGAGCTTCATGGATGATTTGGACATGCCAAAAGAAATTACAATCACTGCATGGTACACTCCTGAAATTCCCGTAAATCAAGGTCCGGAAAACTATTGGGGACTGCCTGGTTTGATATTGGAAGTAAATGATGGAAAAACAGTTATTTTATGTTCGAAAGTAGTTTTAAATCCTAAAGAAAAAGCAGCAATAAAACCACCAACAAACGGAAAGGTTATTTCTCAAAAAGAATTTGATGAAACGGTAATCAAAAAAATGGAAGAATTCAGAGAAATGAACCATGGACGCGGAGGAAATGGAGGAATGCGTATGAGAATTGGAGGATAATAAAATTAAATTCACAGTTTAAAATTAATAATCAAAATTTCTCCAAAGTTTCATAAATGAAAAAATCAATACTGCTGACCTTATTTTTTATTACTTCAATATCTTTTTCTCAATCAGTTAAACTGGAAGGAACTATTACTGATTCAAAGACCGTAGGCTTAGAAATGGCAAATGTCATGGCGGTAAATAAAGTAACAAAAGCGATGGATTCCTACGCCATTACTAATGACAAAGGAAAGTATGTGCTGACTTTGAAACCCAATACAACTTATAATCTTAAGATAAGTTATTTGGGAATGCAAAATAAAGAGATTGAAATTGTTACTTCTACTGAAAATAGCACTAAAATTATTGCTTTGCAAGAAGGCGGAATCGAATTAGACGGTGTAGAAATAGTTCGAGAAATGCCGGTTTCGATAAAAGGAGACACCATTGTTTATAACGGGGATTCTTTCAAGACCGGAACGGAGCGAAAACTGGAAGACTTGTTAAAAAAACTTCCGGGTGTTGAGGTAAATGCTGATGGTGAAGTAGAAGTAGAAGGGAAAAAAGTCACCAAGTTAATGGTGGAAGGAAAAGATTTTTTTGATGGAGATACTAAACTTGGCGTAAAAAATATTCCGGCTGATGCTATCGATAAAATTCAAGTTTTACGCAATTACAATGAGAATTCAATATTAAAAGGAGTTGAAAACAATCAGGACAATGTGGCAATGAATATCAAACTAAAATCAGGAAAGAAAAATTTCTGGTTTGGAGATATGACCGCGGGAATAGGTGTAGCACATACAGAAAGCCGTTATTTGATCAACCCGAAATTGTTTTATTACAGTCCAAAATACAGCATAAATTTAATTTCAAATTTTAATAATATAGGGGAACTTCCCTTGACAGTTCAAGATTATTTTAAATTTACGGGTGGTTTTAGAGGCATGATGCAAAAAGGAGGATCGAGTTTTAATGTTTCTTCAAATGATTTAGGAATTTCACTTTTAAGAAACAATCGTGCCAAAGAGATTGAGACCCAATTTGGGGCGACCAACTTTTCTTATAATGTAAATAAAGCGTGGAGTTTGAGTGGTTTTGGAATTATTTCTTCTTCCATAACCGACTTGGAAACCAAATCACAAACCAATATTTTACAGCCTAACTCGTCAGAAATTCTTTCAACAGAAAACCGTCAGGAAATGGCGCATCAAAAAAGTAATTTGGGATTATTCAAATTGAGTTCGAGTTATAAACCCAATGCAAAGTTTCAATTTGATTATGATGTTTTGACTAAATTGTCTAAACAGGACGAAAATAATTCTTTGCTTAGAGAATCGATTGTGAGTAATAATTCGCAAACAGAGAACATCAATACATTGAAAAAACAAAACCCGATTTCGGTAAATCAAAACTTGAGTTTGTATTACACTCAGAGCGATAAAAATATTTTTGCTTTCGAAATGCAACATTTGTATCAGGAAGAAGATCCTTTTTATAATGCTAATTTGAAATCACAGCCCTTTAGTTTATCGGGTTATGCTTCCGGTCAAAATAGAAACGATATTAATCAAAATCGTTTTGTGAAAACCAATAAAATAGATGCCAAATTAGATTATTATTATATGCTTACCCAAAAAAGTAATGTCAATGTTACACTGGGAAACACGTATTCAAATCAAGATTTTAATTCGAATATTTTTCAGATTTTAGACAATAAAACGGTAAATAATTTGGGCGATGTCGTAAATACTAATAATGTAAACTATAATTTTAATGATACATTTTTAGGACTTCATTATAAAATTCTGACAGGTAAGTTTACTTTAACCCCAGGAGTGAGTTTGCATGCTTATACTATGAAAAATGAGCAATTAGGAACTAGCAATAAGCGAAATTTCTATAGAGTATTACCGGATTTTTTAGCTATTTATCAAATTAAAAAAGCGGAAAGTTTAACCTATAATTTTTCGTTCAACAATAATTTCACTGATATAAATCAATTGGCCGAAGGCTATGTTTTCTCCAATTATAACAGTTTGACAAAAGGAAATCGACTTTTGGAAAATGCGACTGCACTTGTACATTCTTTACGTTATTTTAAGTACAACATGTTTAATTTCGAAAACATTAGCGCTTTTGCAACTTATTCTAAAAGGGTTGATGCTATAAAAACGCGTGCCATATTCAACGGAGTAAATCAGACTTCATCCCCTTTTAATTCTGATTTTGCCGATGAAACATTGTCGGGTAACGGGTCTTATGGTCGTTCATTCTTGAAGAATTATAAAGCCTCTTTGGGAGCCAATTTAAATTGGTCGAAATTCAATAACATTCAAAACAATATTTTGTCTACAAACGAAAGTTTTACACAGAGCTACACTTTGAAAGCTTCTACCAATTATAAAAAAATGCCCAATCTGGAGCTTGGATATAATATTGTTAAAAATGATTACAACAACTCTACTTTTTACAAGGAGAAACCTTTTGCTAAACTGGATTATTTCTTTCTGGAAAGCTTTTCATTCGTAACTGAATATGAGTTTTACCACTATTACAACAGTAGTAAAACGGTCAATAATGAGTATGATTTCTTGAGCGCTAGCTTGATTTATCAAAAGAAAGGGAGCAAACTGGAATACAAAGTCAGTGGAACCAATTTATTGAACACGACCTCGCTAAATGACGATAGTTTCTCTCAATTTTCCACCAGAACCTCGCAATATACCGTTCAGCCACGCTACGTAATCTTTTCTTTAAAATATAATTTGTAGGAAGCTAATCCAGCTGTTCCTTTCAATCTTTCCATAAAAAGATTTTTTTTCTAAATAAATAAAGGAGCTTCCGTTGGTCGCTCTTTTTTTATAAGAAAAAATGAATCTTTTTTTTGGAAAGGATTTTCTTTACCTCCCGAGACTTCGGGATGGGCTAAAAAAAAACCGTCTCGTTTATAAAACAAGACAGTTTTCTGTATATAAATGCTTAGAATTGTTACAATCCAAAAGCAGTTTTAACTTGGTCAACAAAATCTAATTTTTCCCAAGTAAATAATTCAACAGTAACTGTTTTTTCGTTTCCGCCTGGAGCAGAGAAAGTTTTAGTAACTGTTTCTGGCGTACGTCCCATATGCCCGTAAGCAGCAGTTTCGCTGTAAATTGGATTTCTTAGTTTCAAGCGTTGTTCAATAAAGTAAGGACGCATATCAAAAATTGCTTCTACTTTTTTGGCAATTTCACCATTGGTCATATTCACTTTAGAAGTACCATAGGTATCAATAAAAATACCCATTGGTTTAGCTACACCAATTGCATAAGAAACCTGTACTAAGATTTCTTCGGCAACACCTGCAGCAACTAAATTTTTAGCGATATGACGTGTCGCATACGCCGCACTTCTATCTACTTTACTTGGATCTTTTCCAGAAAATGCACCACCACCGTGAGCTCCTTTTCCACCGTAAGTATCCACAATAATTTTTCTTCCTGTAAGTCCAGTATCTCCGTGTGGTCCTCCAATTACGAATTTCCCGGTAGGATTGATATGGTAGTGAATTGCATCGTTGAATAAATGAGCGTGTGTTGGATTTTTAGCAATGATTCTTGGAATCAAAATTTCAACAAGATCTTTTTTGATTTTTGCAAGCATAGTAGCTTCTTCGTCAAAATCATCATGTTGTGTCGAAATTACAATCGCTTCAATACGTGTTGGTTTATTGTCATCACTGTATTCTAAAGTTACTTGAGACTTAGCATCCGGACGTAAATACGTAATTTCGTTATTTTCACGTCTTAAAATAGCTAATTCCTGCAATAATTTATGTGATAAATCAAGTGCCAAAGGCATGTAATTTTCGGTTTCATTAGTTGCATAACCAAACATCATTCCCTGGTCACCAGCACCTTGCTCTTCAGGGTTAGCTCTGTCAACCCCTTGATTGATATCAGCAGATTGTTCGTGAATAGCCGAAAGAATACCACAAGAATTGGCTTCAAACATATATTCGCTTTTTGTGTAGCCAATTTTTCTAATTACCTCACGGGCAATATGTTGAACGTCTAAGTAGGTATTGGATTTTACTTCTCCTGCTAGGATTACTTGTCCGGTAGTAACTAAAGTTTCACAAGCTACTTTTGACTCTGAATCAAAGGCTAAAAAATTATCAATTAATGCGTCTGAAATTTGATCTGCAATTTTGTCTGGATGTCCTTCACTCACAGATTCTGACGTAAATAAATATGCCATAATAAATATAAATTTAAAATTAAGGGAGGAAAAATAATTGCGGGAAATACTAAAGGAGAGTTTCTGCTTTAGCATTTTTTCTACTGAAAATTTTTCAGCATCCATAATGAATTCGTTTCATTATGAAGAGGTTGCAATCAGTTCAAATTTTTCCTCTTGTATTCGGATGCAAATGTATGAAACCATTTTGAATTGCAAATTAATCTTGACTTATTTTTTTATAAGTAGATAGCTTCGATTTTTTTAAAATCAACAGATTATCTTTTGTAAGGCTGGGATATTTGTTAATTTTCAAATATTTAATTTTCAATTTAAAGATAGTTTTGGATATTAATCAGTATAAAGGTTAAAAATGTAATATTTCTATTTATTTGAGTTTTTCAGGAAATTTTGATTGAAAGCAATTTCTAATGTTGTAGTCGAATTTTTTTGGTTTTGAATTCTCATCAAACTATTGTCAAAATTGTTATTTATAACGTTTTTCCTATTGTAAGTTGTGAATAAATGCTTCTCATCTGATATTGAGTTAATTGAACGAGTAAATTTTATAGTAATAAGGTTAATTTAGTAAGTTTGTTAAACTCTAAAATTAATTAATTATTGCTTTTAAAAGCGATTATTTTTAACAAAAACAGGAGACCAGCTAAGAATTTCAGTTATTAATTTTATTTACGTATTCCGGAAGTATCTATTAAAAGTAATAAGGCCAAATATGAACTATTAATTTATTAAATAATTTAGTTATGAAAGCAAGTGAAAAGTTTTTTGTATTGGAAAATGCACCGAAAAGAGAGTACACAATTGGAAATCACAAGTGGGATAAATGCCTTGATGATTATTATAATTACGTGAAAGAATACAAAATGCATTATAAAAAATCAAAAGAAGGTAACGAAATGTCATTGTCATTATATCCTTATATGAAAGAAAAATGGCAATCGTTAAAAAAACGAATTCATAGAGCTTATCAGAATAAACGATTAAATGAAAAGCAAATCGAAAGGGTTGTTAATATGAAAATAGTTAAAGCTTGCTCTAAATGATTTACTACTAGTTTTTAGGACAATTTTATTAATAACAAAATTATTTATTTATAAAAAACATCAACTATTGCGACGGAAAGGTTAAGGAATTTATTACTGCAGGAAAAATAAACAAACAACTAAAACTAAATTTTATGAAAGCGCCTAAAACCATTTCGTCTTTGCCAAGTTTTAAATTAGAGGCAAAAAGAACAAAAGAGATTCCGCCTGTCCCTGCAAATGAAATAATTCATCCTAGGGTTAAAATAATAACAACGGCCACTTTGGGACAAAAAAGTGCTGATTCATTATTAGCATTAATGTATTCTCAAGAAAATGAAGTTTTATTTATTTGATTCAAAATATTTTTTAAAAGCCATGATTTGATATGACAAAAAACGACTTTCATAAATTTAGAATTTAATCATTCCTTTTTTTGATATTAAATTAATCTCATCATGTCAATAAAAAGAGAATAGTTTAGTTGAGTATTTTTTTCGATGTTATTTTTTTTTAAAAATTTGGATATCTAAATAATAGTTTGCAAATTTGTTTCAACAAAAAAAGAAAAATGAAATTTAATATGTGTAATATGTGTAAAGCCGTTCAGGATAAATCCTGTGGGTCGACTATTGCATAATTTTAAATTAAAAAATTATATAGCAAAAGCCTCCCACATATCGGGAGGCTTTTTTTTGAACTATACCAATCGGAATCCTTTCTGCATTAAAAATAAATATTTAAAAAATGAACAACTTAAATCTTCAACAAATGAATAAATGTACTGTCAAGACCATGATTTGCGCGAAAGCTATTATGTGTATTTGCGTCTGTTGATTCCGAAAGTATAAGTTTATAACACAACTTAAAGCCCTTTTGGATATCTATCTAAAAGGGTTTTTTTATTCTCAATTTATTGCAACATCTTAAATTAGTAAAAAAAATATAATTGAAATTAATTTAGTTTAAGAATCGAACATTAAAAACAAAAAATTATGAGTACTCAAAAATTTGCAACCAACGCATTACACGCAGGACACGACGTTACCAAAACAGCAGGAACCAGAGCTGTGCCTATCTATCAAACCAGTTCTTATGTTTTCAACAATTCAGAACATGCAGCCAATTTATTTGGACTTGCCGAAGCAGGTTTTATTTACACACGATTAAATAATCCAACCAATGATATTTTGGAGCAACGCCTTGCTGCGCTTGAAGGAGGAATAGGCGCAGTAGTTACCGCATCTGGAACCGCTGCAATTGCCACGGCATTATTGGTTTTGCTAAAAACGGGAGATCATATTGTAGCATCAAACAGTTTGTATGGGGGAACTTATAATTTACTGAGCGTCACTTTGCCAAGATTAGGCATCACAACCACGTTTGTAGACCCATCAGATCCTGACAATTTCACTAAAGCTGCACAAGAAAACACAAAAGTGTTTTTTGCCGAATCTCTTGGAAATCCGAAATTAGATGTATTGGATCTGAAAGCTATTTCGGCGCAAGCCAAAGCATTCAAAGTTCCCTTTATTGTAGATAATACAGTTGCTTCCCCTTATTTACTGAATCCTATTCAATACGGAGCCAATATTGTAATTCACTCTTTGACTAAATATATTGCCGGCAACGGAACGTCTCTTGGAGGCGTGGTTATTGATGCAGGAAATTTCGATTGGTCTAATGGAAAATTTCCTGAATTCACGGAACCTTCTGCAGGGTATCACGGATTGGTTTATCATGAAGCGCTTGGAAATGCTGCTTTTATTGCCAAAGTTCGAATAGAAGGATTACGTGATTATGGAGCGGCATTGAGTCCATTTAATGCGTTTCAGATTATTCAAGGATTAGAAACCTTACCTATCCGCGTACAGAAACACAGTGAAAACGGATTGGCTTTAGCCCAATGGTTAGAAGGTCAAGAAGAGGTGGCTTGGGTGAATTACCCAGGATTGAAGTCGAGTAAATATTATGATTTGGCTCAGGAATATTTGCCAAAAGGACAAAACGGAGTAGTCACTTTTGGTTTAAAAGGGGGTTTTGAAGCCGCCAAAAAAGTCGCCGATGAAACAAAACTATTTTCGCTTTTGGCTAATATAGGAGACACGAAATCTTTGATTATTCATCCCGCAAGTACTACGCATCAGCAATTGTCAGATGAACAACAAGTCGCAACAGGAGTAACCAAAGATTTAATACGATTGTCGGTTGGATTAGAAGACATCGAAGATTTGAAAAATGATTTACAAGTTGTTTTCGAAAGCATCAAAAATTCGCAATTAGTAAAAAATGAACACTAAAAAATAAGTCAATTTAGATATGCGGCCAGCGATGCTCAGTTCATCGTAAAAGCATAAGTAGTCAAAATAAGAATCAGTAAAAATGCGACAATAGTAGTTTCTGAAAAACTTAATCCATCGGGATAATTATTAGCTGGATACTGGTTCTTTAAATGGCATTGGACAAATAGTTGCTAAGAAAAGAATTTTAAATTGAAATCGCTGCAAATGGGAAAATGCATCATTTTTATCTAAAGGGATAAATCAAGGCATTCTTTTTGAGATAAGGGATTTGACTTTCTAACATGAAAGGATTTTATATTACAACGTACGGGTAAAATAACAAACAACTAAAAAGTAATAATTATGAAAACATTAAAATATATTTTAAGAGTATTTCAGTTTTTAAGAGAGAAACTGTTCAGTAATAATCAGCCTATAAATGAATTGATTCATCCAAGATTTGAAATAACAAAGAGGGATCCTTCGGCTCAGAAAAAGGCAGTAAATTCATTGCTTTTTCTAATGTACTCGCAAGAAAATGAAGCAATGTTTATCTAAATGGAAACGACTGTAAAAAATCATTGTGGACTTGAAACAACATAGGGAAAGAGTCCGTTTATAGACTCTTTCCAATGTTGTTATTTAAGATTGTAGTCAAAATCAATTAATGGAAAAATTTGTTTGTTTAAAAAATTAGTAGTTAATTTGTGCCTTTAAGTTCACATACGTATTGAAATGTTATAAAGAAAGGACGAGGGATTAGACCCAATGAAGCCTTAGCAACCCTTCGATTTATCGAAGAAGGTGCTGCATTCTACCACGCCAAACGTGGAAAGATAACAACGAGAATTTTACTGGTTTACCCTAGTTTTTTCTTTCTAATATTTCCAGACACAAATCAAACATCATAAAAGATTTGAAATTGGAAAATAAACCAACCCATATTACATTACAAAATTTCACCACCGAAAGTGGCGTGTTTTATCCTGTTCTAAGCTTAAGTTTTGAAGTTTTTGGACCGGCATTACATACGGCGCCAATAGTTTTGGTAAATCATGCATTGACAGGAAACTCGACAGTTGTAGGTTCGACTGGCTGGTGGAATGATTTAATTGGTGAAAACAAAACAATCGACACTAATAAATATACTGTGTTAGCTTTTAATGTTCCGGGCAATGGCTATGATGAAACTAGTATTGAGAACTATTTGGATTTCAATGCCAGAGATATCGCTAAACTCTTTATAGAAGGAATTAAATTTCTTCAAATTAAACAACTGTATGCTATTATTGGAGGTTCAGTAGGCGGAGGAATTGCTTGGGAAATAGCGGCTTTAGAGCCTAAAATAACGAAACATTTAATTCCCATTGCCACCGACTGGAAATCGACGGATTGGTTGATAGCTAATTGTTTCTTACAAGAGCAAATCCTGAATAATTCTCGAAATCCAATTGAAGATGCCAGGATTCATGCGATGTTGTGCTACCGTACTCCAGAATCTTTTAAAGAAAAATTCCAACGTACTACCAATGAAGAATTGGCCATTTTTAATGTGGAAAGCTGGTTGAGTCATCATGGTACGAAATTGCAAAAACGATTTCAACTTTCTTCTTATAAAATGATGAATCAATTGCTGAAAACGATAGACATCACCAGAAATACAGCTACGTTTGAAGAAATAGCATCAAAAATTCAAGCCGATATTCATATCATCGCCATCAATTCTGATTTGTTTTTTACTGCAGATGAAAATAAGGCAACTTATAAAGAATTAAAAAAATATAAAAGTAATGTCACCTATCAGGAAATTGTTTCCATTCACGGACACGACGCTTTTTTGATAGAATACAAACAATTAGACAATTTGCTTCAGGATATATTCTAAGCCAAAAACAACACAACACAATGAAAATATTAAAATTTGGAGGTAAATCTTTATCGAATGGTGAGGGATTAAATAAAGTGGTTGCTATTATTACAGATAAAGTAACTCAAGGAGAGGAAATTGCTATCGTAGTTTCAGCGCGTGGAAATGCTACCAATGAGCTAGAAGATATTTTAGGGATTGCATCTCAAAATGGAAATTACAAACCGCTTTTTGAAGATTTTAAAACCTACCAACAAGCCGAATATGAACATGTCGATTTATCTGAAGAATTTGAAATATTGGAAAAACTTTTTGAAGGTGTAAGCTTGATTGGTGATTACAGCAACAAAATTAAAGATTTAGTCTTGTCTAAAGGAGAATTGCTTTCGGCTAAGTTGCTTACCGCAATTTTAATCAAAAATGGAATCAACGCTCGTTTTACCGATTCGAGAGAGTTGATAAAAACGGATTCAAAATTTGGAGATGCACAACCTTTGGAACAAATTTCGAAGAAAAATGTAGTGCAATATTTTAAACAAAATAATGGCAATACGGTCAATATTGTGACCGGTTTCATAGGTTCAAACAATAAAAATGACACAACGACTTTAGGAAGAAACGGCAGCAATTATACCGCTTCTTTGATTGCTAATTATTTAAATGCTGAAGAGCTTCAGAATTACACGCATGTCGATGGGATTTATACAGCAAACCCGGATTTGGTTTTGGATGCCAAAAAAATTGACCATTTGACCTTTAACGAAGCGAATGAGTTGGCTAATTTTGGGGCGACAATTCTTCATGCTAAAACGATAATTCCTTTATTAGAAAAGAATATTCCTCTTCGAATTTTAAACACATTCAATCATGAAAACAAAGGAACTTTAATTACTTCCAATTCGAATAATGAAGGAATAAAAACACTTTCCGTACTCGAAAATGTATCGTTAGTAAACTTAGAAGGAAGAGGATTACTTGGTAAAACTGGCGTCGATGCTCGTATTTTTAGAGTGATGGGTGATAACGATATTAGTGTCAGTATCATTTCACAAGGTTCATCAGAAAGAGGAATTGGTCTTGTGGTTGCTGCTGATCAGGCGACAAAAGCAATGATTGAATTAGAAAAAGAATTCGAAAATGATTTCTATTCTAAAGACGTCAATAAAATTTCGGTGACGGATGATGTTTCGGTGATTTCTATCATTGGTCAGGATTTGAGTACTTTCCATAAGCCCTACACCGCTCTTATAAAAAACAAGATTGTCCCTATTCTTTTCAATAATACAGTTACGGGGAAAAATGTGAGTTTGGTGGTCAAAAAATCACAACTTAACAAAGCGCTAAACGTTATTCACGGAGAGATTTTTGGAGTTTCAAAGAAAATTAACATTGCCATTTTTGGGCATGGTTTAGTTGGTGGAACGCTGATTAATCAAATATTAGAATCGGCTGCGACTATCGAAAAAAGAAAAGATATCAAACTAAATGTTTTTGCTATCGCGAATTCAAAAAATGTCCTGCTAAATAAAAACGGGGTAACTCCAAATTGGATAAATGAAATTCAAAATAACGGGTTCGCTTATACTATTGAGGATGTTATTGCTTACGCAAATGAGCATCACTTGGAGAATTTGATTGCAATCGACAACACGGCAAGTGCTGAATTTGTTGAAAATTATGTGAAATTGGCCGAAAATAGTTTTGATTTAATCTCTTCGAATAAAGTAGCCAATACATTAAGTTATAAATTTTACAAAGATTTAAGAAAAGTATTAGCAGACAATCAAAAGAGTTATCTTTATGAAACCAATGTTGGAGCTGGATTGCCACTGATTGACACGATTAAATTACTACATCTTTCGGGTGAAAATATCACTAAAATCAAAGGCGTTTTTTCTGGGACATTGAGTTATTTATTTAATAATTTCTCTTCCAAAGAGGTTCCTTTTAGCGAAATATTGAAAGAAGCAATCGATAACGGATACACGGAACCGGATCCAAGAGAGGATTTATGTGGAAACGATGTAGGGAGAAAATTATTGATTTTGGCAAGAGAATTGGATTTGCAAAATGAATTTGAAGAAATCGAAATTCAGAATTTAATTCCAGAATATTTACGTGAAGGAAGTGCGACTGATTTCTTGACGAAGCTGAAAGAATTTGACCCGATTTATGAAAAAATAAAAAAGGATCAAAAACCGAATCACGTTTTGAGATACATAGGTGAATTGTCCGGAGATTTACAAAATGACAAAGGGAATCTTGAGGTAAAACTAGTTTCGGTTCCGTCCGATACGGCTTTAGGAGGATTGAAAGGTTCTGATTCTTTTTTCGAAATTTATACAGAATCCTACGGAGACCGACCAATAGTAATCCAAGGCGCAGGCGCAGGATCAGCAGTTACAGCGAGAGGGGTTTTTGGAGATATCTTGAGATTATCGGATAAAGGGTAATGATTTAAGATTGCAGATTAACGATTTTTGATTTTTGATTCAAAAAAATAAACAGTAATAATTCTCCAGTTTCGGCTCCCACTCTTTTGAAGAGGGTCGAGGAGAGAAAAAAGATAACAATGAAAATAACACTAAACAGAGTAAACGACAATTTCCACTTCGAATTAAAAAACGAAAGAGGACATATAGTAAATGTAGATAGCCGACCAGAATTTGGCGGGAATGACATGGGAGCAAGTCCAATGGAATTAGTATTGATGGGAGTAGCGGGTTGTAGCGCTATTGATATGATTTCGATTCTGAAAAAACAAAGACAAGAAATAACTTCTTTCAAAGCAGAGGTTGAAGGCGAGCGCGTGCAAGTTGGCGAGGCAAAACCGTTTAAAAATATACATGTTGTATTTTATTTGGAAGGGCCAATAAACGAAGAAAAAGCAGCCAGAGCTGCTCAACTTTCTTTCGAAAAATACTGTTCGGTTTCTAAAACATTAGAGCCCACAGCGACCATACATTACAAAGTAGTTTTGAATAATAAAACATTGTAGTTTAAATACAAAAGGTTGGAGTTTCATGATTCCAACAACTTTAAACCTTAAACTTTAAATTAAAAAATAAAATGAACGAAGAAGAATTTGGTTTTGAAACCGAAGCAATCCGTACCCAATTAGAACGCACGCAATATTTAGAGCATTCCGTTCCATTATACTTAACTTCTAGTTTTGTATTTGAAGACGCCGAAGACATGCGTGCCTCCTTTGCAGAAGAGAAAGACAGAAATATTTACAGCCGTTACAGCAACCCAAATACTAACGAGTTTGTAGAAAAAGTGTGCAAGATGGAAGGGGCAACTGCTGGTTTTGCCTTTGCCTCAGGAATGGCTGCGGTATATTCAACTATGGCTGCATTGTTGAAATCTGGCGATCATATTGTCTCTTCCAGTAGTGTTTTTGGAGCGACACATTCGTTATTTGTTAATTATTTTCCAAAGTGGAATATACAGACCACGTATTTTGATATTAATGAGCCAGAAACGATTGAAAGTTTCATCACACCTGATACAAAGATTCTTTTTGCTGAATCGCCAACTAATCCTGCGGTCGATATTATTGATTTGGAATTGTTAGGAAAAATTGCCAAAAAGCACAATTTGATTTTAGTAATCGACAACTGTTTTGCAACTCCTTATTTACAGCAACCTATGAAATGGGGAGCGCATTTGGTGGTGCATTCTGCCACAAAGTTAATGGATGGTCAAGGACGAGTTTTAGGCGGAATAACTGTTGGTGATCCCGAATTGATTCAAAAAATATATTTATTTTCCCGACTTACGGGGCCTTCTTTATCTCCGTTTAATGCTTGGGTTTTGTCCAAAAGTTTAGAGACCCTAGCGATTCGTTTGGATAGACATTGCGAAAATGCTATGAAAGTTGCTGAGTTTTTAGAACAGCATCCAAATGTTAATCGCGTTAAATATCCGTTTTTGAAATCGCATCCGCAATACGAAATTGCCAAAAAACAAATGAAATTGGGTGGGAACATTGTAGCTTTCGAAATAAAAGGCGGAATTGAAGCAGGACGTAACTTCCTAGATAAAATAAAATTATGTTCGCTTTCGCCAAATTTAGGCGATACCCGAACAATTGTTACTCATCCAGCATCAACAACACACAGTAAATTATCTGTTGAAGAACGTTTAGCAGTAAGTATTACGGATGGTTTAGTGCGTGTTTCAGTAGGATTGGAAACAGTGAAAGATGTAATTGCCGATTTAGAAAAAGCGCTTTCGTAAGATTGTCGAATGATGATTAACGATTTTTGATTTCAGATTTCGAGTTTGACAATAATCGTTAATCATCATTCACTATTCTTCATTCAAAAAGTATATTTTTGTTGTTACAATATAAAAGACCTTTTGACTTCAAATTGTTTTTAAATCTGAAATCAAAAATCGTTAATCTTCAATCTTATATCTTTTTAACATGCTTTCAAAGAAAACAAAATATGGAATAAAGGCATTGACTTTTTTGGCCCGCCAAGAAGATCAAACACCTGTTGCGATTGCTGATATTGCAAAAAGTGAAAATATTTCGATAAAATTTTTGGAAAGTATTTTATTGCTTTTGCGTCATTCTAGTTTTTTGGGTGCCAAAAAAGGAAAAGGCGGAGGGTATTATTTAATTAAAGATCCCAAAGAAATCAATATGGCGCATGTCTATCGAATTCTTGAAGGACCTATTGCACTTTTACCTTGTGCCAGCCATAATTTTTATGAAAGATGTGAAGATTGTACCGATGAAGCTACGTGTGCAGTTCGAAAACTAATGATTGACGTACGCGATAATACTTTGAAGATTTTAGAGAGTAACACGTTGGCTGACATTGCATTTTAATCAATCTTGGATTAAATAAAAAAAAGAAAAAGAAAAAGAAGATTTCATGAGAGAAGCCTAATGAAATGTTCTTTTTTTTATTTCTAAAAAACCAATTTGTAACCCACGAAAAATAGCATTATCGCGATGGCATTTCTAAGAAACAAATCAGGAACTTTTCCACTCAACATACTCCCAATATAAATTCCAGGAAGAGACCCCATTAATAACTGCCCTAATAATCCTAGATCTAAGTTCCCCATTGAGGCATGTCCTAATCCGGCAACAAGGGTTAACGGGACAGCGTGAGCAATTTCGGTTCCAACTAATCGCGGAGTTGCTAAAATCGGATATAGGAAGAATAATGTAACAGTACCTAATGCACCCGCTCCGATAGAAGTAAGGGTTACTGTTGCTCCTAACAATACCCCAATAGCTACTGTTAAGACATTCTGAGTTTTACTCTCACTATGAAACTTGTCACCAGCATGTTTTTGAGAAAAAAGCAATAGTTTCTTTTTGAACAAAACGGCCACTGAAGTAAAAAGCAAGGCCCAACCCAAACTGTATTTTATGATGGAATTTAAGGTCGTAAGATCTGTTTTTATGCTATGAAGAATCCACAACGTTAATAAAGCAGCAGGAATGCTACCTAAAGAAAGCCAGCCTGTAATAGACCAATTAATATTCTTTTTTTTATGATGTACATAGACACCCCCCATTTTAGTAAATGCCGCATATAATAAGTCAGTCCCAACAGCAGTAGTAGGTGGAATACCAAACCATAATAAAATGGGAGTCATTAATGAGCCACCGCCTACGCCGGTTATCCCTACGATAAAACCTACTGTTAAACCAGCAATGACCAATCCTATTTGAAAATCCATAAAATAAAATTTTGACAAAAATAACAACTATTTTACAATTATCCTATCGGAATAGTAGGCTATGTGAAATATATATGGAGAATTCAATATAAATTAGAATACTACTATTTTATTTAATAATAATAGTAAAGGATTTACGATTGTTGATTGATTCAATAATTATTAACCCATATGGGCTTAAAATGCTTTTGCTGAGTCTATAAGGTATTATTTGTGTTGGAATAAAAAACCCATAATTTATTTTGTTTTGTAGAAATATTTATTACTTTTGCTTTTTAATCTACTAAACCGATAGGGTAATAGATTTTTTAATAAATAAAAAAATGAGTTCAACGATAGCGCAAATATTAATTGAAAAAACAAAAAACTTCTCAATAGAAGAGACGTTGGCATTTTTAGCCAATGAGTACAAGGATAAAGTAGTTTTTTCGACTTCTTTTGGACAAGAAGACCAAGTAATTACCGCTTTGATTGCCAAAGATGATTTGCCAATAAACATTTTTACTTTAGATACAGGTCGTTTGTTTCAAGAAACGTATGATGTTTTTCATAAAACATTAAAAAAGTATAAAAAGGAGATCAAAGTTTATTTTCCAGAAGCCACAGCAGTGGAAGAATTGTTAAATAAAAAAGGACCAAACAGTTTCTATGAATCGGTTGATAACAGAAAAGAATGTTGTTTTATTCGAAAAGTCGCACCGCTTACCAAAGCCTTGAAAGGAAATGCAATTTGGATTACCGGTTTGAGAGCCGAGCAATCCGAAAATAGAAATGATTTACAGGAATTTGAATACGATGAAAAATTCGGCATTATAAAATTCAATCCATTGTTAAAATGGACTTTGAAGGAAGTTGAAGATTATATAGAAAAGAATAATGTGCCACAAAATGCCCTGCACAAAAAAGGATTTGTAAGTATAGGTTGCGCGCCTTGCACCAGAGCAATTACTCCTGATGAAGATATACGAGCCGGAAGATGGTGGTGGGAATCCAGTCATAAAGAATGTGGTTTACACCAAAAATAATAGCTTGACTGTTTATTTGTTTAATCGTATTAACGAATAACCAAATAAACGAATAACCAAATAAACAAAGAATGATGAGTTCAGTATTAAAAACAAACGCTTTAGAAAGCGAAGCGATATACATATTTAGAGAAGTAATTTCTCAATTTGACAAACCAGTTTTGCTTTTCTCTGGTGGAAAAGATTCAATCACATTGGTAAGATTAGCCCAAAAAGCATTCTTTCCAGCAAAAATTCCTTTTCCATTATTGCACGTTGACACTGGACATAATTTTCCGGAGACAATTGAATTTAGAGATAAATTAGTTGCTGAATTAGGATTAGAATTAATTGTAAGAAATGTTCAAGACGCTATTGATCAGGGAAAAGTCGTGGAAGAATCGGGTAAATATTCGAGTAGAAACAGCTTACAAACCACAACGCTTTTGGATGCAATCGAAGAATTCAAATTTGATGCTTGTATTGGCGGAGCGCGTCGTGATGAAGAAAAAGCAAGAGCTAAAGAACGTATTTTTTCAGTTCGTGATGATTTTGGTCAATGGGATGAGAAAAACCAGCGTCCGGAATTGTTTGATATTTTGAATGGTAAAATTGAGAATGGTCAAAACGTTCGTGTTTTTCCAATTTCGAACTGGACAGAATTAGATGTTTGGAGTTATATCGAACAAGAGCAAATTGAAATTCCGTCTATTTATTTTTCTCACAAACGTAAAGTATTCATGAGAGATGGTTTGATTTGGTCGCATTCTCCTTTTGTTTACCAAGAAGAAGATGAAGAAATCGAAGAAAGAATTGTTCGTTTTAGAACGGTTGGGGATATGAGTTGTACCGCTGCCGTTGATTCTTATGCTGCGACGATTCAAGAAGTAGTGGGCGAAATTAGAACTTCAACTATTTCTGAAAGAGGGGCGAGAATTGATGACAAGCGTTCTGAGGCGGCGATGGAGAAAAGAAAACAACAAGGGTATTTTTAGAATGAAATTCTCGAAAATATTTTTGTGTCTATTTCTTTTTAGTATTGGAGTAAAAGCACAAACAGAGAAAAACGTTGATAAACAAAGTTTGTTTTGGGCACGATATTATAATCAGTTGGAATTAAACACTAAATGGTCTGTTCATACTGAGATTGATAATAGAATTTTCATTAATCCAGTAACACAAAATACATTTGTAAGCCGCATTCAGCTTAGAGATAAAGTGACGGATAGGGTAGAGTTAGGAGCAGGTTTTGCTTATTTCTCGGTGGCAACACAAGATCCCGAGGTTGAAAATGGGTTTCATATTCCAGAGTATAGGTTTCAGCAAGATGTGACTGTAAAACAGGCTTTGGGTAAGGTGAATTTAACGCACCGGTATCTATTAGAACAGCGATTTGTTCACAATGCCAGTAAATTAATGTTAGAAGATGGAACAACATTTTACTTAAGGTTTAGATATCGCATCCAGGGCGATTATACTTTTTGTAAAAATGAGAAACAGTACCTAAAAGGGATCCTTTCAGACGAAATAATGATTAACGCAGGCAGTAAAATTATTAAAAACACTTTTGACCAAAACAGATTATATGTCGCGTTACAAGTAGGAGTTAGTCCAGCGATTGCATTAGAGTTGGGTTATTTGAACAGTTTTCAAGAAAGAGCAAATGGAGTAGATTATTTCAATAGAGATATTATCAGATTCAGTTTCATTCACAAGGTTAAGATATAGTACAGAGTAGATATTCTGTAGACAAAATAAAAATAGAAACATTTAGATTTAAAAGTTTGTATATAGGCGGTCAACAAAAACTTGAAACCTTAAACTTTTAAACTTTAAACAAAATAAAAAATGGAAGTTTTAAAAATAGCAACAGCAGGAAGTGTAGATGACGGAAAAAGTACATTAATCGGGAGATTATTGTATGATACAAAATCGTTGACTACAGATAAAATCGAAGCAATAGAAAAAAGCAGCAAACAAAAAGGATATGATTATCTTGATTTTTCGTTAGCAACGGATGGTTTAGTTGCCGAGAGAGAACAAGGAATCACGATAGATGTAGCCCATATTTATTTTTCGACTGCAAAGAAAAGTTACATCATTGCCGATACTCCAGGTCACGTAGAATATACCAGAAACATGGTTACAGGAGCTTCAACTTCTCAGGTTTCAATTATATTGATTGATGCCAGAAAAGAAGTAATTGAGCAAACGTACAGACACTTTTTCATCAATAATTTATTGCGTGTAAAAGAAGTGATTGTAGCGGTAAACAAAATGGATTTGGTGGAGTATTCGGAAGAAGTGTACAATAAGATCAAAGCCGATTTTCAAGCATTAAACAGTAAAAGTACTTTCAAAGAGCAAACGGTAAGTTATATTCCATTAAGCGCTATTAATGGAGGGAATGTGGTTGATAAATCAGAAAATATGCCTTGGTACACTGGACAAACGGTTTTGGAACATTTAGAAGCTTTAGAACCAAAAGATGTGTATGAAAAAGGTCAAGCTCGTTTTCCGGTTCAAACGGTTATCAGACCAAAAACGGAGGAATACCATGACTTTAGAGGATATGCAGGAAAATTATATGGAGACAATATCAAAGTGGGTGATGCGGTGACTGTACTTCCATCTTTAACTGAATCTAAAGTGACTAACATTCATTTTTTCGATAAAAAATATGACGAAGCTTCAGCAGGTTCTTCAATCACAATCGAATTAGAGAATGACATCAATGTGACGAGAGGCGATATGATTGTAAAATCGAACGAGCTTCCTAGAATCGAAAAAGATATTAACACAACAATTTGTTGGATGGACAGCAAAAAGTTAGTTGCCGGAACAAAATATTTAATACAGCACAATACCAATAGAGTTTTGGCAAAAATTGAAAGCGTAAAAAATGTTATTGCAACAGATTATTCCGGTTCAACTCCGGCGACTCAATTAGCAATTAATGAAATAGGGGAAGTAAATATTAAGTTGAGTAAAGCTTTGTATTTTGATGCCTATAATGACAATAAATCAAACGGAGCTTTTATTTTAATAGATACAGCAACCAATACAACTGCAGGAGTTGGTTTTATAAACTAAACCTAGCTTTTGCTAAAAACATAACTACAGATGCAAAGTTTTAGAACCGAAATAGAAGATCCGATTGTTCAAAAAGACATTATCGATTTAGAAAGAAAAATTGCTTTATTCCGTGATGGGAAAATTGATGACGAGCGCTTCCGAAGCCTGCGTTTAGCGAGGGGTGTTTACGGACAACGTCAGGAAGGCGTACAAATGATTCGTATTAAATTGCCTTTTGGAAAAGTAAGCAGCGAGCAATTGTTGCGTATTGCAAAAGTTTCCGATGAATATTCAACTGGACGTTTGCACATTACAACGCGTCAGGATATCCAAATTCACTATGTAAGTTTAGATAGAACGCCGCAACTTTGGGCTGAATTAGAGAAAGATGATGTTACGTTGAGAGAAGCTTGTGGTAACACCGTGAGAAATATTACGGCAAGTGAAACTGCGGGAATCGATGTGGACGAACCTTTTGATGTTTCGCCTTATGCCTATGCTATGTTTCAATTTTTATTGAGAAATCCGGTTTGTCAGGAAATGGGAAGAAAATTCAAAATATCATTTTCTTCATCGGATAAAGATACGGCGCTAAGCTATATGCATGATTTAGGATTTATTCCAAAGATTGTAAACGGAGAAAGAGGTTTTAAAGTAATGCTTGGCGGTGGATTAGGTTCTCAACCAGCGCATGCTGAATTATTGTCGGAATTTATTCCGGTGAACCAAATTATTCCAACAACAGAAGGTGTTTTAAGAATATTTGACCGTTTTGGTGAAAGAGCCAAAAGGTTGAAAGCACGTATGAAATTCTTAATCAAGGATATTGGTAGAGAGGAGTTTCTACAGTTGGTTGATGAAGAGAAACTTGCCTTGTCACATCAAGTGGTTGAAATCGACACGACAGATTTTGATGCTCCAATCCCTGAACCGATTTTGGCAGCCCCAAAAGTGATAATTGAAGATAGAGTTGCTTTCGAAAAATGGAAAAAAACAAATGTGATTTGGCAGAAACAGGCAGGATATGTAGCCATTGGAATCAAAGTACTTTTAGGAGATTTTTATACTGATAAAGCACGATTATTAGCTGATTTAATTAAGAATCATGGAGCTAACGAATTGCGTTTTACTTTGCGCCAGGATATTTTAATCCGCAATGTGAAAGAAGAGAATTTGGAATTTTTCTACCAAGAATTAGCCAAACTTGATTATGTAGCCATAGGATATGATAGCACTTCAGATATTACTGCCTGTCCGGGAACCGATACTTGTAATTTGGGTATTGCAAGCAGCACCGGAATTGCAGTAGAACTGGAAAGAGTATTAGAAACTGAATATCCACAATACAGCAATAATAAAGAAATCACTATAAAAATTAGTGGTTGTATGAATGCGTGTGGACAACACAATATGGCAGAAATTGGTTTCCAAGGAATGTCTATCAATTCAGGGAAGTTAGTGGCACCAGCACTTCAAGTGTTATTGGGCGGTGGAAATTTAGGAAATGGAAACGGAAGATTTTCGGATAAAGTAATCAAAATCCCTAGCAGAAGAGGACCTGATGCGTTGCGTTTTATCCTAAATAATTTTGAGGCTAATGCAAATGGATTATCATTCCTGAATTATTATGACGCCAAAGGAGAGAAATATTTCTATGAATTATTAAAACCTTTAGCTGATTTGACCAACCTTACCGCAGCTGATTTTATTGACTGGGGAAACGCTGATAACTACATAAAAGCAGTTGGAGTTGGAGAATGTGCGGGTGTAGTAATTGATTTGGTTGCTACTTTATTATTGGAAGCCAAAGATAAACTGACCTTCGCGGAAGAAGCTTTCGCAGAAGAAAAATGGTCGGATGCGATTTATCATGCATACGCAGGTTTTGTAAATGGTGGTAAAGCTTTGTTGCTTTCGGAAAACCAAAAAACAAATCATCAAGCTGGAATAATAGACTTATTTGATGCGGTTTTTGTTGAAACAAATAAAATTCCGTTGCAATCCACATTGAAGGATTTAGTGTTTCAAATCAAGCAAAATGAGCCATCTGAAGAATTCGCTAAAAAATACATTCAAGAAGCAATTGCATTTTTTGAAACAATAGAAGCATACAGAGCCAAAGACCTTAAAGATGAAAAATAAAATAGAACCTCAAGTTACTTTAGTAGGCGCAGGCCCAGGTGATCCGGATTTACTGACCATCAAAGGTGCAAAAGCATTGGCTGAAGCGAATGTAGTTTTGTATGATGCTTTGGCTAATGAAGAACTATTGTCTTATGCTCCTAAAAAAGCTTTAAAAATATTTGTTGGAAAAAGAAAAGGCTGTCATGAATATACACAAGATCAAATCAATCAATTGATTGTCGATAATGCCCTTACTTATGGGAATGTAGTGCGATTAAAAGGAGGCGATTCATTTATTTTTGGAAGAGGAAGCGAAGAAATAGAATTCGTACAAAGCTTTGGAATTCCTACATTTGTAGTTCCCGGGATTTCATCTTCTATTGCAGTTCCAGCTTCTCAGGGGATTTCGTTGACAAAAAGAGGTGTTTCGGAGAGTTTTTGGGTAATTACCGGTACGACTTCTGCACGAAAATTATCTACTGATGTAGCATTAGCAGCGCAATCAACTGCAACAGTTGTTATTTTGATGGGGATGAGCAAACTGGATCAAATTGTGGCTTTATTCCAAAAAGAATCGAAAGGGGAAATGCCCGTTGCAATTATTCAAAACGGAACGACTCCAGAGGAAAAAGTAGGAATTGGAACTATTGATACAATCCAAAGGGTTGTGTCAGAGAATAATTTAAGTTCTCCAGCGATAATCGTCATTGGAGAAGTGGTAGGCGATAGTAAGAAAAGGGTAGGTTTTTATAAAGAATTGAAATCAAACCACAATAAGGTGCTAGTGTATGGAAAGGAATGAGTTATATCCAATATTTTTAAAATTACATCAACTCAATGTACTTATTGTAGGTGGGGGAAATGTGGGTTTAGAAAAGTTATCATTCTTATTGAAATCGAGTCCAAATGCGAATGTTGAGGTGGTTGCACCAAAGTTTTTGCCGGAACTGGAAGAATTGGTCGAAAGACATCCGTCAGTAAAATTGACCTGTAGGAAGTTCAATCGATGGATGCTTCGCAAACGCCACATGGTTATTGCTTGTACGGATGATTTAGCGGTAAACAAAAGGATCTATGATTTGTCCAGAAAAAGATACCTGATTTGCAACATTGCAGACACACCGACCTTATGCGATTATTATTTGGGGGGAATCGTGACCAAAGGAAATGTGAAGATTGCGATTTCTACTAATGGAAAATCTCCAACAACTGCCAAAAGATTACGTGAGTTTTTTGAAGAAATAATCCCGGAGGATATCAATCAAATGGTATTGAATCTGAACGAATACCGCAAAACGCTTAAAGGAAATTTTGAGGAAAAAGTCAATAAAATGAATGAGATTACAGCAGCGTTAAAAATTCCCGTAGCGCCCGTAGTGGGAACAGAAAGGAATATACAAGACGGAAGATAAATAGTAATAAATCTTAATAACAAATTTCTGTTTTTTTTAAAACGAATAATTATGATATTTGTCAGTAAAAAATAATAAAAAGCACAGTTACTTTGTATGATAAAAAAGTAATTCAGTAAATAGAATAACAACAACAAATTTCCTCAAAGTCACCCACTCCTACTAAGGGGGGCAGATGGGGGGATAAATTAATAAAAAAATGATTAAAACAGATATACTTATAATAGGAGCAGGTCCAACTGGATTATTTGCCGTTTTTGAGGCAGGATTATTGAAGCTAAAATGCCATATTTTGGATGCGTTACCGCAAGCTGGTGGACAATTATCTGAATTATATCCTAAAAAACCGATCTATGATATTCCGGGGTTTCCTGAAGTTTTGGCTGGGGATTTAGTAGATAATTTAATGGAGCAAATCAAGCAATTTGAACCCGGGTTTACACTTGGTGAACGCGCTGAAACCATAGAGAAACAAGAAGACGGAAGTTTTATTGTAACCTCAAATAAAGGGAAGAAATTTCACGCTTCGGTTGTAGCAATTGCAGGTGGATTAGGAAGTTTTGAACCAAGAAAACCACTTATCGAAGATATTGAATTTTACGAAGATAAAGGGATAAAATACTTTATTAAAAATCCAGAAAAATTCAGGGACAAAAAAGTTGTAATTTCTGGAGGAGGAGATTCTGCTTTAGACTGGAGTATTTTCCTGTCTAATGTAGCTTCTGAGGTGACTTTGATCCACCGTAGAAATGAGTTTAGAGGCGCATTAGATTCTGTAGAAAAAGTACAGGAACTTAAAAATTCAGGTAAAATCAAAATGATTACTCCAGGGGAAGTAATTGGGTTGAACGGTGCTGAGCATTTAGAATCTGTTGTTGTTGATGAAGATGGCGCACACCGCACAATTCCTACAGATTATTTCATTCCACTTTTTGGTCTAACACCAAAATTAGGTCCTATTGGCAACTGGGGATTAGAGATCGAAAAAAATGCCATCAAAGTAAACAATGCCTTGGATTATCAAACTAATATCCCAGGGATTTTTGCCATTGGAGATGTAAATACTTATCCAGGAAAATTAAAATTGATCCTTTGCGGATTCCACGAAGCCACTATTATGTGTCAAGCGGCCTACCAAATTATCAATCCGGGGAAGAAATATGTACTAAAATACACCACGGTTTCTGGAGTTGACGGATTCGATGGAACTCGTAAAGAGGCTCCAAAAGCGGTGGTAAAAGCCATAGTGTAATAAAGTTGCTGAGGTACAAAGGTTCTGAGTTGCTAAGGTTGGTTTAAATCCTTGCAATTCAGAACCTTTTTATTTAAAAGTTTTGCAACAAACTCCCT
This sequence comes from Flavobacterium sp. CG_9.10, assembly GCF_015752245.1. Taxonomy (NCBI): domain Bacteria; kingdom Pseudomonadati; phylum Bacteroidota; class Flavobacteriia; order Flavobacteriales; family Flavobacteriaceae; genus Flavobacterium; species Flavobacterium sp. CG_9.10. Next base: position 354,108 of record NZ_JADOVD010000001.1, read on the forward strand.
TAGAAACTTTTAAAAAAAACTTGCAATTGTTAGCGCTATGTCTTTACTTTGCACTGTTCATATATTTATTGAAAGTTATCACGAAAGGCGGAGGGAAAGACCCAATGAAACCTTAGCAACCCTTTATCTTTAAAGAAGGTGCTACATTCTACTTTATGCTGAATTTGTTTCAGCATCTAAGATAGATAACACACGAATACGCACTAGTATTTCTCAAACCTTTTCTTGACAACATATCGATATTTAGCCTACTGAATTAATTTCAGTATCAGGAGCGAATTATCAGGCTTTTTTGCTGATAATCTTCCCGCTGTACACTTTATCTTTTATGCCGAACCCCGGCACAAAAGGATGCCGTTTCCATCGGGGCTAAAGAGCTAAAATAGTGAACTTTTGTAGATAGTAATCAAAAGTGCAGATTTAGAAAATTTTCTAAATTAAAATTATCATAAGTTATGTTAGATACAATACAAGCATCACCAGCAACTCCTCCTTCGGGGGTTAGGGGGGCTCTTTTAGAAAGAATTCTTGTTTTAGATGGAGCAATGGGAACCATGTTGCAACGCTACAATTTTTCCGAAGAAGATTTCCGAGGCGAACGTTTCAAAGATTTTCCACATTCCTTAAAAGGGAACAACGATTTATTGTCACTCACGCAGCCACAAGCGATTCGTGCAGTTCATGCTGCTTATTTTGAAGCAGGAGCTGATATCGTTGAAACCAATACGTTCTCAGGAACCACTATCGGAATGGCAGATTATCATTTGGAAGATTTGGTTTATGAACTAAACTACGAATCGGCACGAATTGCCCGTGAAGTAGCCGACGAATTCACCGCGAAAAATCCAGATAAGCCTCGTTTTGTTGCGGGTTCGATAGGACCAACAAACAGAACAGCGAGCATGTCGCCAGATGTAAATGATCCAGGTTACAGAGCCGTAACTTTTGATGATTTACGTATAGCATACAAACAACAAGTTGAAGCCTTAATTGATGGTGGAAGTGATTTATTATTGGTGGAAACCATTTTTGACACGTTAAATGCAAAGGCCGCACTTTTTGCCATTGAAGAAGTCAAAGACGAACGTAATATCGATATTCCAATCATGGTTTCAGGAACCATTACGGATGCATCAGGAAGAACACTTTCTGGGCAAACGGTAGAAGCTTTTTTAGTTTCTGTTTCTCATATTCCTTTGTTGAGTGTTGGTTTCAATTGTGCTCTTGGTGCCGATTTGTTAAAACCATATTTACAGACTTTGTCACAAAATACGTCGTTCAATGTATCCGCACATCCTAATGCAGGATTGCCAAACGCTTTTGGAGAATACGATGAAACACCGGAACAAATGCAAGCATTCATCAAAGAATATTTAGACGATAATTTAGTAAACATCATAGGCGGTTGTTGTGGAACAACGCCGGAACACATCAAGTTGATTGCTGATATCGCAAAGGAGTATAAACCAAGAGTTTCAACGGCCACGATGTAGTGATATTTCCTGCGAGGTTTTTTTTGAGCCTTGTAGGTATAAAATGAGATTATGGTTAATGAAAAAAATACCTACAAGGTTTTGGAAACCTTGCAGGATCGTAGAACGAGAAAAAATCGCATCAGTTGATTCAGATAGTGAGTTTGCTTCGTTCATCGGAATGACAAAAAGAAGCAAATAATATTGTTGTTATCACAAAACTGCGTGAGGGATAGCAGTGAAAAGCCCACAGTCTCGTCTTTTGGGAAGAGACGAGGACTTGTAGCGAATAGCCCGACCCTTGTGGTCACGCCCAAAAAATTGAAAAAGAGCTTTGTAAAGAGCAAATGATATAATAAAATAACTTAGGACCTAAGCAACTTAGGAACTTAGTAACTCAAATTAAAATGGCACACAAAGAACATAGAAAAAACCTTGTATTATCGGGATTAGAGCCTTTAATCATTACGCCGGAAAGCGTATTTGTGAATATTGGTGAGCGCACGAATGTGACTGGTTCTAGAAAATTCCTTCGGTTAATCAAAGAAGAAAAATACGAAGAAGCACTCAGTATTGCTAAAGAACAAGTGGAAGGTGGCGCACAAATCATCGATATTAATATGGATGAAGGAATGCTGGATGGCGAATATGCTATGACAAAATTCCTGAATTTAATCGCAGCTGAACCGGATATTTCTAGAGTTCCAATCATGATTGATAGCTCAAAATGGGATATTATCGAAGCGGGTCTAAAAGTAGTACAAGGAAAGAGTGTCGTGAATTCTATTTCGTTGAAAGAAGGAGAAGAGCAATTCATTCATCACGCCAAATTGATCAAGCGTTACGGTGCTGCAGTAATTGTAATGGCTTTTGATGAGGTAGGTCAAGCGGACAATTATGAACGTAGAATAGAAATTTGCCAACGTTCGTATGATATTTTGGTAAACAAAGTTGGTTTCCCAGCCCAAGATATTATTTTCGATTTGAATATATTTCCAGTGGCTACAGGAATGGAAGAACACCGCCTGAACGCATTGGATTTTTTCAGAGGGACGAAATGGGTTAGAGAAAATCTTCCTCATGCGCATATTAGCGGAGGCGTAAGTAACGTTTCGTTTTCGTTTAGAGGAAATGACACGGTTCGCGAAGCTATGCACTCGGTCTTTTTATATCATGCCATACAACACGGAATGACTATGGGAATCGTGAATCCGGAAATGCTTTCTATTTATGACGAAATTCCAAAGGATCTTTTAGAGCGCGTTGAAGATGTAATTCTAAACAGAAGAGAGGATGCAACCGAAAGATTGTTGGACTTTGCCGAAAATGTAAAAGGGGATACCAAAAGCAATGAAAAAGCAGTTCAGGAGTGGCGCTCGGGAACTATTCAGGAAAGGCTTACCCATTCGCTAGTAAAAGGAGTTGATGAATTTATAGAAATTGATGTTGAAGAAGCCAGACAGGCAGCTGCAAAACCAATCGAAGTAATCGAAATCAACTTAATGGCGGGGATGAATGTCGTTGGGGATTTATTTGGTTCGGGGAAAATGTTTTTGCCGCAAGTGGTAAAATCTGCCCGCGTAATGAAAAAAGCGGTAGCTTATTTATTGCCGTTTATCGAAGCGGAAAAGGATGGTGTTTCGAGTTTTGCTGGTCGTATCTTAATGGCGACTGTAAAAGGAGATGTGCACGATATTGGAAAAAATATTGTTTCGGTTGTTTTGGCTTGCAATAATTACGAAATCATCGATTTGGGTGTAATGGTTGCTCCAGAGAAAATTATCGCTGCGGCCATAGAACACAACGTTGATATTATTGGATTAAGCGGATTGATAACCCCTTCGCTTGATGAAATGGTTTATTTGGCTAAGGAATTAGACAAAAGAAACATAAAAATTCCTGTTATGATTGGTGGGGCTACTACTTCACGAGCGCATACTGCCGTGAAAATTGCACCGCAATATAGAGAAACAGTTATTCACGTCAACGATGCTTCGAGAGCCGTTACGGTTGCTGGAAATTTACTAAATAAAGATAAAAAAATATACGCAAGCGATATACGAGCGGAATATGATGCTTTTAGAGAGACATTTTTGAATCGTTCGCGAGATAAAAATTTCTTGACGATTGAGCAAGCTCGGAAAAATAAATTGCAATTGAATTGGGATAATTATAGCCCAATGAAGCCTAATTTTATTGGAACAAAAACCATTGAAGTTGATTTGGATGTTTTGGTTCCGTATATTGACTGGACGCCGTTTTTTAGAACTTGGGAATTGTTCGGAAAATACCCGGCAATTTTAACAGATAATGTTGTTGGTGAACAGGCTACTTCCGTTTTTGCAGATGCACAGGAAATGTTAGCTATTATTTTAAAAGAAAAGAAACTGACAGCCAAAGGAATTTATGGAATTTTCCCAGCCAACCAAGTTAATGATGATGATATTGAATTGAGAGACGAAAGTGGAAAAGTGTTGGATAAATTCTTGACTTTGCGTCAGCAATCCCAAAAAACAAAAGGCGCTCCAAACATCGCTTTGTCTGATTTTATTGCTCCAAAAGATTCTGGTAAAACCGATTACATGGGGGCGTTTTGTGTAACGACCGGTTTTGGTGTTGATGAATGGGCAGCAGAATTTGAGAGAGATTTAGACGATTATAATTCAATAATGGTCAAAGCGTTGGCAGACCGTTTTGCGGAAGCTTTCGCCGAATATCTCCACGAAAAAATCCGTAAAGAAATTTGGGGTTACTCGGCTGATGAAGCCTTGAGCACCGAAGACATGATTGCTGAAACCTACAAAGGTATTCGTCCGGCGCCAGGTTATCCGGCTTGTCCCGACCATTTAGAAAAACCTACAATCTGGAAATTACTAAATGTGGAAGAAGAAATAGGAGTGACTTTAACCGAAAGTATGGCCATGTGGCCCGCTTCATCGGTTTCTGGATATTATTTTGGAAATCCGGAAAGTAAGTACTTCGGACTTGGAAAAATAAAAGAAGACCAAGTTATCGATTACGCCAAACGCAGAAGCGTTTCCACCGAAGTGGCGATGAAATGGCTGAATCCAAATATTGCAGATTAAAAAAATGTTTAAGGTTTAAAGTTTAAAGTTGTTCGAAAGAAACCTTAAACCTTAAACTTTAAACTTTAAACAAAAAAAGAATGAAAGTAACACAACATATCGAAGGCGCAAACGGGGAAACATTATTCTCCTTTGAAATTATTCCACCTCAAAAAGGGAAAAGCATTCAGGAATTATACGATAATATTGATCCGTTGATGGAGTTTAAACCACCTTTTATAGACGTAACGACTTCTCGCGAAGAGTATATTTATGTAGATAAAGGCAACGGATTGTTAGACAAAAAACTAACAAGAATGCGTCCTGGGACTCTAGGGATTTGTGCTTCCATAAAACACAAATATAATGTAGATACCATTCCTCACGTGCTTTGCGGTGGATTTACGAAAGAAGAAACCGAGTATTTATTGGTTGATTGTCATTATTTGGGTATTGATAATGTAATGGCATTGCGCGGTGACGCGATGAAAGATGAACAGTATTTTATGCCAAAACATGGCGGGAATGATTTCGCCGTTGACTTGGTTAAACAAATCAATTTATTGAATCAGGGGAAATATTTGCACGAAGTAATGGATGTTGATAACAAAGCCAATTTCTGTATAGGAGTTGCAGGTTATCCAGAAAAACATTTAGAATCGCCCTCCTTAATTTCAGATTTGAAACGATTGAAAGAAAAGGTAGATGCAGGTGCTGATTATGTGGTAACCCAAATGTTTTTTGATAATGCAAAATACTTTGAGTTTGTTGCCAAAGCCAGAGAAATGGGTATTACCGTTCCTATTATTCCGGGGATTAAACCAATTGCTGTGCAAAGGCACTTACAAGTATTGCCACAAATTTTCCGAATCGATTTGCCTGAAGACTTGATTCATGCCGTTAGTCAATGCAAAAATAATAATGACATCAGACAAGTTGGTATCGAATGGGCGATTCAACAATCGTTAGAATTGAAAGCAGCAGGCGTTCCTGTTTTGCATTATTATTCAATGGGAAAATCAGAAAATATTCGACAAATTGCTAGTAAGGTTTTCTAAATTTCGAAGATTTTAAACTACTAAAAAAGCTCGTTTAATTTATTTTTTAAACGAGTTTTTTATCTAAAAAAAGAATAGTCCTTCTTGATTTTCCTAAAAACAGCTTCGGCAATTTTTTTTTGATTGATTTGTCGTTTTTTTAAACCTTGGTGTATTAACAAAATTAAAATTAATGTGGCAGGTATTTTTAAATTAAGAATGGGGTATTAAATCATATAATGTCTATTTTTGTAGGAAGTAAGATTTAGTAAATTAATTGTATTCTCTTAAGTATAAAGAAAAATAACAATTAATTTGTCTAGATTTACTGCCGTAAATCACAGAACTTTATTTGCCTTTGGTTTTAAACTAAATAATACAGCCTACATCTATGAAAGGTATTCTATACAAAATTTTAGATTTTATAAATCTTTATTCTGGAGAAGAGGACAGGCAAAAAGTATTAGAAAATGTAAAAGGTAATATTTCTTTTCGAGGTGCTAATTTTTGGATTTTGGCATGTGCAATTGTAATCGCATCGGTTGGGTTGAATTTGAATTCAACGGCTGTAGTAATTGGAGCGATGCTCATTTCTCCTTTAATGGGGCCTATTGTTGGTGCAGGTTTTGGCCTGGGAATATATGACTTTGAGCTCTTGAAAAAAGCATTAAAAAATCTTTTAATTGCAACGATTGTCGGATTATTTGTTTCAACTATTTACTTTTATTTAAGTCCATTCAAGGATACGCAATCTGAATTGTTGTCTCGGACTTCTCCTAATATTTATGATATTTTTATTGCCTTTTTCGGTGGACTCGTTGGAGTTATCGCCATAACAAGAGTTGAAAAGGGAAATCCAATTCCAGGTGTCGCCATTGCCACAGCTTTAATGCCACCTTTATGTACGGCTGGATATGGTTTAGCCATAGGAAATTTTAGTTTCTTTTTTGGAGCCATTTATTTATATACTATCAACTGTGTGTTTATCTGTATTGCTACTTTTTTTATTGTGAAATATTTGAAATATCCACAAGCGAAACAAGTAGATGAGAAGCGTGAAAAACGTGTTAGATTTGCAATGACCGCAATAATTGTGGTATTAATTATTCCTAGTATTTACTTTGCATATGTGTTAATTGAACAACGGAAATTTAATCAAAAAGTTGAAGCTTTTATAAACGATGAATTTACAAGTAAAGGATATACAATCCTATATAAAAAAATTAAAACGAACATTATTCCAAAAAGAATAGAACTAGTTTTTTTAACCAAAAAAACCAGTAAGGATGAATTGAAAATACTGAACCAAAGATTAAAAACGTACGGAATTGAAAGTACGGAATTGAAAATAAGACAGGATACAACTGACATCAAAAAATATATTTCAAACCAAATAAATTTTGAGAAATCTATTTTGAATGAAAAAGACGTGAAAATTGCTAACTTGGAGAAGCTAATAAAGAAAAATAGTTACGATAATAAAGCAATATTGGCAGAAACCAAAATTATTTTTCCGGAGATTGAAAATCTTTCGATATCAAATCACGTATATGATGAAAATAGCACCACGGCGAAAGTAGTTCCCGTGATGGTTTATATAAGTAAAAAAGAACTTTCTAAGAGTTCGAAGAAAAAATTGGTTTTGTGGCTGCAACAAAGGCTTTCAAAAGGAAAAGTAGAAATTTATAGACAGGGATAAATATCTATTTTTTTGTTATTTCTCTAAAAACAGCTTCCAGATTTTTATTTTTCTGATTCAGTTGTAGTGTTTTCAAACCATTATCATGAGCAAAATCAAAAACGGCAGGCCGCATATCTTTATCAGATAAAAAGGTTAATTCCCAAGAGAAATCGTGGGTGTTTTTGAAAGATTTTAAATGTGGGATCTTAGCAATAGCTTGTTCTTCGATTTTATAATCAAATTCTACTTCGATAATTTGTTCTTTGTCGGCGGAAATTAAGTTATCCAGTTTTTTATCGGCTACAATTTTTCCGTTGTTGATGATTATAACTCGATCACAAATGGCTTCCACTTCCTGCATAATGTGTGTGGAAAGGAAAACGGTTTTGTCTTTACCTGCGTTTTTGATGACATTACGTATTTCAATCAATTGGTTCGGATCTAAACCTGTTGTTGGTTCGTCTAGAATCAAAACATCTGGATTGTGTAATAATGCGTTGGCAAGACCTACACGCTGACGGTATCCTTTAGACAATTGTCCTATTTTTTTATGGCTTTCGGTGGTTAAACCCGTTAGTTGAATCACTTCGTCTATTCGGGATTTGGCTACTTTATACACATCAGCATTAAAAGCTAAATATTCCCTCACATATAAATCCAAATACAACGGATTGTGTTCCGGAAGATAACCAATCGAAAGTTGTACTGCCTTTTGGTTGGTGTTTACATCATGTCCATTTACCATTGCGGAACCTTCATCAGCATTGATATAAGTGGTCAATATTTTCATCAAAGTAGATTTTCCGGCTCCATTTGGACCCAAGAAACCAACGATTTCCCCTTTTTTTATAGAAAACGAAATGTTATCCAATGCCTTTTGAGCACCGTAACTTTTTGATATATTATTTACTTCTATTGACATGACGTATTATTTGTTACAAAAGTAAACAGAATAATCTTTGAATGCTAAATTTTTGTTTTTTGAAATAATCTCATTTTGATAAAAGCATTAAAAATCCGCAAGATAAATTGTGGCATTATTATTGTTAAATAAACATTAAATTTAAATAAAAAATTTATGAAAAAAATGATGATTGTTTTAGCGTTAGCTTCAATTAGTTTTGCAAGTGCCCAAAAAGGCACAGTTTTGGTAGCTGGAAATGTTGGGTTTAGCTCGCAAAAAATAAATACTTCAGAAAGTGAAGCTAAACAAAATATTTTTGGCATTTCACCAAAGGTTGGGTACCAATATAATGATAATTGGACAGTTGGGATTCAATCGAGTGCTACATTCTTAAATGGAGAATCGAGTTCAACTAATAATGGATCGAGTTCAGCTGATAATTTATCAAATTATTATAGTGTAGGTCCTTTTGTTCGATATGCCAAACCATTAAATGATACTTTTGCAGTTTATGCGGATTTAGTAACAAGTTATAATTTTGGTAGTACAAGATATAATAGCAGTATCTCAACTAGTACTGTAAAATCAAGCGGATTTGGTATTGGTATTACTCCAGCATTGCAAATTAACATTAAGAAAGGTTTTGGATTGAACTTTGGTTTTGGAGGATTGGGATATAATTCTAATAAAACTACTGCTCAAAATACATCTGATAATCCTCAAAAAACAAAAATATTTGAATTTAATTTTGGGCAATCATTTAACGCAGGAATTTCAAAAAATTTTTAATATATATATGGAATGAATTTTTAAAAAAGCACTTGGTATTCGAGTGTTTTTTTATTTTAAAAGTTATTTATCTCATTAGATTTATATATTTATAAAAAATTAGAAAACATGAATCAACAAAACGGTAAATCAAGTAGTTTGTTTAAAACATATAGCAGCATCATTTGGTTACTATGCGGAATTATAGCCGGAAGTATATTAGGATTAGTTTTTGGAAAAGATGTAGAAATCATCAAACCATTAGGTGATATATTTTTGAATTTACTATTTACAGCAATAATACCGTTGATTTTTTTCACTATTGCCTCTTCGATTGCCAGCTTAGAAAAATCTGAGAAATTAGGAAAACTATTTGTGATTGTTATCGGCGTCTTTTTAAGTACCGTACTTGTTTCGGCAATATTAATGATTATCGGAGTATTGCTTTTTCCGATTCATCAAGATATTATCATTTCAAAGATACCATTGGAAAGTATTCAAAGTGGTAATGCAGGATCGCAAATTACCCAATTGCTTACTGCAGGTGATTTTTATGAATTGCTTTCTCGAAAAAGTATGTTAGCTTTAATTATATTTTCCTTCTTAATAGGATTTGCGAGTTTACGTTCGGGTGAAAAAGGAGCCAGTTTTAGAGATTTTTTAAATTCTGGAAACGAAGTAATGAAACACTTGCTGCATCTGATAATGAAAACCGCTCCAATAGGATTAGGAGCTTACTTTGCATATCAGGTGGGCATATTTGGGCCACAATTATTTGGAGCTTATGCTAAACCTTTGGGACTTTATTATGCGGTTTGTGCTTTCTATTTTGTCGTGTTTTTTAGTTTTTATGCTTTTATAGCGGGAGGAACAAAGGCACTAAAAGTCTTTTGGGGAAATAATATCACACCTGCCTTAACGGCTTTGGGAACGTGCAGCAGTATCGCGACTATTCCTGCCAATTTAGAAGCTGCAGAGAAAATGAATATACCGGCACATATTCGCAATATTGCTATACCATTAGGAGCACCTCTGCATAAAGACGGATCTAGTATGTCATCCGTTATAAAGATTGCGGTTATTTTTGCCATGTTTGGCAAAGATTTTACGGATCCACACACTTTGTTGTTAGCATTAGGGATTACAGTAATCGTTTCGGTGGTTGAAGGTGGAATTCCAAATGGTGGTTATATAGGGGAGATTTTGGCAATTACTATTTATGGTTTTCCGATGGAGCAAGCATTACCGGCTGCTATGATTGTGGGGACTTTAGTGGATCCTATGGCCACTTTATTAAATGCCAATGGCGATGTTGTTTCCTCGATGCTGATTACCCGAATTGCGGAAGGGAAAAAATGGCTTTCGGTTAAAATAGCCGCTTAAATATTTTTTTGAATCGAAATTAACTCAAAAGTCATTTTGAAATCTGTAATAAACCCTAAATTAAAATCATTTATTTAAGTATTTGATAATAAAAAGGTTGTTTAACAAAGAATTCTTTTTTTGTTGCATAAAACAATATTTTTTTTTGGGTCGGTTTGAAATAAGGGCTACATTTGTATCATAATTATTAAAAATAACACACTACCTACAATGTCTAATAACCGTTTTTATTTTAGCAACACTTATTATTTCTTCTTTAGGAAGTAAGGGATTGTGCTATGGTTATTTGAAAAAAACAAACAAATAAAACTAATATACAATCCTGATGAAAATCAGGATTTTTTTTTGCTTAAAAGTTTAGAATATGAGTACAAAAATTGCAATACAAGGTATAAAAGGCTCTTTTCATCATCAGGTGGCACAGGATTATTACTATCAAAATGTTGAGGTAGAGGAGTGTTTGTCTTTTGAAGAATTAGTAGATAGCTTGCTTTCAGGGAAATCAGATCAGGCGGTTATGGCGATAGAAAATTCTATTGCGGGGCCAATTATTCCGAATTATGCCTTGATTGATAAAAACAATTTACACATTATAGGAGAGCATTATTTAGATATTCATCAAAATTTAATGGCTTTAAAAGGGCAGAAAATAGAAGATATTCTGGAAGTACATTCCCATCCGATGGCGTTATTGCAATGTATGGAGTTTCTGAAAAAGTATCCGGACATAAAATTAGTCGAAGATAAAGATACTGCTGAAACGGCTCGAAGAATACATCAAAATCAGTTGAAAGGAATTGCTGCAATTGCAAGTAAAACGGCTTCTGAAATGTATGAATTAGAAATTTTGGCGCCAGAAATTCAGACGATTAATAATAATATGACACGATTTGTGATCATTAATAAAGCGGATAATTTTGTTTCTAAAAATGAAATAAACAGAGCTTCCATCAAATTTGAATTGGATCACAAACGTGGTAGCTTAGCAGCGGTTTTGAATGTAATGAGTGATTGTAAATTGAATCTAACCAAAATACAATCGCTACCAAAAATAGAAACACCTTGGAAATATTCCTTTTTTGTGGATGTTACTTTCGAAAAATACGAAGATTATGCCAAGGCAAAAGCATTATTGACCATTATGGCAGAATACTTCAAAGTACTAGGCGAATATAAAAATACAAAGCCTTAATTAGTCTAAAAGTCGAAAGTTAAAGGTCGAAAGTCAAAATAATAAAATAATAAAAAGCTCTGAAAAGAGAAATATTTAATAGCATGATTACTACAGCGAAACGTCTAGATATAATTGAAGAATACTATTTCTCCTCAAAATTGAGAGAAGTAAGACAATTGGCCTCTGAAGGAAAGCCAATTATCAATATGGGAATTGGAAGTCCGGATTTAAAGCCGTCACAAGCTGTTATTGATGCAGTAGTTTTAGCAATGCAAGATGAAAATGCACATCAATATCAGAGTTATCAAGGATTGCCGGAATTACGACAAGGTATGGCTGATTTTTATCAGAACAACTTTCAAGTAGCGTTGAATCCAGCGAGCGAAATTTTGCCTTTGATGGGTTCCAAAGAAGGAATTATGCATATTTCATTGGCTTTTTTGAATGAAGAAGATCAGGTGCTGATTCCAAATCCAGGATATCCAACGTATACTTCGGTTACTAATTTAGTAGGAGCAGTTCCAGTTTTTTATGACTTAAAAGAAAATAATAACTGGGAACCGGATTTTGAAGCTTTGGAAAAACTGGATTTATCGAAAGTTAAAATCATGTGGATTGGTTATCCGCACATGCCAACAGGAGCGAGCGGAAGTTTGGAATTGTTTTCAAGATTAGTGGCTTTCGCCAAAAAGCATAACATTTTGTTAGTAAATGACAATCCGTATAGTTTTGTTTTGAATGACAATCCAATGAGTTTGTTGCAAGTGGAAGGAGCTAAAGACGTAGCTTTGGAATTGAATTCTTTGAGCAAGACTTTTAACATGGCAGGCTGGAGAGTGGGAATGGTTTTAGGAAATGCAGCCTGTATAGATGCGGTACTAAAAGTAAAAAGCAACATGGACAGCGGAATGTTTTACGGGATTCAAAAAGGGGCAATTGAAGCTTTGAAAAGCGAGAAGTCATGGTTTGAATCGATGAATGCAATTTATAGAAAACGCAGAATTCTTACCGAACAATTGGCAGAGAAATTGGGTTGTAAAGTGTACAAGGAAGGTGTTGGATTATTTGTTTGGGCAAAATTACCGGACGGAATCACATCGGCAGAGAATTTTATTAATGATATTTTATATGACAAATCGATTTTCATTACGCCGGGAACCATTTTTGGTTCTAATGGAGAAGGATATATTCGATTTGCATTGTGTGTAAATGAGGAAAAAGTGCAGGAAGCGATTTTGAGAATTACAAATTAATAATTATGAATTACGAATTTGGAGGTCATGGTGACTTTCGACTTTATAACTTTAAGACTTTATGACTAATGTTTATGTAATAGGAATAGGATTGATAGGCGGTTCGATGGTGTTGGACATCAAGACCCTGCATCCGGAAGCCAAAATTTATGGGATTGATAACAATGAAATTCATTTGGAGGAAGCAATTGCACTCGGAGTTGTTGATGCTGGCGCAACTTTTGATGATTTAATCGATGCCGATTTTGTAATCGTTTCGGTTCCTGTTGATGTTGCATTGACGGTTTTGCCAAAAGTATTGGATGTTATTGGTGATCATACGATTGTTTTTGAAGTGGGTTCTACTAAAATGCCCATTTGCGAAGCAGTGGCCAATCATCCTAAAAGGCGCAATTTTATTGCCACGCATCCTATTGCTGGAACCGAGTTTTCAGGACCTTCGGCAGCGATAAAAGGATTGTTTAAAGGGAAAACGAATATTATTTGTGAAGTAGAAAAAACGACATTCAAATTACAGGAAAGAGCTTTGGATTTGTTTAAGGCAATGGGAATGAGAATCCGTTATATGGACCCAAAATCGCATGACAAACACATTGCTTATGTATCGCATTTATCACATATCAGTGCCTTTATGCTAGGAAAAACGGTGATTGATAAAGAGAAACACGAACAAGATATTTTTGATATGGCGGGTTCCGGTTTTGAAAGCACCGTTCGTCTAGCCAAAAGTTCTCCAGCGATGTGGACGCCTATTTTTAAACAAAACAGGAAGCAAGTGGTAAAAACATTGGATGAATACATTTCTAATTTATCAAAGTTTAAAGAACTGTTAGAAAAGGAAGATTACGATGCGATTTACGATGAAATGCAGAGTGTGAATAAAATAAAGGAAATATTAAACGGAATGAACGTGAAAAAATAGCCAATCCCGTTGTTTAAAAATAACTAAAAACTAAAAAAAAATAAAATTTAGAAAAGATGGAAAACAAGAAAGAAATGAGAAATTGGTTGAATGAATTCAATTTGACTCATCCATTAGTGATAGCAGGACCTTGTAGTGCTGAAACTGAAGAACAAGTATTGAAAATTGCACATGAATTGAAAGATTCTGATGTAAGTATTTTTAGAGCAGGAATTTGGAAACCAAGAACGCGTCCGGGAGGATTTGAAGGTGTTGGGGAGATAGGCTTGAAATGGCTTAAAAAAGCAAAAGAAGAAACTGGATTGCTAATGGGAACGGAAGTGGCGAATGCTGCTCACGTAAAATTAGCGTTAGAATATGATCTGGATGTGTTATGGATTGGAGCCAGAACGACTGTAAATCCATTTGCTATGCAAGAAATTGCAGATGCTTTGGCAGGAACAAAAAAAATTGTCTTGGTAAAAAACCCAGTAAACCCAGATTTATCTCTGTGGTTAGGCGGAGTGGAGCGTTTATACAATGCAGGAATTGAAAAACTGGGAGTAATTCACAGAGGTTTTTCTACTTATGAGAAAACAAAATACAGAAACATTCCAGAATGGCAGATTCCTATCGAATTGCAAAATAAATTCCCTGATTTACCTCTTATAATTGATCCGTCTCATATTACGGGAGATCGCAAAATGATTCTCGAAGTGACGCAAGAAGCGTTGGATTTGAATTATGACGGTATGATTATAGAAACTCATTATGACCCAGACAATGCATGGAGTGATGCAGCGCAACAAGTGACGCCAACGGCTTTGAAACAAATTTTTATTGATTTGAAAGTAAGAAAGCAAAATGATGCATCGGAAGAATTTACTCAAAAAATGACGAAATTGAGAACGAATATTGACATCTTGGATGAGAATTTATTAGACTTGCTAGGAAAACGTATGAAAGTAGCAGATGAAATAGGTCAAGTAAAAAAAGACGCTAACGTTGCAATTCTTCAAAATACGCGTTGGAATGAAATTCTTGGAAAAATGATTCTTGAAGGCGAGAAAAAAGGCTTGACAGAAGAGTTTGTGCTTAAAATGTTTAAGGCGATTCACCAGGAAAGTATTGGCCACCAAGAAAAAGTATTAAATGCGTAAAATGATTTAAGATTGTAGAGTAACGATTGCTGAATTTAGATTTAAGTGATTGAGCATTTAAATTTATGAAATCCCAAGGCTTAATGTTTTGGGATTTTTTGTTTTTTTTAGACACTTCGAAAATCGAAAAACCTCCATAAATCATTTATCTTTGCAAAATATTTTATTTATGCTAAAACATATATCATAGATCTAATATCTTAAATATAAAAAATGACAGGACTCGTTTACAAATCTACAGGAAGTTGGTACACCGTAAAATCTGAACAAGGGGATTTTATAGAATGCCGTATGAAAGGGAAATTCCGAATCAAAGGAATTAAAAGTACCAACCCAATTGCTGTGGGAGATATTGTAGATTATGAACTAGAGGAAACATCAGATATAGTAACGGGAACCATTCATAAAATTCACGATAGAAAGAATTATATTGTTCGAAAATCAGTGAATTTATCACATCAGATGCATATTATTGCGTCTAATATTGACCGCGTTTTTTTATTGGTTACGATAAATAATCCACCAACGACTTTTAATTTTATTGACCGTTTTCTGGTAACTGCCGAAGCCTATGGAATTGAAACAATTTTGGTTTTTAACAAAATTGATACTTTTGATGACGCTACACTTGATGAGCAATTATACATGCAGCACGTGTATCAGGAGATTGGATATAAATGCCTGCGCGTCTCTTCGACTGAAATGAAAGGAATTGAAGAGTTGAAAGCGATGATGATTGGTAAAGTGAGTATGTTTTCAGGACATTCCGGTGTGGGGAAATCCACATTAGTCAATGCCATGGAACCGACTTTACATCTAAAAACAAAAACAATTTCTGAAGCGAGCAAGCAAGGACAACATACCACAACTTTTGCCGAAATGTATGATTTGTCTTTTGATGCCAAAATTATAGATACGCCGGGAATCAAAGGTTTTGGAATTGTCGATATGGAAAAAGAAGAAATTAGTGGTTATTTCCCTGAATTTTTCAAGTTGAAAGAGCAATGTAAATTTAATAATTGTTTGCATAAAGACGAACCACATTGCGCCATTAAAGCCGCATTGGAAAAAGACGAAATAGCCTGGTCCCGTTATAGAAGTTACCTGAAAATTCTGGAAGGTGATGATGAAAATTATCGTACCGATATTCATAATGAGGACCGAATAATAAGTGATAAGACCAGAGAATAAAGGTGTCGAAAGTTGCAATGTCGAAAGTCGAAAGTCAGCATTAACTAAATATTTAGAATAGTTTTTTGACTTTCGACTTTAAAATTTTAAGACTTATAAATGAAAATCGTCCTTCAAAGAGTTTCCTCCGCCTCGGTAACCATAGAAAATAAAATTGTAGCCGATATCCAAAAAGGATTATTGGTTTTAGTTGGTATTGAAGATGATGACGCTCAACAAGATATTGATTGGCTGGTAGGTAAAATTGCCAATATTCGTATTTTTGATGATGCAGATCATGTGATGAATTTATCTGTAAAAGACATTGATGGAGATATAATCGTAGTAAGCCAATTTACACTTCATGCTTCTACTAAAAAAGGAAATCGTCCATCGTATATTAAAGCTTCAAAACCAGATGTTGCCATTCCCTTGTATGAGAATTTTGTGAAACACCTAGAAATTGAGCTGGGTAAGAAAGTTCAAACGGGTATTTTTGGTGCAGACATGAAAGTACTTTTGTTAAATGATGGCCCGGTGACTATAACTATTGACAGTAAAAATAAAAATTAAGTTTTTTTTTAATCGAATAATTCTTATATTTTTGAGCATTGTTGTCCGATAAAAAAGAAGCCAAATTAATGGCTTCTTAAAATAATCGTAATTTAGAGTTGCAAAATTCAAATAACGATGGGTAAAAATAA